>JAICQQ010000009.1 GCA_025937785.1 Polyangiaceae bacterium
GCACGTTTACGTTCACGTTCACGTTCACGGGGCCATCGTCCAATTCAGGGACAGGCCCCAGAACGTACTGCCTATCGCGGTGACCGGGATACTGCCACGCGGTTGGCACCGCAGTCGCTGCAACTGCTGCTGCTGGGCGCGGCATCACCAAGCAATACGTTGGAGCGCCAGTACAGCCCGCCCTCCAGCCAACCCCGCCGGGGCACGGCGAGCAGGCTGCATCCCTAACGCAAGCACTCGTCAGGCAGGAATGATCCGAATCCGGCACGTGTCGCCTGTCCCGACGGCGCACGACCATCCGCGAGGGTGCGATAGTGGTGGATGCTCGGCAGCACGAAGCCTGACAACCCGTCAAGCTGAAGTCGCTGCACGCCTGCATCGCCTGCGCGCGCTGGTCCCCGCGCCCACCCGCAGTCGGTCTTCACATCGAAATCTGGCGGCACAAGCTTGCACTTGCTCCGACGAACCCGGTCTGCCAGCCTTCCCGGCAATGCCCGCGTGCGAGGGCAAACCATGGGCCGACGAGCGACTACCATCGAGAACGCCAAGACCGTCGCGAGCCTGCCGCTCTGCGCAGGCACGGTCGGCGAGGACGTCATCCCGAAGGTCGACGGCTACGAAATCGAGGCAGAGCTCGGGCGCGGCGGCATGGGTGTCGTGTACAAGGCGGTGCAGATCAAGCTCGGGCGTCCGGTGGCCCTCAAGATGATCTTGGCGCAGCACGCACAGGGTGAAGAGCGCGAGCGCTTCGCGAGCGAAGGTGAAGCCGTCGCTCGCTTCCAACATCCGAACATCGTGCAGATCTACGAGGTGGGCGAAGCCGAGGGCCGGCCGTACTTCTCACTCGAGTACGTCGAGGGAGGCAGCCTCGAAGACAAATTCGGCGGCAAGCCAATGGCGTGGAAACCCGCCGCCGAACTGCTGGTGATCCTTTCGCACGCGATGCAGGCCGCCCATGCGCGCGGCATCGTGCATCGCGACCTGAAGCCCGCCAACATCTTACTGAGCAAGGACGGCACTCCCAAGGTCACCGATTTCGGGATCGCGAAGCGCCTCGACGCCATCAAGCAGACCCAAACCGGAAAGATCCTCGGGACGCCCTGCTACATGGCACCCGAACAGGCTCTGGGTCGCTCCGACCAGGTGGGGCCTGCCACTGATATCTACGCCCTCGGCGCGATCCTTTACGACGCCTTGACGGGGCGCCCGCCGTTCGAGGCCGACAACACGCTCGACACCCTGATGCAGGCGGTAGTCCGCGAGCCGATCCCGCCGCGAGAGCTGCAACCCAAAATCCCGCGCGATCTCGACGTCATTTGCCTGAAGTGTCTGGAGAAAAAGCCAGAAAAGCGCTACGCCAGCGCCCAAGAGCTGGCCGACGATCTCGAGCGGCTATTGCGAAACGAGCCGATCCTCGCCCGCCCCATCGGCACGCTAGAGCGCTGCGAACGTTGGGCGCGCCGGCATCCTGCGTGGGCGATGCTGATGGGCGTCTCTGGCCTGGCGCTGCTAGGGCTAGCGGCGACCGGCGCATGGTTCACGCACGAGCTGCAACAAGAGCTGCGCGCCACCGAAGCCGCACGCCAAGACGCCACCGCGGCCCAGGTCGAGTTGCGCCAGCGCCTGGTACGCAGCACCGCCGACGCCATCAACAGCGACCTGCTGCAACTCGCAGGGGTGCCGCGTGTGATCGCCGCGGCGCTGGCTGGGCGCAGCGATTGGACCGAGGCGCAGCTCACGGGCTGGCTGCGGGCGGAGCTCGACGCCGAACCCCACGTCTTCGGCATGGCCGTCGCGTTCGAGCCGAAACAGTTCCACGAGCGCGTCGATGACTTTTGCCTGTACGTGTTCCGCGGCAAGTCTGGAATCCAAGTCAAACAGTTGCTGCCCCCAGAGTACGCCCCGATCTATCGCCAATGGGACTGGTATTCGCGAGCCACGAAGCGCGGCACCTGGAGCGAACCCTACGTCGACGACGGCGGCGGCGAGATCCCGATGGTGACCTTCTCGATGCCGTTCGAACGCCGCGGCCGGAAGGCGGGGGTGGTCACCGTCGATCTGTCGCTAGAATACTTTCGCGCCCTCGATCGATCCATGCGGCACTCGAACGTGGCCGGCGACTCGTACGCTTTCGTGCTGACCAAAGCCGGTACCATCGTGAACCACCCGAACCCCAAGTTCGAGTTCCCCGCCCCCGGCTCATCTTACCCGAAGCAGAACCCGTCACCGGTGTGGTCGGTGATCCTGAGCGGCGAGCAAGGTCGCGCGCACGGTATCGATCTCGCGACCAACCAACCTGCCGAGCTCCTGTTCGCTCCCGTAAAAGCGGCGCAGTGGTCCACAGTCGCCGTCATTCCAGACTGACCCAACACAGGCGAGCCTAGAGGGCGCCGCCGAGGGAGAAGGTCCAGTACATCTGCTGTGGGATGTCGTCGTGCTCGAGTGCGATGTGAAACCTCGAACGCAGGATCAGCGCGCCGGTGCTCGACGGGAGACTGACGCCGACTTCGGGGGCAAACCCGAATAGCCATTCGGCATCGGTGAACCGCACCGTGGGCCCCACGTCGAGCGTGCGATTCACGCGATAACCGCCGACACCTGCGCCGATGAACGGGAGCAGGCCATCCGGAGCGTCCCGCAAATAGTAGTGACCAGTGGCGAGCAGCGGAAACGAGGTTTCTTCGCGCACCTGTGTGCCGGTCACGGTGACAGCGCCCAGCGTCACCGTCTCGCGCGTGGTTTCGTCGAAACCTTGCCATTCGAACGATACGCCCAAAGCCACCTTCCGCACCAAGCGCTGGCGGAAGTCGAAGGAAAACCCCCACCAGCTGAAGTCGTCGGCAAAGTCGCGCGTGCCCCCGAACGGGATCGCCACGTTGTAATACACCGCGAACATCGAGATCGCGTCGGCCTCACCCGCTGGCGCAGGCGGCGGCGGCGCAGGTGGTTCGACGATGCCCGCTCCGTACGCGGAGGTTTCGCCCGGCCCCGGCGCCGGTGCTGATTCACCCGGACCCCACCCCACCGCCGGCGGGGGCTCGCTCGGCTCGGCCGGAGGCGGAGGTGAGAGAGTAGGTTCCGCGGGCTGCGGCGGGGCTGCCGGAGCCTGGCCGGGCTCAGCCGGCTCGGGCGTGGCGGGCGGCGCAGGTGTGGCCGGCGGCGCAGGTGTGGCCGGCGGAGCGGGCGCGGCAGGCGGCGCAGGAGCCGCCATCTCGGCGGGCTGACCCGCAGGCGCTCGGGGAGCAGCCGCGGGAGGCGGCGGCGTTTGTGCCGATGCCAAGCGCGGGACCACCGCAGCGCCGAGCAGCACCGAACTCGCCAACCCAATGCGCCGAAGCATCACGCTATTTGCCTTCCCCGAGATAACGAGACTGCGCGAACGCCTGATCGATGTTGACTTCGATGCGCTCTCGGTCGAGTTGCTCCGAACCACTCAGGAGTCCGCTCACCACGCCCAGCCAGATCACTGGAACACTGCCTCTTTCGTCGTCCGCATCGCGCCAAGACACCATGTACAGGGCCAGCGTGCCGATAGGGTAACTGATGGCCGTGGGGCCCCACGCGTAGTCGAAGCAGTAGCCGTACCAGTAATCGCAGTAGGGGTAGTAGACGTACCAGCTCTCTTGAGCGACGGCGGCGGCCAGGATCATCACGTCCGGGTCTTCGTCGGGCTCGACTTCGGTGAAGCCCAGTTGCTCCAGGTTCTCACGCATGGAGTCGAAGATCGCTTCGTCGTGATTGTGATTCAGAGGTTCGCAATCTCCGCCGGCGTCCGCGCCAGCGGCCCCCGCCGCGCCAGCGGCCCCCGCCGCACCCGAAGCGGACGCTTCGCACACGTCGATCACGGTGTCCGGAAGCGCGTAGGTGCGATACGGGGCGTAGCTCCGATCGAGGTCACGCATGGTGATGACCACGTCCGCATCGGTGGCGCTGAGCGAGTCCGGCGAGCAACCGGCGAGCGTCAACGCCACGAACGACCACCCGAGGCGACGGTGAGCTAGGGACGGCATCATGTTGCTTCGGAGAGTGGTAGGCGTTCGACCACAGCGTGTCAATTGCGTCTTGCCCCGAGCTTCGGAAACCACCCGGTCGAGGCAGAAGGGCAACCGCACTTGCGGACAAAGCCGGATCGCCCGGATACTCCAGGCACCGTGCGTTTTCGAGTCCGTCGAGCCAGCGCCCGAAGGGGAATAGGTCCGCAGCTATGGCCCCTGCTGCTCGGGCTTGCCCAGGGCCCGCTCACGGCCTGTTCGGTCGTATACAACTACGACGATCCCGACGGACCGCGCTTCGACGGTCAGTACTCCACGACCGGCGATCGTTCCGCTGAAAGCCTCAACCTCGTCACGTTCAACATCCAGTTCGCTGCGCGAGTGTCGACAGCCATCGACGAGATCGAGCAGAACCCAGCGCTCAGCGAGGCGGGCGTGCTGCTGCTGCAAGAGATGGACAACGCCGGCACCGACGCCCTCGCCGAGCAGCTCGGGTTCGACTACGTGTACTACCCGGGCTCGAGGCACCAGGGGAAAGACTTCGGGAACGCGGTCCTATCGCGTTGGCCCATCGTCGCTGACCACAAGCTCATCCTCCCGCACCGTAACCCCTCCAATGGACGCATCCGCATCGCGGTAGCGGCGAGCCTCGACACACCCGAAGGTCTGGTGCACGTGTACAGCGTCCACACCGAAACACCGTGGCTCGGCCCCCGCGCGCGTCTGGAACAGTCGCGGGCGATCGCCGAGGATGCCGATCGCTTCAGCGAGCCTTTGGCGATCGCTGGAGATTTCAACACGCTCGAGGGCAACAGCGTGGATGCCACGGCGGAGATCTTCACCGACCGCGGCTATAGCTGGGCCACCCAGGGGGTGACGGACACCGTCGAGAGCCCGGTCGGATCGTTTACCCTCGACCACGTGTTCACCAAAGGCTACGAAGTGCTTTCGGCGCACACGCAAGCGACCGACGCCAGCGACCACCAGCCGGTCTGGGTGGTTTTGGAACGCCGGACCGAACCGTGACGAACAGCCGCGACCCCCGCCAGCATTCAGCGCGAGTCACGCGGCTGACGCTGCTCGCCAGCCAGGTGGCGTTCGCCTGCGCCTCGTACAGTCCTCACCACGCGGCGCGCCTGGCCCCCGCGGGCGCGAACGAGACATCCGTGGCCGCCGACGTCTTGCTCGTCGATCGCGGGCTCGGCCCCGAGCTGTTCGCGATCCCCGAATTCGCGCTCAGCCGCGGCCTGAGCCAGGACTGGGACGCCGGCGGCCGGGTGTACCCGTTCGGGGTCGAACTCAACGCGCGTCGCCGCCTGCTCGGCTATGGCGCTGCACTCGTCAGCGTCATGCCGCTCGTCGCCGTGAGCCAGGTATCGGCCACCAACGCCGACACGAGCTTCGTCGACGTGAACGCGGGCGCGTTGCTGCTGAACGGCCATCGCCTCACGCCGACACTGGAGCTGACGCTGGGGCTCCGATCGCAACTCCGGCTGGGCCTGAACGCTGTCGCCGTGCGCGAAGACTTCGACGCGGCGCGCTGGGCGCTCTTGGCAGGCACGTCTGTCGCTCTCCAGTGGCGTCTCTCGCCGCACACCATGCTCGTTCCGGGTGTCGTCGTGCTCTGCCCATACGACCTGGATCGAGGCGTGTGGGACTTTCCGATCGTGCAGGGAGGAGCCGGCGTGACCTGGTAGCGCCCCCAACCAGCACGTGCGACTCCGCGCCTCGACAAGTACAGAACAGAAATACGAAGACTAACGGAGAATGACCGCGCTCGGAAACGCTCAGCGGCGCTCACCACCGTCATTTCCAATTCGTATTTCTGTCTCTGTTTCGTATTCCCCAACCCACCGAACCTAGCGCCCCCGCGGAGCTCATTCCGCGGCGCGACCCGGTGGAAACTCCGCCAACACCGCTTGCACCAGCGGCCACAACTCGTCATCCGTCGCTTCGGCTCCGGTGATCGTCTCGGCCTTGCCGTACCAGAGTACCGCGCCGCTCGGCGCGTCGATGACGTGCACCTCGATCATCACGGTTTCGAACGTTCTCAGCTCTGTCCCGTGGTAGTGGCGCGGATACGGCGTCCACGTGCTGGCAGGGATCACTTCGGTTCTGAGGCGGGGTTCCGCGAAGGCGGCCACCCGGAGCTGAGCCTCGGCGTAAGCGGCGGGCACCAGACCGCGCTGCTTCAGCACCGTGAAGGTCATCTGCCGCACCCGGTGGAGTGTGAATGGATCCAGTCCGCCGGTGCCCGGCACAATGCGGTTCGGGTGCATCATCGCAAACGTGCGGAAGGCGTGGAAGTCGACGCGGTGATCGAAGGCCGTCCGAACACGAGGCGCCGAGGCGCAGCCACTCAGCAGCGCCACGAGCAGCAGCGCCGCGAGCAGCAGCGGCAGCAGTGTTCGCACGCGGCTCATGCCGCAAAACCATAGCAGTTTCGCGGAGCCGGGCGAGCCCGCAGCTCGGTGTGCAAACTCAAGGCAGCAGGTTTTCGACGCTCCCGTTCACGTGCAGTTCGGGATATAGAAAGCCGCGCTGGCTCGGCAGCACGTTCAGGTGGCAATCCGAGCAACTCTCGATCTGCGGGTGGGGCAACGGGGGCGGCAAGCCATGGCAGCTCCCGCAGAAGGCCTGACTCCCATCGACCTCGGTCCAGATCGGGACAGTGACCGCGCCCCCGGAGGCGTGGGTCTTGGGGAAGTCTGCACCGTGGCAGTAGCTGTCTCGACAGCTGCCGTCGGCGTACTCTGGCGCAGCGCCAAACGCGATGGCCGCGCCGGAGAACACGACCTCGGCCGGTCTATGGCTGTCGAGGTGGCCGGGCGCGAGCACCTCGGCCGGGACCAGATGACACTCCTGGCACGGTACGGCGCGCGCCAACGCCCTGCCGAGCACGTGCGTCTGGTGCGCACCCACCCCCGGCAGCGTGGTGCTCGAATTACCCTCGAGATCGACCGGCGGCGCTGCGTTCACGTCTCCGTGACAGGCGCCGCAGTCCTCCGTCACGTCGAGATCGACGTGACCATCGACGTGGCGGCTGCGATCGATGATTTCGCCAGCAAACCCCACCACCGCCCCATGGCACGCCTCGCAGTTCGGCGCTTGAGGGTGCGGCAACGGCGGCGGCGCCCCGTGGCACGCGCCACAGTCGAGGCCCGCTGCGCTGGTCCAGCGGGGTGAGCTGCCGCCGGCGCTCGAGGGGGAGTGGCACCAGGTCTGGGCGCAGGTCGCCGACTCCCGGTCCCAAGCCGGCGCACGTCCCCGAGCTTGCGCCACGCCCCGCGGCGCGACCTCGGCGGGCCGCGCATCGATGTGCGCGGGGTCGTCGACTTCTTCCGGCACATGATGGCACTCGGAACACGCGAGCGGCCGGCCCCAGCTGCCGCCCGCGAGGTGGGCGCGGTGAGCGCCCACGCCGAGCGCGGTTACCGCGTCGTTACCTTCGGTGTCCAGCGGCGGGGCGGCGCTGTCTTCGTCCCCGTGGCACTCCGCGCAGTCTCCGATATCGACCTCGACCACGCCGTTCACGTGTAGCCGGGGATCTTCGATCTGGAGGCGCTCGTTCACGACGTCACCGTGGCAGACGTCGCACGCCTCCGACTGCGGGTGCGGCTCGGGCGGTGGCAGCCCATGGCAGCTGCCGCAAACGTCCGGCGACGACTTCGGTCGTGTCCACACCGCGTCCGCGTTTCGATGGCACCAGGTGTCGCTGCAGCGCCTCGCGACCGCGTCGTATTCCGGCTCGCGATCTGCGGTCGTGGCTAGCGCTCCGAATACGACTTCTGCCGGGCGCGCATCGTCCGCATGACCTTCTTCTTCGACCGTTTCGGGGATGACGTGGCACTCGTTGCAAGCGAAGGCGAGGTGCGTCTCCGAAGCCGAGAGATGGATCTGGTGAGCCCCCACGCCGGGATAAGAAGGCTCCTGGGAGCCCCACAAATCGCCGGGAGGTGCCGCGCGAGCGAGCGCGTCGCCCTCGCGATTGGGATCGCCGTGGCAGGTCGCGCAGCGCGTGAGCTCGCCATCATCCGCAGGCGCCTCGCGGAGCTCGAGGCAGCCCGGTGTGACGCCTGCGCTCGCCCCGAGCGCCAGCCCGAGCACCAAGAGCGACCGTCTCAGGGGCGTGCCTGGCGCGCGCAGGTTTCCGCTGGTTGGCGCCGTCATGCCTCAGGTTCCCTCGTGGCAGTAGCGGCACATCGCCGATGCCGGTTCGCGCGCGCTCTTCCAACCCCTGGGGTGCGGGTTGCCCCCGTAAGCGCCCACCTTGTGACAGCGGATGCAGTTCGTCGCAGGCCCCTGTTCGTGACACCCGGCGCAGGCGAGCAGGTCGCGCCGCGCCACCTGCCCATGAAAATCGCTGCCTTGGGTGTCGCCCCCCACCCAGCCGGGAGGATGCGGATTCCGGGCGCCTTGCGCGTTGCCGCTCACGCCGCGTGCCACGTGACAGCTGTCGCACTCTTGCGGTTCGTGACAGCTGGCGCAGCGCGCTGATGCCGCCTGCGCTTCCAGGGCATGGCGCACCATGAAGTCCCCTTGGTGCACGAAGTTGGCCTCGATTTTTTCGGGTTTGCGCAGCTCTACGCTGAGCGCCTGCGTCACGTCGTGACACGCCTGGCAGTCCGATTCCGAATGGCACGACTGACACAGCTTTTGGTCGGTGACCGCCCGGCTCCCGTGCTGCTTCATGAAATCTTCGTCATGGCGCAGGAAGGTCTCGGGCATCGTGCGTCGCAGGTCGCTCTTCTGATGACAGGGCGCGCACTCACCGCGATCCCACTCGCTCTGGTGCTCGTGACATTCGAAGCATTTGCTCATCGGTGGTATCGTGGCCTGACCCTCGCGCACCACGCCGGCATGACACGGCACGCATTGACCGGCGATGGGACCCATGGTCAGGTGCGTGTCGTGGTCGAACCCGATCTCACCGTGCGGTCGGTCCGGCACGGTCGCGAGTACCCGCGATACTTCGTGCGCGTCGTCCTCGTGGCAAGCTTCGCACAGCGAAGCGTTCGGCAGCTTGTGCGCGCGCCCCTTTTGCGACGGCGAGTGGCAGCTGGCGCAGCTCAGGCACTCGGGCTGTCCGGGGGCGCCGCAGGCGAGCTCGGTCAGGTGCACCGCGTGCGGAAAGCGCGGAGGCTGCGCGCCCTGACAAGCAGCAACACAAGCTGCGAACGCCAGCGCGACGAGCAGCACCAGCGACAGCGGTGCCGCCTCGAGCGCACGCCTGCTCACCATTCGGCCCCCCGGCTCGGCGCCTCGAGCTGGTAGCTCAAGCGCAGCAGCGTCGAAGCGTCGAGGCTCGCATACGGCGAGCGCGCGAGCGAGCCACCCCAGAGCAGCGCCAGCCTTTCCAGCAACGCATACTCCAGCGTGGTGGAGTAGATGCTCGAGGTGCGATACCCTTCGACGGGTTCGTCGTAGAAGTAACCGAAGAGCTGCAGGGTCGCGGTCAACGGCGGCAACAGGCGCCGGCTCAGAGCCACCTTCATGCCATGGTAGCCGTTGTCAGGCGCGATCAAGCGGCTGTACGTGACGCTGGCGACGGTGGGGAACGCCCCGCTCGTCGCGTAGCGCGCGCTGCCGTGAAGCCGTGCACCGGGCTGGTGCTCGCCGTCGTAAACGTCCACCCAGCCGCCGCCGCCCAGCGTGAAGCGCGGGTCGACACGCCAGCGCAAGCCGCCGCCTGCTTCGTGGTAACCATCGGTGCTGAACACCGACAGCACTGACTGGCGTGACAACAGCAACGCCGGCTCGGTGCGCAGATACTCGAGGTTCAGGTCCACGACGCCGAGCAGCGTCAGGTCGGACCAAACGTTCAGGTTCGCGATGCGCCTCGAGTCGAGCTCGAACAGCAGGTCGCCGCCCAGGCCAATCTTCTCGGTGACGTCGGCGCGCGCGTCGAGGCCCAGGTTGCGGCGGCCGAGCTCACTCGACTCGCGCTGCTCGTGGAACGACGCGGCCACGCTCAGCGGGCCTCGAGCATAAGCGGCCCGTCCGCCCGCCAGCCAAGAGCCGGAGCGCTCGATGTCTTCGAGCGCCTCGGGGTGTCGCAACTCGGTGTCCGCGGCGGACCCGAGCAGGAAGTAGCCGGGTGTTCGATCCCAGCGCGGCAAGACGGTCCACCCGCCGTACGCGCTGAGGGTCAACGGGGGCACGACCGCGACGCTGGCGTACGCGCCGTCGAAACGTGCGAAGCGCGCAGCGCCACCTGCCACCTGCTGGCGCCCGAGGCGCAAGCGAGGCTCCAGCGGCGTCGCTCCGCGCAGTAGCACGTTGGCGCTCTGCACGTCGCCGTCGTATCGCCCCAAATAAAGCGGTTCACCCAGTTCGATTCCGCCCCACGCGGCCACTTCGATGTCTACCGAATCCGGGCCGAGCGGGCTCGCAAACCCGTAGCCGCCCAAGCTGACGTATTCAGTGAGCGGAGCCGCCGTGTCCGTCGTGACCAGCTCTCCATTCGGTCCAGGCAAGAGCGCACGCCGGAACAGCTGCGCGTGGGTCTCGCTGTGCGCCCGGACCTGATAGACGTCGCCCGTTGCCGGCGCCTCCGCCCCAGCGCGAGCCTGAACCAGCAACGTGCCGAACAGAACGGCCACGAACCGGTTGGACTCGAGCGGCATGGCGCACCTTCGTGCTTAATCGAAGCTGGCTCGCTTGTGAACTGGCGGTAGCGACCTCGGCGGTTGGGGCAACGGGCACGGCTCGGTCAGCCAATAGCCCGACCACTCCGGCTACCAGTCCAATGCAGTAAAACTGAACTGCTTGATGAACTTGTCGTCGTCGGGTTCGCGCCGGCGATCGTCGGGAACCGCGTCCCAGGTCTCGTAGTGCTTGCCGCCGACGTAGTAGCGCGGAGTCTCCGGCGCCGGCGGGGAGCCTGCCGGCACGGCCGGCGCCGACAACACGTTGTAGCCACCGCTCGGAGGACGCACGCCCACCCGGTCGGTGCGCGGGACGAGCTCGGTGCGACCGTCGCCGTCGACGTCCACGCTGACCCAGTTGAGCCCGAGCGCCCGGTTGTAGCTACCGTCGGCGAGCATCGCTCGAATCTGTTCGTCGAAGCGAGCGACGATCGTAGCCGCGTGCGGAAAGTCTCTGCGCACGGCGAAGTGCAACGTACGCGTGATGAGCGGTTCCTTGGCGACCACCAGTCGCTCACTGGCCTGATGCGGGTATTGCTCGAACACGTGGGCCATCAGCAGCGAGTCGGCGATCACGTAGTCGAGCTTCTTGTCGAGCAGAGCCCGCAGATTCAGCTCCTCACTGTGCCCCTTCACGAACTTCGGCTCCCTGGCAGCCTCGAGCTCCGGCCCGTAAGCGTAACCCTCGACGATGCCGACCTTCTTGCCCGAGAGCTCACTGAAGGTTCGCGCGCGAACATCGCTGCCGGCACGCCCGACCAAGACCATGCGGTTCTCTAGGTAGGGAACCGAATACAGCAGGAAAGCCTCGCGTTCGGCGCTGCGCCAGAGCGCCACCGACCCCACGAACTCCCCCCGCTCGAGCGCTTGGGTGAGAGTTCCCTCGGGTACGATGCTAGTCGTGGCGGTGTAACCCGCGCGCACCAACGCCATGTGCACCAGATCGATCGCCACCCGCGGCTTGCCTTCCGTGTCGGTGAACGGAGGCCAGGGCGTGGACGCCAGCTGAATCGGCGGTGCGGGAGCGGCCTCAGTCGGCGCCGGTGCGGGAGCTTGCGGCGCAGGCGCATCCGCCACGGGTGCGGGACCTGGAGCGGGTTCTGCCACAACTGGCGCCGGACCTGGACCGCAACCCGCAAGGGCGACGACGTTCACGAGCAAAGAAAGGAAAACCAGGAGCGGCGGAAACACGAGCGGACGCTATCAGCCGAACCGAACCCTCACAAGCGTTTCGGCCGCGCGGCGCTGGGGAAGCGCGGCCACCGAGCACTCTCTGAGGTCAGGAGGTAACCCAGCCACCGAGATCCGCTACCAACTCGCCGGCTCGCTCGGGTCCCCAGGTGCCTTTGGCGTACTTGGACGGCTCCTGCGGGGAGTCGAGCACGGGCTCGACGATCGACCACGCCGCCTCGACCAGGTCTTGTCGCGCAAACAACGTCGCGTCGCCCTCGATCGCGTCGCCGAGCAGCCGCTCGTACGCGTCCATCCGGCCGCCCTCGCCTTGCTTGCCCGTGTCAGTGACCTTCAAGGCGACTGGGACCGCGTGCATCCCCTCGCCTGGACGCTTCGCGTTGGCGCCGAGGTCGATGCCGACCTTCGGGCTCAGCCGAAAACGCACGTAGTTCTCGTAGGGCGCGGCCTCGTCGTGGAACACGACGGGCGGTGGCCGGTGCAGCTGCACGACGACATCGGTCATCGTACGCGCGAGGCCTTTGCCGGCTCGCACGATGAACGGAACCCCCTGCCAACGCCACGAATCGACGAACAGCCTCAGCGCGGCATACGTCGGCACGCGCGAATCTGGGGCCACGTCGGCTTGTTGCCGGTAACCGTCGAACTGTCCGAGCACGACCGCGTCGCTCTTCATCGGGCGCACCGTGCGCAGGACCTTGGCTTGTTCGTCCCTGAGCGCCTCGCAGTAGGTACTCGACGGTGCTTCCATCGCAAGGTAGCTGACGATCTGAAACAGGTGGTTCTGGATCACGTCTCGGATCACGCCCGTCTCTTCGTAAAAGCGGCCGCGACCATCCACCCCGAAGCTTTCCGCCATCGTGATCTGGATGCTCTTCACGTACGTGCGGTTCCAGATGGGTTCGAGGAACGCGTTGGCAAAGCGGAAAAACAGCATGTTTTGCACCGCCTCTTTTCCGAGATAGTGATCGATGCGGAAGATCGACCGCTCGTCGAAACAGCCTTGGAGCACCAGGTTGAGCGCACGCGCGCTCGCCAGGTCACGACCGAATGGCTTTTCGATGATCACCCGGCCCGGTTTGGCACAGCCCGCCGCGCTGAGCTGAGCCACCACGGCTGGAAATGCGCTCGGGGGGATCGCCAGGTAGTGGACCGGCAGGCGCGCCCCGTTCAGCGCTCCCCGCAAACGTTCGAAGGTGTGCGCATCGGTATAGTCACCGGAAACGTAGTCGAGCTTCTGCGCGAGGCGCTCGAATGCACGCGCATCGAAATCCTGTAACTCGGCGACGGCAGCACGAGCGCGCTCGATCAACTGCTCGCGGGAGTAGGGCTTGCGGCCCTGCCCGATCACCCGAAAGTCGAGCTTGTTGCGCTTCGCCATCGCGTACAGCGCCGGAAAAATCTTCTTGTAGGCAAGGTCACCGGTGGCGCCGAAGAAGACCAAGGCGTCGGCTGTTTCCACCATCACTTCTTCCCTTGTTCCAGGTGGCCTCCAAAGCCCTTGCGCATCGCGGACAGCACCTTGTTCTGAAACTGATCCAGGTCGCGCGAACCGAAGCGCTCGAACAAAGCCGCCGCCAGCACGTGCGCCGGCACGCCTTCGTCGTTCGCGGCTTGCAAGGTCCAGCGCCCCTCGCCCGAGTCGGACACGCGCCCGCTGAAGCTCGCGAGGTCCGGTTCCTGCGCCAGCGCTTGCGCGGTGAGATCGAGCAACCACGAGGTGATCACGCTGCCCCTACGCCAGACCTCGGCTATGTCCGCGAGATCGAGGTCGAACTGATAGTGCTCGGGGTTTCTGAGCGGCGTCGTCTCCGCGTCGTGTTCCGCTTGATGCTTGCCCGCATTGGCGTGCTTGAGAATGTTGAAGCCCTCGGCGTAGGCTGCCATCAGCCCGTATTCGATGCCGTTGTGCACCATCTTCACGAAATGCCCCGCGCCGCTGGGGCCGCAATGAAGGTAGCCCAACTCCGCCGTGCTGCCGTCGCTACGCCCCGCGGTCTTCGGAATCTCGCCGCGACCGGGAGCCAGCGCGCGAAATATCGGATCGAGGCGCTCGACAGCGCGCGCCTCTCCCCCAATCATCAGACAGTAGCCGCGTTCGAGCCCCCACACGCCACCGCTCGTCCCCATGTCGATGTAGTTGAGGCCCTGCGCGCGGCATTCGGCAGCGCGCGCAATGTCGTCCTGGTAGTGCGAGTTACCGCCATCGATCAGCGTGTCGTCTCCCTGCAGCAGCGGCATCAGGTCGTTCAGCACGGCTCCGACGATACCCGCGGGCACCATCATGCAGATGGTGCGTGGCGCCGCGAGCTTGCGACACACGTCAGCCAACGATTCGGCGGGCCGCGCCCCCTCGCTCGCTAGCTGCTGCATGGCAGCGGCGGCGCGATCGAACACGACGAGTTCGTGCCCCGCCTTCATCAGCCGTCGCGCCATGTTGGCACCCATCTTGCCGAGGCCGATCATCCCTATTTGCATGGTTACCTCCGGTGTCCGCGTCCGCTATGCTCGAGTTTCGGGAGCGACAACATGCGGCCTTCCCGTCTGATCGTCGAGCACCAAAGCCAACTCGCTCGCGTTTTCGCCGAGTGGCTCACACGCGTCCTCACTCAGGCGATCGCCGCGCGGGGCCGGGCAGCGCTGGCGCTGCCCGGCGGGTCGGCTGCCTTGGCGTTGCTCCCCGAGCTCGTCCGGGCATCGCTGGACTGGGGAAAGATCCATTTGTTCTGGGGTGACGAGCGGGCTGTCCCGCCGGACGACCCCGAGTCGAACTACGGCCTGGCCCGCCGACTATTGATCGCACCACTCGACCTCCCCGCCGCCCAGGTGCATCGGATACCAGCGGACACCGTGCAGCTCGAGCAAGCTGCCGAGCGTTACAGCGAGACGCTCGAGCGTGAGCTCGGCTCGCCGCCGCGGCTCGACGTCGCGCTGCTCGGCCTGGGTCCCGATGGTCACGTCTGCTCTCTGTTCCCTGGTCACCGCTTGCTCGATCACGGAGGCTGGGTCGCTGCGCTCGACGACTCACCCAAGCCGCCGTCGCAGCGTATCACCCTGACGCTCTCGAGCTTGCACCAGGCGCGTGTCATCGCGCTCGCGGCCTTCGGCAGTGCCAAGGCCGAGGTCGTGCGCGAGGTGCTCGAAGATCCGCGCTGCTCGCTGCCAGCAGCCCGCGTGCTGCGGCAGGCGGGCGAGAGCGTTGCGTTCCTGGATCCCGACGCGAGCAGCCTGCTGACGGCCCCTCACGTTAATCGCTGACCAACTCCGCGCGAAAGACGTCCATGGCGTCGCCCTCACGGTCGGAAGCGAAGTAGAGCACCGTCCCGTCGGGGCTCAGCCAAGGATCGCGTTCGTCGGCGTCGGTGTTCACGTCAGCACCCGGCACAGCCGTCGCCCCCACGAAGGCTGCGTCCACGCTGCTACGTTTCGCCCAGTAGAGATCGCCATCCTCATCGGGGGGTTGGTACTTGAACACGAGGGTCAGACCATCGAACGACAAGAATCCATCGACCACGCTCACGTCCGGCTCCACGAGTTCGCTGAGCAAAACCGGCTCACTGAACTCCGCGTCGCCGACGCGGCGAGCCAAGAGCGTTTGCCACAGCGTGTCGCCCGCGTCCGTTTCTACGCGCCGTGAGAGCGGCATCACGACCCCCCCTTGACCAAGGGGGCGCGGCCGCTCGTCGGCGCTGGTATTCAGGCCTTGCACGCTGACCGGTCCCTGCCAGTCGGGCTCGCTCGTGGTCTCGCGTACGACCATGCGCACGTCGGTCGTCGCCTCCGAGTCGCCATCGCTCTCCACTTCGTGAGCCAGCCACAGGGTGAGCCCGTCGCCGGATACCGCGGGGCTCGAGTCCGACCCCTCGTCGCTCCAGCCGCCGAGCGGGCGGGGCTCGCCGAAATCCTCGTCGAGCGAGCTCCGTTCGGCGAACCAGACATCACTGCCGTCGGCACCGCCGTCGCGTTCGGAGTTGAAGTAGATTTGGAGCATGTCGTCGGTCAAAGTCGGGTTCTCGTCGTCCTCGCCGCCCACCGAAACCTCCTCGACGCGGACGACGTTGCCGAATTCACCCGCCGCGACGGGCAACTCGGTCCGTTCGCCCAGCGTCAGCAGGTCACCCTCGCCGCACGCTCCGAGCACGAGCGCGGCAAGCACGCCGGCGAGCTGCTTTGCATCCTGCATTGCCACGAGTCTAGCGCGATCACGGCGCTGCCGGGCTACCGCTGCTCGCTCACCCGCGTCCTGAGCACGCGGGCTTCCCGCCGCAGGGTGCCGTCGGGGTAGCGCTGATCGTAGCCGTCCAGTTCGCGGAGCGCGGCGGCGCGCGCGCCTCGGGCCATCAGCGCGCGCACCCGGTCGAGCTGCTTGACCTCTTCTGCCAGCGAACCCGCCGGCTTGGGGCTGCGGGGACGGGGCTTCAGCGAGCGTGCTTCTGCCGGCGCGGGCGTTGGCGCGGACAGCGCCCGCTCTGGAGCCTCGGCCGGCGACGCCGCAGGCCGGTCTTCGCGCGGCGCGACGGGCGGCTCGACGCGCGCTGCGCGATCCGGCGGCGCAGCTTCGGGCAGGGTGCCCGCCGGGACGCCGGAACGGAGCGCGCCGGCGACCCCCACCGCCACCCCGCCGCCTACCAAGGCAACGGTGACGGTCTTGCCCCACCAGGTCTCGAGCAGCGCCTGAGCGTTCGACGTGTAGCTGAGCGCACCGCCGACCCCCGCGCCCAAGGCCATGCGGCGCACCATGCGCGCGCTGGGCCGTTCCACGCAGCCGCCGCGCAAGAGGGCTCGCTCGAAGTCCGTCCCCTGATCCAAGAGACGTTCAGGATCGTGCACTGGTCACCTTGCTTTCCGCGGCGGCGCTTGCCGACTGTGGAGCGGGAATGGAGCCGCGTTCGAGTCGCTGGGCAGCAGCGCGAAACGCTTGCCGCGCGCGCCTGAGTCGCGAGGCCGCGGTCCCGACCGGGATCTGCACCAGCTCCGCGATCTCCGGTGTGGACATGCCCTCGAGCTCGAACAGCACGAACACGGTGACCAAATCTTCGTCCATGCGACTGAGCACACGGTCGAGCAATTCCACCGCGCTGCGATGGTTCGTGACCTCTTCTGCAGGCCGCTGCGTGTCGACTCGGGTATCCATGTCCGCTTCCAGCTGACAGCGATGATTTCTGCGATGCGACGAACGCGCGAGCCTGATCGCAGTGCCGAACAGAAAGGCGCGCTCGCTGCCTTCGCGGATCTCCGCCAGGCGCTCCGCGGCGATGAGAAACGCTTGCTGTGTCCCGTCGGCAGCGCCGTCGTCGGTCAGCCCCAAGCGACGCAGCGTGCGCCAGATGAGGAGGTAATGGTCCCTGAACATCTGCTCAAGGCGCCGCTGCCCGCTCGACTGCTCGCTCAACACGGTACTCGTGGCTGGCAACACTACTGACGCTCCACCCATGGATCGCGTGATTATGCGCGAGAGCTGCAAACCGATCACGAAGACGGCCGGGTCGGCCGACAGTCCGCGTTTTTCAACGGAACAATCCAGCATGAGCGCAACGATCGGGGGGATCGGCGGACGCACCGCGCGCGGGCGCTCAGTGCGCGGCGAGGTGCTCGGGCTGGCGGGCAGAGTCCCGCTCTTGGTCCTCGTACAGATCCCGCAGCAGAGCTGCCCAGCTTTCGCCGTCGTCAATGTGGAGTTCGCGAGCGATCTCGCGCAAGGCCTGCTCCTCGTCGGCGCCGACCGAGGTCGGTGCGTCCATTGCCTCTGCGGTGGTGCGCGCGATGGCTTCTGAGAAGGCAAGCAACCCGTGCAGCTCGTCGACGTCGAATCCCCAATCATCAGGGGCATGCGCCAGCAGCAGCAGGTCGTGGAGACCTTCGCGGATGTACTCTTTCGTCGGTCGTTCTGCGATCCAGCGTTTGAGCAGCCGCTCCCCGTGGGCACCGATCGCGAAATAGTTGTGGGCAAAATCGAGCAGCCGCTGTTCCTGAGCGGGTTCGATGCGCCCATCCGCCCAGGCCACGTAGATCAGTGGCAAGAGCTTCAGGACCTTGTAATTACTGTCATTGATCCCGAGGTGCTTGAGGGACGCATGAAGTCGATCGCGGAGCATGGTGTCCTGCCTTTCGGGCTCGCCAAAAACGAAGGCGGCCACCCCGAATAGCCAAGCAAGCTTCGTGCTCGACCCAGACGAGGCGCAAGACGCTCGCAGCGGCGCGAAACCGGGCGCAACTGCCGCGCCGGACTTCGACGGCGCAGATGCTGTATGCGCGCCTACGCAGCGCACCATTTGCGCACTCCGGCAAAAAACGCGCAAACCGTGCCTGCTCGCTGAAGTTCGGGTAGCGCTCACTCGTCAAAAGGGACGACGCGACCACGCTCGTTCCCGCATGCTCTCGAACTCGAGAAAACCATGACGCAGCAGGCACCGCCGTTGGCACTCGCCCTCTTCGGAGCAGTGCTCGGGTGCACAGGCTGTGGCTCCGCCGCGCCGCCGCCGCCGCCGGTGGTTTTCCAGGTGGTGGTGCCGGCGCACGCGACGACGGCCAGCGACCCCGAGCCGCGAGCTGCCGGCTTTCGCTGCGACGCATACGCGGTTGGCGAAAGCACCCGCGTGGAGTTTCGAGTCCAGAGCACCCCACGCGACGGCTCGGCCTCCACGCAAACCCGCGCGGTGTATATCATCACCACCGAAGCCGAACACGACCGCCGTGTGGCCAGGGCCGAGGTCGTGCTCGAAGCGCTCAGCACCGACGCGCCCGACCGCGCGCAAAGCGCATGGACCGTGGCGCTCGACGCCGGTTGGATCAGCCTGCGGCGGCCCTTCGAGATCCACCGCGAGGGCTCCACCTGGTGCTTGGCAAACGCTTGCGACGACAGCACGCAGCACGAGTTCGCGGGCGCCGTCGGCGACACGGCGGAACTGCTGGCGCTCCCCGAATTGACCGAGCAGCTGGCACGGGCGGCGGACAGCAGCGTGATCACGCTGCCACCGCTGCTCATGAAGCGCGTGGCGATCGGAGCGACCGATTCCGCGCAGCTCTCTGCGAAAGCGCAGCGTCGTGGCAGCGATTTTCCCGCGCTGTTCGTGGTCCAGAGCGGGGACCCGAGCGACTCGGACCCGAGCGGCGCAGAAACGGGCACGAGTCGTGCACCGTTCACCCGTGCCGAGGTGCTCGTCGACCGACGCTGCCGATTGCATGCGCTCAAGGTCGAGCTCGCGCGGACCGGTGTCACGAGCGAGGGCGGCACGCACCGGTTCAGTTGGAGCTTCGAGCCGTTGTAGCAACCCAGCCGCACTGGATCTTTGCGCCGCGCCGCGCCTGGTCTGGGCGAGGCGGAGCGTGGTACCTTTGGCTGCGCCGGCACGCGGCCGCTCGCCCCACCATGAACGCCCCCCAACGGCTTCGACGCCCCCCTCGCTCAGCGCGGCTGCCTTCGGCCTGGCTCGCGCTGGGCGTCCCGTGGTTGGTTGGGCTCTCCGCGTGCACGGAAACACCGCTCGACGCGACGTTGCTCCAGGCGGACGACACGCCGATGGTCAGCGATCTGCCGAAGTGCGTGAGCCCCGCCCCCGAGCTCGAGCACGTCTACTTGATCGCTTCGAAGCCTACCGCGCGTTGCTTGCGTTCGGGTGAAGTGACCGACATCGAAGGCGCGGCTGCAGCGACTGGCTACACGGTCGAGCTCGTACCTTGCACCGGCGCGTCCGACCAAGAGTGGCTGCTCCTCGGCAGCGCCACCCAGATGCACATTCAGCACGTGGACCTGGGGCTCAACCTCGACCTCGAAGCGGGTTCGCTCTACGACGGCACCGAAGCGCTCTTGTACGAGCCTCACGGCGGTCGCAACCAGACGTTCTCACTGAACCGACTCGCCGACGACTCGCACGAGATCCGCGCCGTTTTCAGTGACGACAGCTGCCTCGAAGCGATGATCTCGGGCGAGAACAGCGTCGAGCTCCACGGCTGTCCCAGTGTCGCGACTCGTATCTTCCCCTACCAGAACTGGTTCTTCTCCGAAGTCGACTGCGACGAGTAGCTCTGCGCGCGCGGCTCGGCAGCGCGCCGCTCAGCGCGCGTGCGCTTCCTTGAACTTCAGCACCTCGAAGCGGCTCAGCAGCACCGGTACGTCCGGGCCGATCCCAGCCTTCTGGCGCGCAATAGCGACCTGCATCGCGGCGTCGACGATAGCGTCGATGCCTGGCAGCAACAGTCCCTGCCGAGAGCCCGCCGCCTCGCGCACGATCACCCCGTAGCGGTCGGGCGCCAGCTCTCCGAGTCCCAGCACGGGCTCCGGGGGCAGCAGCACGCTCACCTCGATGTCGATGTTCGGCAACTCGACCGCAGACAATTCGGGGAACCGAGGATCACGCGTGGCGGCGAGTGTCGCGCTGCGCGCCGTTTCTTCGGCCACCGTAGACATGACGGGCCTGGTGGACCCCACACAGCCGCGCAAGCTTCCATCCCGCCCGCGCAACGTGACGAACACGGGCGCCGCAGGACCCCACGGAACCACCGCTGCACTTTCGCCAGAGAGCAGCGCCTCGAGCGCCCTCCGCGCCACTTCCGGCAGCGAACCCCCGACACTGGCTAGCGTCGATTCCACGCGGTCGAGTATAGCCCGAACCAGCGCGATTGGCGCCCCCCGCCATCCGTGGGATAAGCGGGACGAGTGTTGAAGAAGTACTTCGTGAGCGCCGCGGGCCGCGAGTTCGCGGTCACCCTGGATACCAGCCACGCGGGTGGGCGCCTGCGCCTGCAGATCGACTCCGACACCGGTACCGCCGAACGGGTGGGCCGCCTGCTCGGCAACGTGGCGGAAGTCGACGGGCGCCTGCTCGAGCTCGAGGCCTTCTCCGACGGCGTCCAGCTGAAGACCCGACACCACCGCCTCGAGTGCCACGTCAGCGATCGTCCGCGAATGGCGGCAGCACGAGGCGCCGCAGAGGCGCGCTCGCGCCACCGTGTGCTCACCGCCCCGCTGCCCGGGCAGGTCACCGCGGTGCTCGTAGAACCGGGTGAGCGCGTGAGCGCGGGCCAGCGCGTCGTCTTGATCGAAGCGATGAAAATGCAGAACCCGATCCTCGCGGAGCGGGATGGCACCGTGCTTCAGGTATTCGTCACGCCAGGCGATACCGTTCAGGTCGCGGCGCGCCTGGTCGACATCGGCGATTGACGCGGCTGGCGCCGAGAGGGCATCGCGCCGCGCCGTTCACTCGGGTCGAACATTGACGACCCTGAGTTCGCGGCGGAACGCCTTGAAGCGCTCGTTGACGCGTTCGAGCACGGCAGCGTCCTTGCTGAGGTCCTTTTTCTCACCAGGATCGTGCTTCAGGTTGTACAAGCCCAGGGTGCGACCCGAGCTGGCGATCAGCTTGTAGTCGGACTCGATGAACGCCTGGCGCTCGGCATTGTTCGGTCCGGCTGCCATGTCCACGAAGACGATGCGATCTTCCGGTTGGTGCCCCGGCGGCATCAGCACGTCGCGCACCAGGGACTGACCGCTGACGAAGTCGAAACCTTCGCCCGTGGGTGGTGGCTGTTTCAAGAGTTCGAGGATCGTCGGCACCACGTCGATGATGCTACGGCGCTGGCTCACCCGCCGCGGGTCCGCCCCGGGCACGTGTACGATGAGCGGGACTCGCACCAGCTCTTCCCACACCTCGAAGCCGTGCCGGATCATCCCGTGCTCCTTGAAAGCTTCACCATGATCGCTGGTCAGGATGATGGCGGTGCGATCCGCGTAGGCTTGCTCGCCGAGGGCGTCCAGCACGCGACCCAGGTGATGATCGACGAAGGCCACCTCGCCGTCGTAACGCGCCCGGCTGTCGCTGCCGAAATCGAAACCTTCGTGTGCCGCGTACTCGGAATGCGGGTCGATGTAATGCAGCCACATGAAGAACTGCTTCTGGTTCAGCTCGGGACGCTTGAACAGCGCGATCGTAGCGTCGCTCAACTTGTCGCTATTGAACGAGCGGTCGCCCTCCATCTGGATTACCTTGGGCGCAGCGCTGGTGTCGATGACGTCGAAGCCCCGCTCGAAGCCATACCCCTTGTTGAAGAAGTACCAGTAGCCCTGAACGCTCAACGTGTGTACGCCAGCCCGCTGCAGGCGCTCTTGCACGAACACGTCCTCGGCGGAGAAGCGGTTGAAATGGCTCCAACCGCGGTGCGTCTCGCTCGGGTACTTGCCGATCAACATCGGCGGCAAGCTTTTCGATGTGTACGATGCCAGTGCGTAGCCGCGCTCGAACACGGTGCTGCGTTTGGCCAACTTGTCGATGTTGGGCGATACCGGACGCTCGTAGCCCATGTACCCCAGGTCCGCGCGCAAGGTATCGACAGTGACCAAGAGCACGTTGAACTTCTTGTCCAGGCGCTGCTCGAGCCACTGCTTGGCGTCCTTGGGGGTCTCGCGCTTGGGCGTCGTCAAGCGCAGCTTCTTCGAGTCGCTGCCGGAGCAGTCTTCGTCGACACCGTTCTCGGGCACGTCGTCGGCGCTGGGGTTGATGGCCGGATCGGCGTCGTTGCAGTCGCCGCCGCCGAACCGACCGCTGAAACCATCACGATCGGCGTCGGACAGTTTGCGGTAGAGCGGCAACACTCGCTTCGAGAGCGCGGAACCCCGTTCGACGCCCAGGCTGAGCGCAGGCGCCTCGAGCGCTCCAGCGCCGAGCGGCAACAGCACGAGCGGCGCGATCGCGATTGCCAGTGCACCTAGCGTGGGCATCCGCCGCAGCAGCGCGGGCAGCGCGTAGGCGGCGAAGGCCACCAACAGCAAAATGCCGCTGGCTCTGAGATCGAGTTCGGGGCGCTTGAAGACGCCGAAGATGGCAACCGCGCTACCGGCACCGCTGGTGTTTCCGAGGGTCACCGCAACGGCGACGAGCAGCACGAACCCGAGCGTTCCGAAGAGCAGCGCCCGACTCGGGCCCCAGGGTTCGTAGCGCTGAGCCAGGTGCTCGGCCAGACCACGTGTGGCGAGCGCGAGCAGCGACCCGGCGCCCACGACGAACACCCCCATCGCCGCGCCCGAGGCAGGCGCGGGCACATCTTGGATCAGCCACGCGAGCGCCACCTTCGCGCTCACCCAGAGCCACAGAAAAGCCACTGGTCCGGCCAACGACAACGACCACCCCTGCACACGCGCGCGCGCCGCGGAGCGATCGAGGGTCCGCGTCAAACCTGCCAGCGACGGAGCTTGCGCCGGGTGCAAGAAGATGCTGACCGCCCCCACCACGACTCCCACGACCGCCGCCACGGGCGCGATCAGTCCCGCTGCCGCCACCAGCGCGGCTGGCAGTGAAGCGCCCGCCTCGCCGCTGGTCCACCAAGCGTCGAGCGCTGCGCCGGCGAGGCCCGCCAGCGAAGCCCCTGCCCACGCATCCACCAGGCGGGCTCCGAGCGAGCGTCGAGGTGCGTTCCCACCGCGCGCGCTCGTTAGGTCCGAACCCTGATCCGCGCGCCGTGCCGAATCGTTTGCTGAATCATCCGTGCTGGTCATCGCTGCTCTTCGCGGCCTTCTTAGCACGGGTTCGCTGCGCGAGCGGATGACTGCGATCGTACACGCCGAGCAGCTTGTCCAGGGAAAGATGGGTGTAGCGTTCGGTCGTGGAGAGGCTCGAGTGACCCAAAAATTCCTGGATCAGTCGCAGATCAGCCCCACCCTCCAACATGTGCGTAGCGCACGAGTGGCGGAGGGCATGGGGATGCAAGTCGGGGCGCCCCACCGCACTCAGCCCGTAGCGTGCCGTGAAACGCTGGATCCACCGGACCGAGAGCCGCTTACCGCGGGCGCTCACCAGCAAGGCCTGGGGATCGAGGTACGAAGACTTGGGATGGGCGAGCTCACTGCGCCGCTCGAGGTAGCGCTCGCTGGCCCGCGCGGCGGCGCCGCCCAGCGGAACCAAGCGTTCCTTGTTGCCTTTACCCACGACGCGGATTTCTCGACGGGCTAGCGACACGTCCTCCAAGTTCAGGAGCGCGAGCTCGCTGACGCGCAGCCCTGCCCCGTACAGAAGCTCGAGCGCCAGCGTGTCACGCAAGCTCTGAGGCGTTGGGACTTCGGCCGGCGCCGCCTGTGGAGCTGCCATCAAGGCATCCGCCGCCGCTGCTGACAAGAACATGGGTAGAGGGCGCCTGAGGCGCGGCACCTTGATCTGGCGCGCCGGGTTCGCCCGCAGGTTTCCGCGTTGCTCGAGGAACGTCATGAACGAACGCACTGCGGCGAGCCGGCGCGCCACGCTGACGGATTTCAGGCGCCTGGCCTCACCCGCCATCCAGGTGCGCAGTGTCAGCTTGTCGATGTCCTCCACTCGGGCCGCGCCCCCCGCGCGCTCCCGCAAGAAGCCTGCGAGCGACGCGAGATCGCGGCGATAGGCGGCCACGGTGTGCCCCGAAGCGCGGCGTTCGAACTCGAGGTAGCGCAAGAACTCTTCGAGCTTCATCCCCAACTGGTCGTGCGCAGCACCCGAATCCACGTTTCGCCCCTACGCGCTCACCACTGCCCAGGCCCAACACACCGCACCCGCCAAGGTCAAAAGACCGCTGATGCGCGCCCGGCGCGGCCAGTGGCCGGCGCGCTGCAGCCCACCGAGCGTGAGCCCCGCGAGCCCTGTGACGGTGACGACGAAGCCGAGCGCCAAGAGGAGGATCCAATCCGCGCGATTGCCGGCCGCCTGCGCCAGGTGCTGCTCCGCGACCTTGATCTGGCGCAGTCGCTCGCGACGCGACACGGGTTCATCGCCCTGCACCTCGAGGCGCGCGAGCGCACGGTTGGCGGCGGCGAGCTCGTCAGGGAATGGAAGCGCGACATGGCGCGTCTCGAGTACCGCGCTGCGCACGGCGTTCCACGCGAAGCGCGCGGTCTCGCGATCACCTGCCGCCTCGGCCCCCGCCGCGACCGCGCGCAGCCGCTCGTACGCAGCGCGCAGATGCGGCGCGCCAGGCGCGTAATAGACCGCCGCTCGGCGCGCGTGATGCGCCGCCTCCTGCACCTTGCCTTGATCGAAGGCCCGGTCACTCTCTCTGACCGCGGCCTCGCCCTTTTCGACTGCGCGCGCAGTCAACAGGCCCAGGCCCACGCAGGCGATCAACGAGCCTATGGCGACGCGCCGAAACCACTGCACCATCGGTCTCATAGGAAATCACGCCGGCGAAACACCAGCGCTGCCAGCGCGAGCAGTCCGACGACCCAGGCTATGCTTTGCCCAGCGGCGAGCACGAGGTGGTCAGCGAGGGAACCGCTGGCCGCTTCACCCGTCAACAGCGGCCGCGGGGGTACGTAGAACATCAGGTTCGGCACCACGTGGCTCAAGAACTCGCCGGCTCTTGCGATCGGTTCACCGAACATCTTTACGGGGAGCTTTGCCAACGTGTCTGCACTGCGTCCAACGATGAACACCGAGAACGTGAACATCGCCGTCAGGAACGGCGACGAGAAGGACGAGAACAGCGTCGCTACCGCCGCGACGATGCCGACCTCGAGCAGCGTGAGGCTGGCCGACGACGCCAGCACGCGGCGATCATCGGGCGCGACGTCAGCGTACAGGAAACCGAGCAACAGCACGGCCAGCGCGAGCGGAATCGGGAGGTACGCGCGCCAGCGCGGGAGCTTCCACGCCGCGACCCCCGCGAGGGCGAGCGCCAGCGCGACAGCCCCCAGCGTGACCGCGAGCGAGCGTCCCGCCATGTTCGCGAGCGCCAACAACAGCGCCCCCGTGTTCATGCACACGAACACCGAAAGCGTCAGTACCGTGCCCAGGTATTTGCCGACGAGGTACTCCCAACGCCGGAGTGGCCGCGTCAAAATCGGGAAGATCGTCTTCAACTGGAGCTCTTGGTAGAGCGACGTCGCCCCCAGCACGACCGCGACGATGATTCCATAAATGGATATGGAAGCGGAGCCCAGGTCGGAAACGACGCGCTCGTGGTCGCGCGTCGCGTACGACGCCACCACCAGACAGTAAGCCCCGGTGGCCAACGCCAACCCAAACAACCCATGCAGCACGCGCGCCCGCACCGCCTCTCGGTAGGTATTCAGCGCGATGACATTGATGCGGGCAAACACTCCGCCCAGTGATACTCCGAAAGCTTCAGCGAGGAAAACTTCCGCCCGAGACCCCCGCCCGCGGGCCGACCTACTCACAGCGGAGCGGTGAACACCTCGAGCTGCCAGGGCCCAGAGTCCCCAGCGTAACCGTCGATCTGCACGAAATAGTCGCCACTCGGGAGCTGCAGGTCGAGGTACGAGTCGGCCACGCTGAAGTTCGGCGAGCAGGCGGAAGCCAGTTCCGCACCGGGGCACGTATCGCCCTCACGCACCACGAGCAGCGTGTCGTACTCGCTCCCCCGCATGTCGAAAATCACGCGGCGCGGTTCGCTCAGGCTCAATCGCAGCATCTGATCCGCAGCCCCAGGAGGCCCGCTCCTCGCAGAGTCGCAGCTCGCTTCGTAGTTCGGGCCGAGCGTTGCGGTGTTGCCGTAGAAGTGGCCGCCAGTTTCCGGGATCACCGCCGCTGTCTCGCAATCGTCGCTGAAGGGCACGAGGATGGGATTCGTGGCAGGTCGCTGGAACACCGCCAAGCGCACGCTGTTCGCCTGGGCGGACTCGGAGATCACGCGGTACGTTCCAGGCTCGACTGCGGGGGCGACCAGCCGCGAGGGACTGGGCGCGCCCGACGCGCAGGCCAATGCCACTGGCGCTGCGCAATCGCGAGTCAGGCCGACCGCCGTCTGATCGACCGCGCTGAAGTTCTGGAGCAAGAGCAAGTCCGACGCTTCTTCGATCGTCAGCTGGAAGGCCGCGTCGACCGCTCCCACGAGGCAACCCGGCGCGATCGAGTCCGTGTGCTCGCCGAGCTCGAGCGTCGCGCTCCCGCTCGCGGGAAACTCCGGTGCCGTGGTGCAGTCGTCCGTCGCCGGTGGCTCGCTCGCCGCCTCGATCTCCAAGAGCAAGTTCAGCGCGGCCGGCCCCACGCTCGAGACCAGCGCGTAGTATTTGCCTGCAGGCAAGGCGCGCGCGAACAGATGCGCCTGCGGCCCCTGCGCGCGGCAGGTGAGTTCACTGGCGAGGCTCGCGCAGTCCTCGCCGCGCAGCGAAATCAGCGGCTCTCCGAACGCATCCAAGCTGCTGGCGTACCAATGGACGTCGCTCGGCTCAGCCAGCGAAAACTCGTACACGAGGTCGCCCGAGCTCGCACGGCAAGCGCTCTCGTGATCCACGGCGGCTGCGTACGGCAGCGCGCTGGTCACTTCGCCCGGCACCAACGCTGCGGCGCTCGCACACGTTTCGTTCTCGGGCGGGGGGCTCGCGTCTTCGAAGGCCACGTTCAGCGCCGCTTCTCCCTCGGCATTGGCGAACACCAGCAGCGCGTAGCTTCCCGGAGCGAGCCCGAACGCCCGCAGACGCGCCACGCGGCCCACCTGATCGAGCTCTGGATCGCGAACCCCCGGTCGACTGCACGATATTTCGCTGGAGGAGTCGCCGCACTCCGTTTGCAGGGCGAGCGCTGGTTCGAGGTCGTTGCCCTCCACGACCACGTCGACGTCACGCGGGGGGCCCTCCGGAATCGAGATCTCGACGACGACGTCGAGCAAGTCGCCTGCGTCGACGCAGCTCTGCCCGTAGTCGCCCGAGGTCGCAACGAACGAAAGCACATAGCTGCCCGACTCCTCGATGGTGAGCGGTCGCTCGCATCGATCGTAGGCCGGCGATGCACAGTCATCCTCGTCCACTTCTTCGTCACAGTCGTCGTCGACGCCGTTGCTGCAGACCTCCTCGTGCAGGCTCGAAACACGGGGATTCTGATCGTCGCAGTCGCGACCGTCGCGACAATTCCAGACCGGGTCGCCGTCGCCATCCATGTCGCGCGCCAGGTACTCGCACGAGTGAGTCGATTCGACGCAACGATCGATGGTGCACGTGTCGTTGTCACTGCACGGCACCGGCGTCCCCTCGACACAACCGATGTCCGGTTCGCACACCTCGTCGCCGTCACAATAGACCTCGTCGTGGCAACGCGCGTCGTCAGGAGCGTGCCGGCAGCGCCCGACCTCGTCATCACACTCGTCGTCGGTGCAGTCGACCCCATCGTCGCACTGCTCGTCGTCCAAGCAGGGCGCCCCCAGGTCCGGGTCCGGTTCGGAAGGGGCGCCTCCCGCGTCCGTGGGTGCTCCCCCTTCGGCGCTCGAGCCACCAGCTCCCGTGTCGTGAACCAAGAACGGATCGCTCGGCGTCTCTTCACCACATCCGACCACTACGACGGCGAGCAGCGCTCCCCACATCGGGCGCACACCGCGCCGGACCAAAGACGGTTGGGTTGCCTCGCGCACGGGGAGCCTGTCTGTCACCACCGGAAGCATCACCCTAGCCCGAATCCTTGACCGGCGCAGGGCGGCACGTCCGCGCAATCGTGGCGTCACCGCCTGCTGCAGCCCCAGCAAAGTCGTGCACCGCGGCGAGCAGCGCTCGCTGGCCAGGCGGCCGCACGCGGACCATCGCGGCATAGCCGGCGGGAGCCGTGCATGGCATCATAGCTCCGGTGTCGAACGAGCGGCTCACGCGCCACGAAATCAGCTGGCTCTTGGCTCAAGAAGCTCGCGGCGCCGCCAAGGCGTTGCGGGAGGGGGTCACGCGTCTCACCAATCCCCCTCCTACCGGCGGCGAACCACCCGCTTCAGCACCGAGCGTGCACACGACCCTCGACGCCCTCGACGGCGCGATCGGGATGCTGAGCGCGCTGCAAGCGGAACCCGCCAGCAAGCAGCCACCTCGACGCGGGCGCATCGATCTGGCGGCGCTGCTGTGTGACGTGGCGCCCAACGCTCGCATCCAGATGGCACCCGGCGAAGGTACCGAGGTCCTCGGAGACGAAGGCGAACTGCGGCGCATCCTGCACATGCTGGTGAACCAGACGCACGCCAACCCGAGCGGCGCTGGGGCCACCGCATCCCCTGAAATCGAAATTCGACGCGACGGCGATTTCGTCAAGATCAGCGTCGATCTCGGCCCCGACAGCTCCGCGACTGCGGAGCTCGAACGTCGCTGGCTGAGCCGCATGGCGGTACAGCACGGCGGCAAGCTCGAATTCAAGGGCGGACGCCAGGCCGTGTTTCTGCCGGCCGACGGTGCGAGCGATCAGCGGGAGGTCGTCGAACTGCGCAAGGAGCTCGAGCAGGCACAACAGCTCGGCGAGGCGTACGCGCGAGAACTGGCCGCGGTGTTCTCGTCCGGCATCGCCCTGTCCGAGGCTCGTGAGCCCGCGCCTACCCCGCCCGGGGCGGAACGCTTGGCCGCGCTGATCGCGCTCGCCGCGCGCCTGGAACCGAGCTTGAAAGACTGGGCCGAATCCTCCCGTGAAGATGCCGCGCTCGCGACCTCGGAGCTCGGTCACCAGGCGCCGCTCGCGCAGCGCCTGCAGCGCCGCGCCGCAGCGATTTCCGATCTCCAGCGTGAACTGGGCGCGCTCGGGCGCTGCCCCACCGAGGAGCAGCGCACCACCGTCTCGGCGGTCGCCGTCGTGAACGAAGTCCTCGACGCGCTGGCCGCGCGCTGCGCCCGCGAGGACGTCGAGATGGAGCTGGATGCTCCCGACGAGTGCACGCTGAAAACCCACCCGCAGGCCTTCAAATTGATGATGCGTTCGTTGGTAGAGCACGCGGTGCTCGCCACGCCTCGCGCGCGCTCCATCCGGATCATCCTGCGGCCCACGCCAACACACGTGGGGGTCCAGGTGATCGATGCGGGGCCCACCGTTCCCATCACAGCTCGCCGAGAGCTGCTCGAACAAACGAAAGATCCGACGCACCTGGGCCGGCCCGGCGGAATCTCTCTGCTCGTCGCACACGCGGCAGCGGGAAGGCTGGGCACGACGCTCGTTCTTGGTGAAACCGAAGGCGCCGACACTCAAACTCGAGTGGAACTCCTTCGCCAATAGGCGACTCGCCGACAGCTTGCCTCGGTGGAGGCGCTTGTCGGTGCGCGGCCCACCCCACGCGCGATTGCTGGGTGTGACGGCGAGTCGTTCAGAGTATCATGAGATCGAGATGCGCATTTTAGTGTGCGAGGATCAGGACTCGATTCGACGCATGATCGAAGCGTTGGTGCAGGCGCGCGGCTACGAAGTCACGGCGGTCGCGTCCGGCACCAAGGCGATCGACGTCGCCGCCACGAATCCTCCGGACATCGTGTTGCTCGACCTGATGCTGCCTGGTCAATACGACGGCTTCGAGGTGTGTCGACGGCTTCGCGCCGATCCGGTCACGCGTGACGTGCCCGTCGTCATCATCAGCGCCCTCGACGACGACGAGTCCCGCAGCAGGGCGACGCGCGCAGGCGCGAACGCATACTATACGAAGCCCTTCAGCCCGATCGCGCTTTTGAAGGAGATCGATCGGCTGAGGGAGCGCATGATCTCGAGCTAGGCGCCCTCTCGAGCTAGGCGCCCTCTCGAGCTAGGCGCATGCCTCGCACCTAGAGCAGCTCGAGGAAGCCCTTCGCGCGCTCTTCCGCCGCTTGGATGATGCCCACGGCCTCCGAACGAGGGATGTGGAGCCGCACGCACAGCTGCTGCAGCACCTCGCGCTCCTTTTCATGTTGTTCGCCGTCGATGAACGTCAACAGCACGGCGTGCTGAAGCAAAACTCTGCGATCGTCGTAGCTGAGCTCGGTGAGCGGGATGTCATCGATGCTGCGCTCGGTCTTCGCATACTCCGTGACCTCGATCTTGTCACTCGGCGTCGCGTTGAAGGCATCGAGCAGCGCTTCGATGACTTCCAGTTCTTCGGCAGCGACGCGCCCATCCGCCCACGCCACGCTCACGAGCCCTTTGACAATCGCCAGATCTTGTTCGTGCATAACGCCCGGCAGAATCGCACACCGGTCGCCGGGGTCAATCGTGTGCGATCGGAGAACTCGAGAGCGCCAGGCCGGCGGTTCAGCGGATGCGCGGACCCTGGAGCTTACGCGCGAGCTGCACGGCGAAAGCGGCGCTCAGGACCCCGCCACGGGGACTGTGGGGTTGGGTACGAGGGGGGACCCCAATCCGGAAGACTCTGGCGTTGGCTGCGCCGCATCGCCCGCAGCTGATTCGTCCGCGCGTACCAGTACCGGGGGCGGCGTGGCCGTAATCCCTGCCAGCTGCTTCAGACTCCGCGCGAGCTGCGTGTCGGGCTCCGGCTCCGCAATGCGAAAGCGTTCGACCAACTCCTCGACGTCGCTCGAGCGAGAGACGCGCGGCTCTTTCGGCGGGAGCGGAGTTATTCGTGGTGCCACTGCCAGCGCCGGACAATCTGCGAGTGGCGCCTCGGCGAGTTCGGCGTCGTGGTCGGGCGCGCCCCAGGCCACCACCGGCGCTGGATCCGTCGTCGACTCATCGGTCTCCCACTCTGCGGGCGCGGTGGCCGCGAGCTCCTGCGTCGGGAGCGGCCATGCTGCGCGCGCGCCTTCGTCGTAGACCGGGACAGCCGAGACTTGGGTCCCCAGGTAAGGCGTCTCGTGAATGTCTGGGAACTCGCGACGCCTACCGGGCGGGCCGGCGTGGCGCCGGCTCAACACCGGCTCGAGCGGCGTCTCGTGCTCGGCGACTCTAGGCCGTGAGCTCACGGGGGGCAGCGGCGCCGTCTGGTGCAGCACGCTGCGGGGCTCGACCTTGGGCAGCGCTTGGGTGTGAGCCACGGCCTCGACCACGGGCGTGATCTCGAGATCCACGTCCACCTCGAGCACCAGCCCGGCCTCCGGCTGCGGAGCGGGTGGGACCGGGGCTGCCGCGATCGCAGGAGCGCCACGCGGAGCCGTCGCCCAGCGGATCTGGGTGAGCGCGAACGGCTCAGCCGCGACTTCGACCGACACCGCCCCCCGCGTCGCTGGATCGGGTGCGCCGGAGGCCACGGGTACGCTGACTACGGGTGCTCCGGAAGCCACGGGTGCGGCCGCGACGCCAAGGGCGGGCGCCCGCGGCGGCGCTGGCAGCGGGCGCGGAGGAGGCGCCGCGGGTGCGCGTCGCTCGGGGACGCGGGCGGCCTGAACGTCGAGATTGCCGGCATCACGCGCGCGGCTCGTCTCGCGATACAGCCGCGCCAAGCTGCGGCGGGCCGCTGCCCGGTTCGCCGGGATCAACGCGACTTCGAGCTCCTTCACGAGCTGCTCGAGATCACCCGTCGCTGCTCGGCGCCCCACGCGCACCAGGCCAGCACCCCCCGAATGGGCTACCGTCAAGAGTCCATCCAAGAGCTCGCGCAAGGCCTCGTCGCAACCGCGTGCGTCGGCCGCGAGCCCGTGAGCGAGCCGCACCGCGCCGCTCTCTTCGATCAGCACGTCCGCCGCCCCCACCAGGCGTGGGTGCGCGAGCAGCTGGTCGGCGGCCGCGAGCACCGCGTGACCGGCGCACTCACCGGACAGGGGCGCGAGCCGCTGCGATGCGGCAGCCATCACCTCAACCAACGAAACACTCATGCTTTCCCTCCGCGCACGATGACGCCGGCTTGCCGCAGAAAATCCTTGGCTTGCTGCACCGAATAGATGGAATCGTGAAAGATCGAAGCAGCCAGCGCCGCATCCGCTCCGCCCTCCACCAGCCCTTCGCGCAAATGCGCCAGGGTGCCGACGCCACCGGACGCGATCACCGGAATGGCCACGGCGTCGACCACCGCGCGCGTGAGCCCGAGGTCGTAGCCCGCCTTCGTGCCGTCCCGATCCATGCTGGTGAGCAGGATCTCGCCGGCACCGAATTCGGCGGCCCGCTGGGCCCACGCGACGGCGTCGAGCCCCGTGGGTCGCCGGCCGCCATGAGTGAATACCTCCCAACCCCCGTGAGATCGCGCCTTGGCGTCGATGGCCACGACGAGCACCTGCCGCCCCCAGCCCGAAGCCACGCTTTCGATGAGTTGGGGTTGCGCGATCGCCGCACTGTTGATGCTGATCTTGTCGGCACCCGCGTCGAGCAACGCTCGCACGTCCGCCACTGATCGGACGCCGCCACCCACGGTCAGCGGCGTGAAAACCGCCTCTGCCGTGCGCGTCACGATGTCGAGCAGCGTTCCCCGGTTCTCGTGGGAGGCGGTGATGTCGAGAAACGTGATCTCGTCCGCCCCCTCCGCATCGTAGCGAACCGCACACTCCACGGGGTCACCAGCATCACGAATATCGACAAAGTTGACCCCCTTGACCACGCGGCCGTCTCGGACATCCAGGCACGGGATAATTCGCTTGGCTAGCACGCTGTCGACCCTCCTTAAGTCACCTTGGCCATTTTGGACAAAGACATTGCACTGGCGCGGCTCGACCGCAAAAAAAACCAGGGTCGGCTGGCGAGGATCGCGAGAACTCCGGCCCACGGCAACGATTCGTATTGTTCGCTCTGCTCATTCGGACAATCCTAAGCCTCGCCCACCGGAGCCCGAGTCGATTCCCGTGACAGTCAGCATGGTCCCTTGCCCGCACTGCGGCACCCCACAGTCCCCGAGCGTCCAGCAATGCAGCGCCTGCGGCGGGAGTATCGGGGGGGCACCTGTACCGCCTGCACCGAATCTGGCCAGAACCCAACTCACTGGCAGCGCCCCAACGACCGCCGACATGCCTCCTGCGCCCTCCGCCGCCAGCCCGAGCGCCGCCAGCCCGAGCGCCGCCAGCCCGAGCGCTGGCGTTCCGAGCGCTGGCACCTCCGGCGGCACCTTCAAGAAGACGATGCTGGGGATGCCTAACTTCGCAATGCCCGGCGCCCCTGGCGCCCCCGGCACCCCTTCAGCCGCGGGCGTGCCGTCGGTGCCAGTCGCTTCAGCGCAAGGTGCTCCTTCAGCGCAAGGTGCTCCTTCAGCGCAAGGTGCCCCTTCAGCGCAAGGTGCCCCTTCAGCGCAAGGTGCTCCCGCCGCCTTCGATGCGCCATCCCCCGGCGCTCGACCCCTCAACAAGACCAGGCTCGGTGTGGGCCCTATCGGACCCCAGCCGGAGCGGCCGCTCCAGCCGGCGCCCAACACTCCACCCTCGCACGCGCAATCTTCGGGCAGCCTACCCGATGCGCCCGCGATCGGATCGGAGGGTGGCTTCAAGCGCACGATGTTGGGGGTTGCTCCGCCCGACATACTCGACCAGCTCCCCAAGTCCGGCGGCCATGGAATGACGCTGCCCCTCGAGCCACCCGCGACGGGCAAGGACCCTCGCCCGGCAGGAGTCGGCGAGACCCAAATGCAGTTCAGCCCGCTCGCACCTGCGGCGGGCTTGCCCAGAGCCTTCAATCCGGCAGGCACGCTCCCGCTCGCCAAGGACGGAAGCATCCCGCTTCCGCCCGTCAATCCGGTCCCCGTGACCAAGGACTCGCATCAGAAGACCGTGTTGGGCGTGGCGATGCCCGGCATTGCGCCGATTCGGCCCGGTGAAGCCAAGGCACCGCCGCCGCCCGTGGTGGCGCCAGAACCGGTGTTCATGCCACCTCCGGAGCCCCTGCCACCCGCTCCTGGCCCCCGGCGCCTGCTTTACGGGGTCTTCGTCGGCGCATTCCTCGGCTTGGTCATCGCGTCCGTCGCCGCGTTCTACTTCTTGAGCAGCCCGTTCTCGGTCGAAGCCAAGGTGGTGCTCGACCCGAACGGCGACGAGCAACTCCAAGTACTCTGCTCGGATTGCCCCGATGGCACGACGTCCGAGATCAATGGACAGATGACGAAATTCGCGGGCGGCAAGGCGCTGGTCACGCTCGCCGACCCACTGAAGGTCGGCAACAATTCACTCAGCATCTCGTTGCTCAAGCCGGGAGACAACCAGGCTGAAACGCTCGAACTGACGGTTCCGGTCGATTTTCGCATCAAGGGCGACCTCAGCGGCCTCAGCAACGACCCGCCGGCAGCGCGCGTGACGATCCAGGCAATCCCGGGGACCACGGTGATTCTCGACGGCGGCGCGCTGGCGCTCGATGCTGGCGGCACCGGCCAACACGTGATCGACGTGTCGCGGGACTTGACCGGCGAATCGCCGGCGACGGCGACCTTCGAGCGCAAAGTGCCGTACACCATCACCCCCCCGAACGCCGCTGCGGAGCGGGGCGAGGTCACGATGCGCGCCAGCATCACTCCCCTCACCCTCGATGCACCCGGCCCGAGCATCGTGATCGACAGCGCCAATTTCATGCTCGCTGGCCGTACCAGCAAGGGTGGCGCGGTGTCCGTGGCCGGGCGCGCCATCACCGTCGATCCTCAGGGGCGCTTCGCTCAGCTAATGAGTGTCTCTTCGGCGGGCGAGACCACCATCGTGGTGCGTGCGAGCAGCCAGGATCACGCGCCGCGCTTGGTGCCCGTGCGCATCCGTCGCGTAGAAAACCTGGCCGACGAGGCGCAACGGCTCAAGGGCGAATCACGCGCGCCCTACACGAGCTTCGGAGCCGGCGGGGACAAGAACAAGGGCCAGAGCCTGTTGTTCGACGCGATCGTCGTCGAAACGCGAACCGATAGCCACACCACGGTGCTGCTCCTGAACGTCACGAGCGGTTGCAGCGGTGGCAACTGTCTCGCCCGTGTGATCTACGGAGCCAAGCTCGCCCTCAAAAAGGATCAAGCAGTGACCGTATCGGGGACGCTCGCCGGAAGCGTCGATGGTCCGCGGGCGGGCACGAAGATCCCAGAACTTCGCGCTGACCTCGTGGTCAGAAAGACGCCCTGATGCCCCCTGCGACGCGCGGCCAAGAGCGCGCACGCCGCCCCCTTTCGAGACTCCTCGAGTGCGCGCGACTGCTCGCTGCCGCGCTCACGGTCAGCTCCGCAACGGGCGCGCAGATGGGCGTCGACGCGGATCTCGTGCAGCGCGCGACCGTGGGGCCTCCCGCCGCGACCGCCCCCACGCATGCTTCGGCGGTGAGCCGCACGCGCCGGGCCGCGTTCGAATTTCCCGCGGCCATGCACGTGTTGTGGCGCGCGCGCGTCACGGGGCCGATAACGCTAGAGCCCGTCGTCGACGACAAGGGTCGTATCGTGCTGCTGCACGAACGCGGGACACTCTCGATGCTGAGCGACGGCGGGACCACCAGCTGGTCCCTGCGACTCGGCGACGCGACTCCGGGGGTTTCTCCTGCGCTCCTCAGTGACGGCACGGTTGCCATCTACAACTTCGACGACCGTCTGTTGCGAATCGATGTTGCCGGCCGCCTGGTAGCCGCCACGCACCTAGGGTTGAAGGGCAAGCCTGCTGCACTGCTGCCTCTGGAGAGCGGTGGCGCCGCGCTCGCCGTGGGAGACGATCTGGTGCGCGTCGACCATCGCGGCGAGGTCGTCGCGCGTGCAAGCGCCGAGCATACGATCGCCGAACTGCTCTCGTCTCGAGGAAGCGTGATCGCCGTGGACAATCAGGGCGAGGTGTATCGCTTCCACGGAACCGGCGTGCTGAGCCCCGAAGGCTCGTTCGGCCGCGGCGTAGCTGCCGTTGCGCTCGCCGGTAAGTCGCTGTTGGCCGTCTCGGGCGGTCAGCACCTAGTGAGCTTCGATCTCGATACTCAGATGGCGCGCACGATCCACTCGGCCGCTGCCAGCAAGACGCTGCAGCCCTGGTTGGCGCTCGGCCCCAAGACCGTTTACGTCGCCGCGAGCGACGGTACGCTGCGAGGGTTGTCGTACTCCGGTCGCGACCGTCTCCGTCTCGTGCTGGGCGACAGCGACCCCAGCCGTCCCGGGGCGGCGCTCCTGCCAGCCGCCACCACGCCCGCGCTCGCGGACTCGGGCTCCCGAGTCATGCTGGCGAGCGCGGGCTCCGAGACCATCATCATCGAGGCCGACGGGTCACATCACAGGATCCCCAGCAGCGCTTGCCTCTCGCCCATGAGCTTGACGCCCATGCCGCGACAGCGAGTGCTCCTCGTGTGCCGCAACGGAGAGGTTTTGGCGCTCGCTGCCGCCCGGTCGTCAGCGACCGAGCCGGCCACGCCAAGCCAGGCGCCGCCGATGCAGACACCGCCACCCCCGGCCACGTCACCTCAGGCACCCCCAGCGCAAACAGCGCCGATACTTCCACCCGCCCCCTAGCTTCGCGCGGCCGAGCCTCTCCTTCCGCGCGGCGCAGCGGCCCCTCGGGTATCGCCGAGCGACGATGCGTTAGTGGTAAAGTAGCGAAAGCATCCCCACGAGGGCGAGCGAACTGGCGTTCATGCGTGCGCTTTCACCCAAAGCTCCCGTCACCTGCAACAGCCCACCGCCCGACCAATTCTTGGAGATCCACCAGCCGTAGCCCACCCACCCGGACGCCCCCAACCCCGAAGCTTCGTCGAGCTTGGGATCGCTCTCTCGATCATGATCGATCACGACTGACGCCAGGCCCAACGACGCGCCAAAATGGAAGTTCTCTCGAGACTGAGGGAAGTAATCCACGAAGAATCCGAGCAATCCGCACTGGGCGATCACGACCGTCTCATCACCCTGATCGTCGGGAGTGTCGTCGAGCTCGTCCTCGTAGCGCAGCGGCGCGTCTTCGCGACGCGCCGAGCTGCTGTACATCTGCAAACCGATCGCGAGCCCCTCGGTAATGGTCCCGCCGAGGCGCAGCTCGAATCCGACCGCTGGCCCCGATACCGAGAACGACTCCCGCCCCGAGGATTCGTCAAAGCGAAAGCGTGTGGCCTGATAGCCAATGGGCAGCGAGAGCCGGAAGTAGAAACCATCGTGGTTGTGCCACTCCGGATCATCTTCCGGCGCCGGCGGCAGCGGCGGCGAGTATTGTCCGGGCGGGGCCGGTGGATACTGACCCGGCGGGGGATATTGTCCCTGTGAATACTGACCCGGCGGGTATTGGCCAGCGGGGTACTGAACCGGTGGGGGTTGACCCGACGGATACTGACCCGACGGATACTGACCCGACGGATACTGACCCGACGGATACTGACCCGACGGATACTGACCCGACGGATACTGACCCGACGGATACTGACCCGGCGGATACTGACCCGGCGGATACTGACCGGGAGGGGGCTGGCCGGCGGGATGCTGGGTAGGAGGGCCGGGCGGCGGCTGGCCGGGGGAGTACTGACCAGAGGGGGGCGGGCCCGGTGGGTATTGACCCTGTGAGGCGGGTCGGGGGCTCTGGGGGAGCGGTGCGCCGCCCGCCTGATCTGCGGGAACCGGCTCCGTCTGCCCGTGTGCACGGACTGGAAGAAACGCGAGCATCGCCACGGTGAGCGCCGCGAACCTGCTGATCATTGAGTGCAACGTCCAATAGTCGCCGCCGCGAGTCAACCCAGCATCCCTCAGCTTGCGAGCCGGGCCGCGCCGTCCTATGTTCGGAAGCATAGTGCTGATACCCTCCGTCGGGTCGGCGCTCCCCGCGTCTTCACATACATAGGAAAGTCAGCCGCAATGATATCTATCACCAACCTCGCAGCGGAAAAGGTTAAAGAGATCGCAGGATCGGAAGGGCTGGACGGGCAAGGGCTCCGTCTGCGTGTCATTGGCGGCGGGTGCGCAGGATTTCAGTATGACCTGTACTTCGAAGACAAGCCCACCGACATGGATGAGCGCTTCGAATCGAACGGCGTGGATCTGTACGTGGATCCGCTCAGCTTCCAGTACCTCGACGGAACCGAGATCGATTACGTCGAAGGCGCCCATGGCTCCGGCTTCAAGTTCGGTAACCCGAATGTGACTGGCACCTGCGGCTGCGGTTCGTCGTTCCAAGTCTAAAAGTCGTCGCTACTCCGCCAGGCTACGACCCACTGTGGGTCGCATGGGCGCTCAGTTCCTCTGGCCTTGGGACCTGCTGTGGGTCGCGTGGGCTGGCTGCCGTGGGCGCTCAGTTCCACTGGCCTCCGAACTGCGGGTCGCGCGGACCGCCAGTTTTACGGAACTGTCGAACCTGTGGGTCGCGCGCGGCGCCAGTCCACTGACCGACCCTTCGAAGGCACCTGTGGGTCGCGCGCGGCGCCAGCTCCACTGACCTGCGAAACCAACTGTGGATCGCGTGGCCGCTCGGGGCCAAAACCCGGGCGAAAACTCCCAGCCAAAAACCACCGTGGTACTGTGGTCACTCGGGCCCGATTTCGACTGACCCTGCGAATCCCGATATTCGACGATTGCCGCCTGGCGACACGGCCGCGCGGCCAACGGGTGCGCCCAGTTCCACTGGAATCTAGCGTGACCGCTGTCTCCAGCAGAGCCTCGCTGGCCCGTCCCCGCCTTACTACAGAGAGGCAGGTTCCGCGGCCTGATTGCCCCGCGGCGGCCAGGTGTGCACCACATCCCCAGCTTCGAAACCAATAGGGCAAACGCGACCGGCTTGTTGAGCCTGCGGCTGGGCGACGCGAAGGGTGCCCGTGGTTGTGGCCTGGGAAATGCAACGGGAACCGAGGAACGCCACAGGAACGCAAGAAACAGGGAACGGAAAGGCGGAATGCGGAAGGGGACGCGAAGGTGAATGCCCGCAATGCAAAGGGGGATGCCAGGAAGATGCAGCAGGGGCGCAGCAGCAAGCGCCCTGTAGGCGGACTGCAGGCGGAGAGAAATTTGCGATACCGGTCCCGCGAGGGAAAGAAACCCCAAGACGTTACCATTCGTACGAATGAACAGGTTATCGCTGACATCCCCGCCCAATCGTCCGCGCCGGATTGCCGATCGTACGAGATTCTCTCACCCGAGGAATTCCCGCAACCGTCAAACGTTACGTCACGTAATATTGCCGCAACTGGAGCAAGTTCACATGGCACGCGAATTCGATAGCGAACTCTCACGTTATATCACCATGGTTCACGCCGCCCCCAAGCTCAGTAGAGAGGAGGAGGAGCACCTGCTGGAACGCTGGTATTCCCACGCGGACATACGCGCCCGAGACGAGCTGGTGAGCACGCAACTCCGCTACGTCGTCGCCATCGCGCTCAAGTACAAGCGCTACGGGGTTCCGGTGTCTGAACTCGTGGCGGAGGGGAATTTCGGCGTCGTCCACGCCCTCAAGAAGTTCGAGCCTGCCCGCGGTAACCGCTTCGTCACCTACGCCGCCTATTGGATTCGGGCCTACATCCTGAATTACATCATCCGCTCCTGGAGCTTGGTAGGCGTCGGGTCGGGAGCGCTGCGGTCGAAGATGTTCTTCAAGCTTCGCCGGGAGCGGATCCGCGTCACCAACCTGCTGGGCGAAGGTGAAGCAGCCGACGAAGCCCTCGCAGAACGACTGAGCATCCCCAAAGACAAGCTGGGTGGGATGCTGAGAAGGCTCGAAGCGCGCGACGTTTCGTTGGATACGCCCCTATTCGACGACTCCGGGGCCACGTTGATCGACGCGCTGGCAAACACGAGCGCCAACCAAGAAGACAAATTGATCGAGAGCCGGCGCGGAGTGCGCGTGCAGAGCCTGGTGCGCGATGCGGTGAAAGATTTGGACAAGCGCGAGCGCTACATCGTCGAAAATCGCATGATGGCGGACGCCGAAGACGAGATGAGCCTGGCCGAGATTGGCCGGCGCCTAGGCGTCTCCCGCGAACGAGCGCGTCAACTGGAAGCGCGCGCCAAGCGAAAGCTCGAGGCGCGCATCACACAACTGTCAGCCGAGAGCGGTACCTCCCTGGAGCTCGAGAGCGCAGCTTAATTAGGTTCGACTTCCTCCCGCCCTCCAGCGCTTTGGGGTATGCTGCGCGCGTGGAAGCTCCCCGAACGTGTAGCTTCTGCGGCCAAGCCGAGGGCGACAACGTCCAGATCTTCGCTGCAGAGTCCAGTCCGTCAGCGGCGATCTGCGGAGAGTGCGTGCTCACGTGCGCCAAGGCCGTCGACGTCGAGCGTCGACTCTCGGAACGCCCTCACTCCCAACCGCGAGGCGACGGCGCGCCGGACTCGGAGCGGCCCTCCGCTCCCAACCAATGGGCCGCGTTTCGAGTGGGGCCGCTGGACCTCGAATGGTCGTCTGAATCAGGCGTGGTCGTCCGCGTGCGGCGCCGCGACGATCATACGCGCATTGCAGTCGACTACTTCCCCAAGGATACGGAGCCCACCGTCGACGACGCCGAAACCGTCGCCGAAGATCACTGGGGCACGCTGCACGACTAGACCTTGCGGCCTCGCGCTCGCTCGCGCTAAGAACGAAGTCGCCGCAGCAGGGCAGGTACTCGCTCGTCCCTTCGCGGGTCGAGAGGAAAGTCCGGGCTCCACAGGGCAGGACGCCGGGTAACGCCCGGTGAGGGAGACCTCGAGGAAAGTGCAACAGAAAGTAAACCGCCCCGTCGATCCGTCGCCGTGGGTAAGGGTGAAATGGTGGGGTAAGAGCCCACCGCGCTGCTGGTAACAGTGGCGGCTCGGCAAACCCCGTCCGGAGCAAGGCCACGTAGGGAAGCGTTCGAGGGCTGCCCGCCCGAGCTTCCGGGTAGGCCGCACGAGGTGCTCGGCGACGAGCATCCCAGATGAATGAGCACCACGTCGAAGGCGGCGACGCCTTCAACGCCACAGAACCCGGCTTACGACCTGCTGTGACCACGCCGGTGCCCCCCTTCGGGGGGGCGCCGGCGCGCGCTTTTTCGTAGGGGCGCAATGGCCTGTTCGGTAATCAAAGACGTTCGGCATCACCTCGGGCACGAGCAACTGCGACGGTCCCGCACGACCCGTCCAAGCAGCGGCACGCTACGTGGCGGCGAATCGAAGCGCCTTGGCAGTGGCGGCCGCCCGCGCCCGCGGCGAATCACTCGACGCCCTGGCCAGCCTCACTGACTGCCGCCGCCCGAGCGGGCTCGAGCCCCTAATGCAGCGCAACTTCGGACAAGTTTTCCCTGGATGAAGCACGTCCGATCGCGAGGTAGCGCGCGCACTATTGGACGTGATGCGACGCCATTCCGCGGAGCTCGGCTGTGTTGCCCTCGGTGGATAGCCGGTGCTAGCCCCGAGAGGGCTTCTTCCCGCAGGGTAATTTTCCTTCGACCGGGAGCGAATTCCACGCAGAGCCGCGGCGACGAGTTGCCTGGCAGCGCTCGTTCGAGGCGACTAGTCGTAGAGACCGAGCGTTGTGCTCGGCCCGCAAGGATGGTTGGATTCACTCGAACGATGCGTCCAGAGCTCCCGTACAGCCTGCTCTCTCTTGCGCTGCTCTCTGCGGCGTGCGGTGAGGCGCAGCATGATTTTTTCGAGGACGGACCGACCAGCGGCGGGAACGGCACCACGACGGACGGCTCGCAATCCGGAGCGGGGGGGAGCGCGCCCACGACGAGCGGAAGCTCAGGGACGGCGCACGCCAATGCGACGGGTTCCGATGTGACGAGCTCTGACGGAGGCTCGGGCTCTGACGGAGGCTCGGGCTCTGACGGAGGCTCGGGCTCTGGAGGATCGGCCAGCGGCGGCACAGCCGGGGGCTCGGACTCGGGCGCCACCGGTGGCGCCGACGGCGTAGCTACGGTCGATACCGGCACCAGCTCGAACACCGACGGCAACGCGGTGACCACGTCGAGCGCTGGCGGTGGAACGTCGACGCTCAACGCCAGCAGTACGACCATGACCACTACGGGGGCCAACAATGACCCCGAATGTCCGGAAACCGAACCGGAGGGGACGGCTCGCTGCAACGTCCGCATCGGCCTCACTTGTAGCTACGGCGAGGTCACGTGCGTGTGCTCGGGGCTGACCTGGAACTGCGTCGGCGGTGACACCTCGACGGGCGGCGGCAACGGCAACGGCAACGGCTTCATCGGAGGCAACGGGCCCGGCGCGTTCGGCAGCGGCGGTAACTTCAGCGATGGCTAGCCGCTAATGAGGTGCCCGCAGCTTCAGCGCTGCGGGCACTGCCAGGTGTCGGCGTCGATCGCGTCGATCGCCGGGGTACCCCTGAGCGATCCGGTTCGACCAGCGCCGAAGGGCCTGCTTCGCGCGTTCGCTCGGCGCGTTCATGGCGGGTGCACGCCGGAGCCCGTTTCGGCAGACGCCGCGGGCTGAGCCGGCGCCGCGTCGTTCGCCGAGGACGCTGTCGCCGGTGGCTGCCCGAAGATGCTCGGAACCATCAGCTCGTGCTGGGGTGCGGCCGAAGCAGGCGCAGCGGCAACGGCGGCCGACGGAGCAGGCAATGGCGGGTGCACCGCGCCGGGCTTGCGCGCGGCGCCTGTCGTCTTGGCATCGGGGCGACCTGCCTCTCCGCTCGGCGCGCGCGCGGTGGCGTCGACTTCGGTGCCACTCGAACTAGCTGGCTTCGAGGGACCCTCCTGTTGCGCCGTGTCGACGCGCACAACGACCGAGTCCGCCTTGGGCGGTGGCGAGCCCACCCCGGGGCCGGGAGCGGGGGGATCGCCGGGCGCCGCGAGATCCCCGGGCGGTCGAGCAGCCCCCGGTAACACCGCCCAAAAAATCAGCGCGATCACGATCACCGCGCCAAGCCCTGCGAACGCCTTGCGCCAGCGCGGAGGCACATCGTCCCCAGCGACGCTGGAGCTTGGTTCGTCGTCCAGCGCGGCGAGCACCTCAGCGGCGGAGGCGTAGCGTTTGCTCGGATGCCGCGCCAGGCACTTCAAGACGATGCGATTGATGTGCTTGGGCACGGCAGGCGCGTACTCAGCCGGGCCCGGCGGGTCTTCTTTCAGGCGTTTCAGCGCGGTCGCTGCCGGGGACCCTCCGACGAACGGCACGCAGCCGGTGAGCATCTCGAAGAACACGATGCCGAACGCGAAGATGTCGGTACCCGCGGTCAAGTTCCCGCCCTCGACTTGCTCCGGTGCCATGTACGTGAGCGTGCCAATCAGCGGTTGGTTGGCGCCCGTGGTGAGGCGCGCGGGGTCGACGTCCATCGCGCGTGCCAAGCCGAAGTCCATGATGACGGCGCGCTGGCGCGACCCGTTCGTGGGCCGGAGCATGATGTTGTCGGGCTTGAAGTCACGATGCAAGATACCGGCTTCATGGGCTGCGTCCAGCCCTGAAAGCAGTTGCCGAGCAATGTCTACGGCGGCCTCGACCTTCAGTGGTCCGGTACGCTCCAACTCTTGCGCCAAGCTCAGGCCCTCGACGAACTCCATGGTCAGGAAGTGCAGCGTGCCGTCCCCGTCGCTCACGCGCTCTGCCCCGAGATCGTAGATGCGGCACACGTTGGGGTGACTCACGCGCCGAGAGAGCTGGACCTCGGCCATGAGGCGTCGCACCGCCCGCGGGCTGTCGCTCACCGTGGGCATGACCGTCTTCAATGCCACGCGCTCGCGCAGCGTTCGGTCGTAGGCCTCGTACACCTCGCCCATCCCGCCTCGTGCCACGAAGCGCTGAATGCGATAGCGATTCCCCAGCACCATGCCGGGTCGAAGTGCGCTGCCCTGCGGATCGCTCGTGGCGGCCTCCCTGCGGCTGGCGCTGATGGCGTGCACGGCCTCGACGATGAGGCGCTGGCACTGAGGGCAGATGTCGAGATGGCGATGTGTCCTGACCAACTCGGCGCCGGTGAGCGTGCCCTGGACGAACGCGAGGATGGAATCTTCGCTGAGGCACTCATCACAGCGTTCGTTCGGATCATCCGAAGCATCGCTACCTGGCAGGGGGTTGTGCGCCGGAAGCGTCGCGGCCGCGCCTGGCGCGCGGAAAGGGGGCCCGGGAGGCGTGCGGCGCAGTTCGGCCAGCGTCCTCTCGTCCAGAGTGGCCTCGTGCGAGCCGGACACCGCACGACGGCGCTGGGATTCTACGGGCTGGTAGCTGCCTTGCTGGCCCTTTCTCAGGAGATCTTCGGCGAATGCTCGAACGAGTGCCTTGTCCGGGAAGCGGTCGGGAGCGCCGCCCGCCTCGCGCTTCGGCCCTTCGGGTGGCTCGTCGTCCTCGCGGTGTTCGTTTTTTGCCATCGGCGAGCTAGCCATTCGAAGCGTGCGAAGAGTCCGAAGCGGAGTTGGCGAAGGTCAGGTCGAGCTGACTGCGAACCAAGCGTGACAGGCTCTCGAACTCCTCGTCTGAGAGCGCGGCCTCGCGCGCTCGCAGCTCTCGGCTGACGCGCTCGACCAGCTGCTTCTTCGTGCTCTTCAACCAGCCAGCAGCGGTCGCTCGATGCACCGAATAAGCCCGGCCGATTTGGTCCGGGCTACAGTTGCCTACCAGGTGCATCCTGAGCACGTTGCGATCGCGGGTGTCGAGCCCGCTCACGGCGCCGCTAAAGGCTCGCTGAAACAGCTCGGCGTGCTTCCCGCTCATGATCAGGGTGTCGCCCCGAAAGTATTGCTGCACGAGCCGATCCGTCAGCTCGTCTTTGCGCGCCAGCGCGCTCTCGCGCGAACTCAAGCGCTGGAGTGCGTAGCGGGTCGCCACCACCTTGATCCACGCCAGCAGAGAACTGCGCGCCGAGTATTCCATGATTTTGGGTTGCTCCGAATAGAGCAAGACCTGGCGCAGCCCTCGCTGAGCCTCTTCGACGAACTCAGCGTCGTCCCGTACGCGCGCGATGGCTTCGGCTGCGGCAGGGAGCAACCTGCGTTCGATGATCGCCACTGCTTCTGGGTGAGCCAGAGCTGCGGCGGCACTCAGGAACAGGTCGGTGCCATAGCGAGCCAGAGTCGCCGGATCAGCGAGCAGGTGGAGCGCGGCGCAGTGCTCGTGGAATGCCTCGAAGCCGAGCGACAGCTCTGGGTAGAGGCGCTGCGCCTCCTCGTAGACCTCTCGAATACCACGGTCCCTCACGTTGCAACTCTACGCAAGAGTTCCGGCGAAGGACAGCGCGATTTGGCGGGACACTGCACGCGAGCGCAGCGCCTTGGGGGCTCAGGTCGCGCCCATTCAAGCAAACTGGACAGGGTAACGGCACGAGCCGCTGTGACCCCCGGCCCGCCGCGGGGTCCGCGCTTCGGACCTCGCGACGACCGCTAGCGGCTCACTCGACCGGTTGAATGATGCAGCAGCCGAGGCTACACCAGTAGTTGGCGGGACACGGCGTCTCCGCGTCGCAGGCCTGCCGCCCGTCATCGCAGGTAGGAAGCTCTTCCTCGCACGTTTCGGGCAGTTCTTCCTTACCTGGACACAGCTCGCACTCGCCGCACTCGTTGCCACATTGCGTCGACGGTTCGCAGCGCGGGCAAGCTTCTTCGTTCTCGATTTCGTCGTAGTCGCAGGTCACCCCGATCTGCACGCTCAAGGGTCCGTCGGCGGTTTCGAAGGTGCAACAGCCGAAGCAATCACAACCGTTCGGCGTGCGCTCCACGCAGAAGTCGATGCAGGAGTCGGTCACGCTGCAGCTGGGATCGTCGTCTGGCAGGTCCCCCGTGAGGCAATCGGTGTGGTAGCGACAGCCGTCGTCTCCCGCGCCGGAGTTACCGTCGAAGAAGCAGTCCTGCCACTTCGGGTCTTTATTGTCGCCGGAGATGCCGGTGGCGAAGGTGCCTTCGTCGTTGTCGGCGATGCCCGTGCACTCCGTGTCGAAGCCGTCGACCTGGCCGTCGCCGTCGTCGTCGATGCCGTTGCTGCATTGACAGTCACCGCCGCACAATTCCACGGGATTCAACACGCCGCTGCCCGCCGACCCACCGATACCGCCCGAGGTCGAGTCTCCCGAGCCCCCGGTTTGGGAGGTGCCGCCGCTGCCGTCACCGGAGCCCGAGTCGGCAGAACCGGAATCGCTCGAGCCGCCGGAACCGCTGCTCGAGGTGCCTCCGGAACCGTCGATGACGATGCCCGTCGTGTTCGAGGTCGTCGCCTCGTCGTCACCGCCGCCTCCATCACTCGAACAAGCACCGATCGTGGCTCCCAGGAGAGCCACCAACAAGTAACTACCCACGATGGTTCGTTGCTTCACGAAAAGGTAGGTGGGCGCCGGCGCCCCCGGCTCTCAGCGGGGCTCGATGTTCGCACTCGATAGAAAAACTACAGCCTCAACGTAAGTCTTCAAAAACTGGCGGCTCGCGCCAAGCCCGCGGGTTCTGGGCAGAAATGGCGTCGCAGCACCAGGTAGTGGTGCATCGGTAAGAATACGGTGCTCTCTCTCATACTTAGACCCATACGACTGCGGCTCGCCCCCGCAAATGGCGCCTTCGGGTACAGATCCACGATGCCGGAAAGCGCTGCGTACTCATCGAGCAGGCCTAACAAGTGCCCCATCTCGTGGGCGAGGATCGGCAGCGACCAACCGCTGCGCACCGCCTGGAAGTAAGGCGTGCGCGCGCAGCTGGTCGCGAGCGGTACGACCAGCGCGGACGAGGCCGGAACGCTCCTCGCTTCGGGTAAGCTGAAGGTGAAATCGTAGCTGACCGGCAGACCCTGCGCCTGGGCGTCGCGATTGTAATAGCTCTCGACCGCCTCGGACCAATCCGCCAAGAGCGTACGTACGTTCTGGGGCGTGACCGGCGCAGAGAAGGCCCCGCCGTCGGGGCAGATCTCGAGCGTCTTCGACTGCGAGTACGGCCGTCCGGCGCAGTGGACGGGTCCCTCGAGCCGCTGCTCCAAGCGGCAATCGGGCAGTTCCATGCGACCCGTGTACGCAGGCGGCTCGACGATGACCCACGCTGCGACGTACCACTGCCCGTGAGCACGACGCACCTGGTAGCGCATGGGTCCGTCGTAGAGGTCGTAGTGCGGCATGCTGCCTGCGATGGACCGCAGCCCCGCCGGCGTCGATCCGAAGAACACCGCGGACGGTGCGGGTTCACACACATAGGCGTCCGCAGTCAGCGCGTGCGCGAGGATGCTCGCGTAGCTCTCCGAATGCCGAGCTACCCACGCTGGACTCAGCGCTTCGAGATCGCGCGCCAGGTTCGCGGGGCGACCGGCGCAGCTCGCCATGAGTAGCACCAGTACTACGAGCGCGAGCCATACCCGTGCGAGGCGGACAGGAGCGTGCATGCGTTCGCGGTTACTTGATCACGACCGGCTCGAAACAGGAAATGTTGGTTTCGAAGCGAAAGTTCGACTCCAGCGTGTGACGCTCTGCATGAAAAATGTCCATCTGGTAGCTTCGACCGGCGACGATCCCGAGCTCGCTCGCCTGGGCATCGAAGTCGATGACCCCCACCTCGGCCGCGTGCATGCTCCCAAGGTCCATCGCTAGCCGGTCGTTCACGAAGATCCAGAGGTCGTCGTCCCCACGAAAGCTGAACACCTGCCCGGACAGGTAGCGAAAGCGCACGTGGATCTCGGTGGTGAACAAGAAGTTGCTCATGAGGTGGTGGTTCGGCGTCGGCGCGATGCCGTAACCTTCGCTGGGACCGAGGGGAAAGAAGCTGGTGCTGTCGAAAACGTAGCTACCGTCGGCGGTAGCTGTCAGCTCCAGCGTCTTCTCGATCTCGAGGTTGACGCCGTCCAGCGTGCGGTACCATTGATCGAAGCTCGCGCGCGACTCGATCACCGGCTCCGTCACCGTCCAGTTGTCGCATTCGCCCGGCTGGCTGGGGCGCGCTTCCACCCTGGGACATCCCACGCTGCTCGCGAACACGGGCTTCTTGTCGGGTCCAAGCTCGAGCTCGACCAGGTTATGCCGCACGACGTCGCCGGGGTTCGCGCGCTCCATGTCTGGGTGCGTCGCGTCGAAATCGCGATAGGTAACCTCGAGCACGTTATCGCAGTCCGCGTCCATGGTCGGGGCCCCGGTCGAAGTCGGCTCGAAACCGAGCGCACCGCCGATGCCGTTGGCCGCCATCACGGCGCTCGGCGTGCTCGTCCCTCCCGTCGACTCGGAGGCCGCCGTCGACGCACTGCCCCGTGCCGGAGCTTCGGACGCACTCGCACATCCGAACCACCAGCATGCAGACGAGAAGACGCACCAGCGCAGGACCATCGACGAGCTCCGAAACCAGAGTGGCACGGCCACCCGGATTGAGGTAAACGCCGTCAGAACGTATCACATCTGCTGCCGAAATGCCCCGCGCGAGCCCGGCAACGCAGGGGAGAGCCAGTTTAGAGGGTGGCATCGCGGCACTTGAAGCGCGTGGACGAGCCGAGTTATCCCTGGAGCCAAGAGCAGCCATGACAGACCTCGAACAAGAGCTCGCCGCACTCATCGTGGAGTCCCTCGCGCTTCATGACGTGAACCCAGCCGATCTGGACGTCGACACCCCGCTCTTCAACGAAGGCTTGGGACTCGACAGCGTCGACGCTCTGGAGCTGGCGATGGCCGTGCACAAGAAGTACGGCGTGCAAATCAAAGCCGATGACCCCAGCGTGCGCGACACCTTCCATTCCATCGGCAGTCTGGCAACGCACATCGAACGGGCGCGCGGGACCGAGCTACGGTGAGCGAATTCCATTTGCTCGCCCCGCTCTCCGAACCCCGGCGCGTGTGTTCCGCGCTAGAGGGTGCCGGCTGGCTCTCTACCCGCGAGGCGCGCCGAGACCTGGCGCGCGTCCTGTCGTTGGTGGACCACGAGGGAGCGGGCGCGGACCTCCGCGCGCCGCTGCTCGTCGTGGCGAGCGACCGTTACCACATGCTGCTCGCGTGTCTTGCCGCGTGGTGCCGCGAGCGCGTGGTAGTTCTGCCGCCGAATCACCAGGCTGGGTCACTCCAGCAGGCGCGGGCGCTGAGCGGCGCTACGCTCGAGCTCACGGATGCTGCGCTCGCGAGCTGTCTCGCTTCCAAAGAGGCGCCGAACCGAGACCCGGAAGACTCGCTGATCGAGGGCTCGGTGATCGCGTCGGACCGAGAGCTGCTCGAGGTGTGCACCTCCGGCACCACGGGGAATCAACAAGCATGCACGAAGACGGCGGGGCAGCTGCTCGGGGAGGCGCTGATGCTGGGTTCGCTGCTAGGCTTCGACGCCTCGCGCCGTGTCGCAGCCACCGTCCCATGCCATCACTTGTACGGGCTGCTCTTCAGTGTCCTCGTCCCCTTCTTCCGCGGCTCTGCTTTCGTGCGCGAGCCAGCGTTTCAACCGGCGCAGATTCAGCAGACGTGCGAGCGCTGGCAAGTCACCGACTTAGTGACGGTGCCGGCCCACCTCAAGGCGCTCGTGGACGCCGGTTGGAAGCCTTCCTTCCACCTTCAGCGAGCGTTCTCGTCAGGCACGGTGCTCGACACCGATCTCGCCAGCGAGTTTCGCCGGGTCTCCGGGGCCGAGGTGGTCGACGTGCTGGGCTCCACCGAGAGCGGCGGTATCGCCTGGCGTGTGACCGAGCCGGGTGCGGTTTACGTCCCGCTGCCCGGCGTCGAAGTCGCCGCAGCAGCGGATGCTCGCCTGCGCTTGCGCTCCCCGTTCTTGCCGCCCGGCAGTGACTGGCAGCTCATGAACGACCGCATTCGCATGGTCGAGGGTGGGTTCGAGCACCTGGGCCGGAACGATGGCATCGTAAAGCTCGGAGGCAAGCGCGTCGCGGTTCAGGAGCTCGAAGCGCGCGCTCGCCAACTCGACGCCGTGAGCGACGCCGCCGTGCTCGTGCGACCGTCCACGACGCTGCGCGGGACCGAACTGTGGCTGGCAGTCGCCGCTGAAACCGGGCAGTGGACGCCGGCGAGCTTGCGTCAGGCGCTCGGGCGCTACTTCGATCCGGTCGTGCTTCCGCGTCGCTACCGGGTGGTGCCGCGCTTGCCGCGCGATGCGCTCGGCAAGCTCCAAAAGGAACGACTCGAACGGCTGTTTTCACAGCAGCCGGCTGAGGTCGACGCTATCGATGAAAGCGACGTCCGCGAAGGTCCGAACGAAACCCGCTTCACGACCGACGTTTTCGTCCCGGAGCACTACCCTTTCTTTCAAGGGCATTTTCCTGGCGAGCCCGTGCTGCCGGGCGTCGCGCAGCTCAGCGAATTCGTACTGCCGGCCATCTCGAAGACCTGGACCGAGCTGGCAACGCTCGAGCGAGCCCCGCTGCTGAAGTACAAGCGTCCGATCAAACCCGGGGCACGCCTGGCCCTCGAGGTTCGCCGCCCGCATGGTGCCGCGTCGGTGCATTTCGAGCTCCGAGAAGACGGCGAGCTGTGCACGACGGGTCAGCTGTGTTTCGCCGTCCCCAACGCCGCCACCTCCGCGTGACCCTGCCGAGAGCCAAGCCGTGAATCTGCCCTCTGCCCCTCAGACCGTCGATCGCACAGTCGTCACGCTCGGTGAAGCGCCACTCGGCATCGACGACGTAGAGAACGTGGCGCTCGGGCATGCGCGGATCGAACTCAGTGACACGCCGGAAGTGGCGGCTCGCCTGGCACGGGGAGCCGCCGTACTCGAGGTGTTGCTCGCGTCCGGGCGACGCGTGTACGGCGTGAACACCGGCTTCGGCGACTCCTGTGAAACGGATGTCCCCGCCGAGCACCGGCTCGACCTGCCGCACAACCTGATTCGTTTCCATGGCTGCGGCACTGGTGCGAGCTTCTCGCCGGTCGAAGCGGCCGCGATCGCAGTCACACGCCTGGCCTCGCTGGTGTCCGGCGCGTCTGGGGTGCGGCCCGTCTTGATCGAGCGCCTGTGCCAGCTGGTGAACCACCGGCTCTTGCCGAAGATCCCGTGCGAAGGCTCGGTCGGCGCCAGCGGCGATCTGACTCCGCTTTCGTACCTGGCCGCGGCGCTGCTCGGTGAACGCGAGCTGTTGCTCGAGACCGGCGAGGTGCTGCCGGCGAGCCTGGTGCTGGAGCGGCTCGGCCCTTTTCGGCTATCGCCCAAGGAAAGTCTCGCGCTGATGAACGGGACCAGCGCCATGACCGGGCTGGCCTGCCTCGCCTTCCAACGTGCCCGGCGCCTGGGGCGCTTCGCCGCCGCGCTGACCGCCGTCGCGAGCGACGTGATGCGCGGGCAGCCAGGCCATTTCGATGACCGTCTCTTCTCGCTGAAGCCGCATCCAGGACAGCGCGCCTGCGCCGGCTGGATCCGCGATGATCTCGGCTCGCCCCCCGCCACTCCGAGCAACGCGGCGGCGCGCCCGGTGACCCCCGCACGGCTGCAAGACCGCTACTCGCTCAGGTGTGCACCTCACGTGATCGGGGTCTTGCTGGACAACCTGCCGCACGCTCGCGCCGTGATCGAGACAGAACTGAACAGCACCAATGACAACCCTGTCTTGGATCTGGAGACGGGCGAAGTGCTGCACGGCGGCAACTTCTACGGCGGTCACATCTGCCAAGCCATGGACACCCTGAAGACGTGCATCGCCAACCTCGCCGACCTGTGCGATCGACAGCTCGCGCTGTTGTGTGATTCGCGTACGAATGGTGGTCTACCGGACAACCTAGTGCTCGACCGAGCGCCCAGTCAGCATGGCTTCAAGGCGATGCAGATCAGCGCATCCGCGCTGTGCGCCGAGGCGCTGAAGCTCACCATGCCCGCCAGCGTGTTCAGCCGCAGCACCGAGAACCACAACCAGGACAAGGTGAGCATGGGCACCATCGCTGCGCGTGACTGTCTACGCATTTTGGACCTCACCGAAACCGTGGCCGCGATTCACGCCCTCGCTTTGTGTCAGGCGGTCGACCTGCGGTCTGCGATGAGCTGTTGCCCGCGCGCGCGAGAACTGCACGCGGCGGTGCGCCGGCAGGTAGCCGTGAACACCACTGATCGCCGCATGGACCTCGACATCGCCGCTGTGCTCGAGCTGTACCGCGAGCGCAAGCTGCCGCTCGGCTCCGCGGACTTTCCGCCGCCCCGCTCCAGCGTGCGAGGAAAGCCATGACCTCCGCGCCCAAGCCGGACGCCATGAGCGCGAGCGACGCGCGTTTCGCGGCGCAACGCCTGGCCTTCGGCCCCTTGGTGTTCCATGCGGCTCTGGCGCTGCGCGACCTGGGGATCCTCGAAGCCGTGATGAACCGCGGCGACACCGGCGCCAGCGCCACCGACATCGCAGGCGAGCTCAGGCTATCCGCCTACGCGGTGACGGTGTTGCTCGAGTCGGGGCTGGGCGCTGGCCTGGTGACGCTCGAGCAAGGGCGCTACCGCTTGACCAAAGTCGGCTACTTCGTGCTGCACGACGAGATGACCCGCGTCAACCTCAACTTCGTCCGTGACATCTGTTACCACGGGGCAGCTGCGCTGATCACGTCACTCAAAGAGCAGCGACCGGCAGGCCTCGAACAACTGGGCGACTGGGGCACGATCTACGAAGGCATCGGAGCGCTCGCCGAACCCGCCCGGTCGAGTTGGTTCGACTTCGACCATTACTACTCGAGCAGCGCATTCCCCGACGCGCTGCCTTTGGTCTTGGGGACCCCGGCGCGGCGCTTGCTCGACGTGGGCGGTAACACGGGGAAGTGGGCGGTGCTTTGCGCCGAGCACGACCGCGCGGTCGAGGTGACGCTGATCGACGCGGCACCGCAGATCGAGCAGGCGCTGGCGCGAGCGGCAAACGCGGGCGTTTCTGGGCGAGTGCGGGGCACCGTGATCGATCTACTCGACCATTCGCAGGAATTTCCACGCGGCTTCGACATCGTCTGGATGAGCCAGCTCCTATCCTGCTTCGCGAAGCCCGACATCGTCTCCATCCTGAAACGCTCGGCCCGTGCGCTCGCACCGGGCGGGCGCATCTTCGTGCTCGAGACGTTTTGGGATCGCCAAAAGTATGCGGGCGCGAGCTACAACCTACAGCAAACCTCGTTGTACTTCGCCAGCATGGCCAACGGTAAGAGCCGCATCTACGACTTCGACTCGGTCAGCGCCTGCGTCGCCGAGGCGGGCCTCAGCATCCAAGACGTCCACGACGGACTCGGCGTGAGCCATACGTTGCTCCGCTGTTGCGTCGGCTGAGTCGGCACCGAAGTTTTCCAACTGGTGATTCGAGGAGTCACAGCGGGTCCGACGCCAAGTACACCGTGAGCTCGGCACTGGCCAGCTGCTCGCCGAGAGCGCCGACGCTACAGTCGAAGCTCGCCGCTGCGCCCAGAGCAGCGCTCAGCCGGGCCACGATTTCGAGCTCCGTGCCGGCGTCGATCCGGTCACGAACGATCGAGAAGCGCCGCGCGGCAACCAAGAAGCCGCGAGCGCCAAGAGTTCGACCTCCCGGGCGGGCGAGCGCGAGACAGGCGGCGGCGGCCTGCGCCATATACTCGAGCGTGGCCACTCCGGGGATCGCGCCTTCGCGCACGAAGATACAACCGAGCGAGGGACGAGCGCCGCACACCACGCGGTCGGCTTCGAAGGATACCACGCGCTCGAGCAACAACATCGGCGGCCGGTGCGGAATCAGCTCGACGATCGGCGGGAGCATCAGGCTCGATCCCGCTGGAGCTCGACGGACCAGCGGCTGCCGTCCAGCGCTGACGGTTCGGCACCGCCGAACACGATTGAGCTCGTCTCGGCCGCGCGGAACGCTCGGACGAGCTCGAGCGCATCTACCACCGGGTTGTGGCACAAACTCGCGTCCGGTTCCGGAACGAGATCCGCGCCGTGCGTTCGCCGCGGGGCGTGCAGCGAAAGCCGCGCCCGCTGCCCAGACCGGAGGCGCCTGAGCCAAAAACCCGCGCCCACGGCTCGGTGCTTCTTGCCCGCCAGCGCCGAGGTCGACGCTTCATCCGCTACCAGCACCGCGACGTCCGTGTAAGCACCGTGCTCGAGCACGACCATGGCTTCGAGCAGCGCCATCGCCGTCGTGTCCATGCCCGCGGCGACCGACGTGGAGAAGCCCGAGTTCTGCGTGGCGATGCTCAGAATACCGGCGGCCGTGTTGTGCACGCTGTGCTGAAAGCGGAGCGGCGAGCTCTGACCGGTGGCGGCCTGAACGTCGAGCAACTGTATGGTGGTCGCCATTTCGCCGTACGCCGAACCATAGATCAGGGGCGAGCCCGCCGCGTCGAATCCGCTCGCGCATAGGTGCTCCAGCAGCGTCGTGAAGATCTGTGTGAGCGCGCTGGCCCGACCCCGGGCGCGCGGCGACAAGAGCGACGCCAGCGGCCCCCCCGCCGGCTCCGGCGGCCGATCCGGGTGCCAGACGCAGGCATCCACGAGCTCACAGCGGAGCGAGATCGGCTCGCTGATCGCCCGCCCACCCAAAGCGGAGCCACGGCGCTTTGCCACCCGCCGCGAGCCGAGCAGGACGCTGGCATTGCTCCCGCCGAACGCCAGCGAGTTCGAAACGACATAGTCGAGTTCGCGTGATTGCGTGCGCTGGCTGACGTCGATCGCCAACCCGTCCGCCAAACGAGCCGCGCCATTGCCGGGCACGCTCCCGCGTTCGATGGCTGCGGCGCAGAAAGCGGCCTCCGTAACGCCGCAAGCTCCGAGCAAGTGACCGGTGGCCGCCTTGGTGGAGGACACCAATGGACTCCGAGCGAAAACACGGGCGATCGCGCTGGCTTCGATGGCGTCGTTCAGCAACGTGCCCGTGCCGTGGGCGTTGACGTAGCCCACCTCCCCCGGTTCGACCGCCGCGCCAACGAGCGCCTGCCGCATCGCCTGTTCCGCGCCCCGCCCCTCGGGGTGTGGATGCGCCATGTGGTGGGCGTCACCCGACTCTCCGACGCTGAGCAGGAACGCCGCTGCGTCCCCTTCCCGCTCGAGCAGCACGAAGGCTGCGCCTTCACCGATGGTGATGCCGTCGCGCGCGGCAGCGAAGGGCCGACAGGCCTGGGGCGACACAACGCCCAAGCTCTGAAAACCGAGCAGTGTCGTCAGACACAACGAGTCCACGCCGCCCACGACCATCGCGTCCACGACCCCCACGGCCAGCAAGCGCCCCGCGGCGGCCAGAGCCTTGGCGCTCGACGAACACGCGGTGGACACCACGTACGTCGGACCGAGAAGGCCCAGGTCGCGCGCGAGCATGTCGGCCACGCCATTGAAGGCGTGCTGCTTTTCGAACGAATAGTCGCGCGGGATGTCCGCTCCTTGCCGCAGCGCGGCGTACGCACGCTCGCTCGCAGCGATACCGCCGGTCGAAGTTCCAAGGACGAGTCCCACTCGCGCGGCGCCCCAGCGTTGGCACGCGGCCTTGGCCGCGCCGAACAGTTGCTCCGCCCCGGCGCGCGCGAGTCGCGCTTGCCGCGAGAGCCCGGGTTGGGCGGACGCACGCGGCAGCGCCGCGACGCCCACGACGCCGCTGTATGGGGCCGCCAGATCCCCGGCGAGGCGCTGCTGCGAGAGCCCCGTGTTGCCCGCGAAAACCTGCTCCAAAGCTGCGCTGAGCGAGAGGCCCAAGCAGTTGGCAAGGGCCATGCTGGTGATCGGAATGCCGGGGCCGCAAAACACGCCGCTGGCGTAGCACCTTAGCCGGCCGCCCGTCACGACATTCCCGAAGGACGTCCGGGCGAGTCACAGCGCCCTCGTCGGTGCCGCTGTTTCTCGAAGCAGGCTACTTTCTGGTAGCTGAGCCGCGCTGAAGCCGCGCCGCCGCCTCGCGTCGTCCCGGCAGGCGCGGCGAGAGCACTTGATCTCTGTTGGCACGCGCAGCGCTGAGAAACGTCTTGAGGCGGCGCCTGACCTCGGGTTCCTCCGCGAAACCCGCCAACGCCGAGGTCACCGCTTGCCGAAGCTGCATGGCGCTCGTGGGATGCATGAACAGATCAGTGAACTCCGGACGGTAGAAGCCGCGCACGAGCTCGCCGTAGACGCGCACCTTCTGTTCGAACCACGCAGCATACGCCGAGAGCAGGGCGGCACTCGGTTGGTTGCCGGTGAGCGCTCCCGCCACGGCCTCTGCTGCCTTCACGCCGCTCGAGACCCCCAGATACACACCGGTGGAAAACACAGGATCGAGGAACGCCGCGGCGTCCCCCGCGAGCAGCCAGCGCGCTCCCACCAAACGGCGGCTGCCGTACGAGTAGTCGGCGGCAACGCGCGCAGGGCCCGCGAGTTCCGCGGGTCCGAACCGCTGCGCCAACACTGGCAGCTCACGCATGCGCCGCAGCATCCATGCCGTGTCTGGCTTACCTGCGAATGCGGCCTTGGGCGCCACGAACCCCAAGCTTACGACCTCACGCAACGGGATCACCCACCACCAGCCTTCTGGATCGAGCACTACGGTGATGTCCCCGGCCTGGTCGCCCCCGATCGGGACCGCGCCGGTGAAATGCGCATACACGGCCACGTTTCGCAGACCCAGATCCAACTGACGGAGCCCCAAGCGGCGGGCGATGAACGAGTGCTGACCGCTCGCGTCGATCAAGAAACGGCTCGACACGCGGCGCTCGTCACCCTCACCCTCCCTCACGGCGCACACGATCGCGTCGGGCTCCTCGTCGAAGTGCGTCACCTCCGCCCCCACCCGCACGACGGCTCCCAGGCTCCGCGCGTGGTCGAGCAGGATTTGATCGAACCTGGCGCGCTCCACTTGGTAGGCGAGGTGGTGCCGCGGAGTCAGGCTGTCGGAGAACACGTAGCGCTGCCGGAAGGCGCAGTCCGGCGTGACGAACTCGGCGGCGTACTTCCGAACGAAACCTTCACCGTGGATCGCCTCACCCACTCCCAGTTCCTCGAGCACCGCCACGACCCCGGGGATCAGTGACTCTCCGATATGAAACCGCGGGTAATGGTCCTTCTCGACGACCAGCACCGAATACCCCGTTCGAGCCAGCTCAGCGGCAGCCACCGCACCCGCGGGGCCGCCGCCGATCACGATCACGTCGAACCTGTCCTCGAGCAACGACCACTCCTCCGCGCGGCGCGCCAAGCCCCACCGCGGGCAGCGATGGGGAGGGCCTCATCATCGCCGATCGGAACGCCGGTCGCCAATGCGCTTCGGTGCGAGCCACGGCCGCCGAGCCGCTGGCCGGACCAGGGTTTGGTGACGGGCCCCGCGCTGGACGAGGGGCCCGGGTTGCGCAGCACGCGCAGATGTCAGGCCTCAGCTACCGGCGCCGCCCGTTCCATCGGTGTCGGCGCTGTCCGTGGTGCTGTCCGCTGTCCCGTCATCGGTACCGCCACCGCCGTCGGTGCCATCGGTGTCCCCGTCGGTGCCATCGGTATCACCACCATCGTCACCGCCGTCCGTGCCACCGTCCGTGCCACCGTCCGTGCCACCGTCCGTGCCACCGTCCGTGCCACCGTCCGTGCCACCGTCCGTGCCACCGTCCGTGCCGCCATCGTCGCCACCATCCGTGCCGCCGAACGGGCCGTCCGTGCCGCCATCGTCACCACCATCCGTGCCGCCATCGTCGCCACCGTCGTCACCACCATCGGTGCCACCATCGGTGCCGCCGTCGTCACCGCCTCCGTTCATGCCACCGAACGGGCCGCCCGTGCCGCCGCCGGTCATTCCGCCGCCGTTCATCCCGCCGCCGGTGAAGCCACCGCCCGTGAAGCCACCGCCGTTCATCCCGCCGAAGGTGAATCCGCCTCCGTTCATGCCGCCGAACGGGCCTCCGGTGGTGCCGCCATCGGTGCCGCCATCGGTGCCGCCATCGTCACCGCCTCCGTTCATGCCACCGAACGGGCCGCCCGTCGTCGTACCGCCAGTCGTGCCATCGCCGCCGTCACCCATGCCGCTGGCGCCGTTGCCTTGCACGCAGTTCCAACTGGTGCCCGAGCAGGTGCAGACCGCAGCGCCGTAGCTGCAGTCGGTGCCCGCGGTGAGGGCGCAGGCCGACCCGTTGGCAGGCGCTATCGAGGGACAGTCAGCGCCGTTCGCGCCTCCGGTCGTGGCCCCCGTCGTACCGGCCGCGCTGCTACCACCCGTCACCGTGGTGGTGACGGTCGCCGTAGTGGCGCTGCTGTCGTTGCCGTCATCGCCGTCCGACTTCCCTTCGCTACCGCCACACGCGGCTGCCAAGGCGCAAGCCGCCAGCCCAACTAGCCCTGCGTAAACTGTTCTCATCGTGAGTTCTCCTGTCGAGCACAAGCCAAGGACCGCTCTGCGTGCGGCAAGCGATGCGTGCACATCCCGGATGAGCAACGTCACTTCGGTGTCGCTGCGGACTACGGAGTATCGGGTCCTCGCATCGGTAGTCCCCGTGCTGCGACCCGAGAGGCAAGAAAAGTGAAGTCGTGGATTCGGTCGCCGTGAGGGAGGACTCCACCCGCGTCCCGTGCGCTGCGAGGTCCCCTCGAGCACTCACGGGCGTGCTTTTTCATGGCCCATGCCGACAAACGCCACGCTTCGGCGCGCCACACTGCCCGGGGTGTCGCGCCACGACAATTTTGCTACCCGGCCGGCGACCGCCAGGTTCGCGCGGCGCGAGTCCCCGCACTCAACGGCCTGGAAACGCTCGAGTTGGTCAAGTTTTGTGGTTTTCTGCCGAAAAAGTCCGGCCGGCAACTACGCGGGACTTGCGCCTGCCTGGTCATCCGCGCTGTAGTTCCCCCGATGGTCGAAAGGGACCCGTGCGACTCGACGGTACGCTCCAATCAGGGTGGACTGCGTTCGCGCGAGAACATCGAACGCGGGATCATGTGGCTGGCACCGCGCCAGTGGTTTCTACCCTTCGATAGCAAACGCGTCGTGCTCGGGCGCGGTGAAGACTGCACCCACGTGCTGCCCGGTGCCGAAGTTTCGCGCTACCATGCCGAGCTGGTCCCGGAAGGCGGCATCGTCTGGCTGCGCGATCTCGGCAGCACCAACGGGTGCCACCACAACGGCCGCCGTGTCCCGCAAGCCATCTTGGCCAAGCAGGACGTCGTGCGGCTCGGGGAATGGGTGGGCGTCGTCTGCTCGATCCCGCGAGGCACGACTGCCACCGTGGAGTGCATCGGTGGCCTGTACGCGGGCACCGAACTGCGCGATCTCTTGCGTTATGCGGAGCAGGTCGCGCCGAGCGACATCCCACTCATCCTGCAAGGCGAGACCGGCACCGGCAAGGAGGTCCTCGCTCGTTTCATTCACGACCAGAGCGGACGCCCCGGCAACTTCGTGGCCGTGAATTGCGCGGCGCTGCCGGAGTCCTTGGCAGAAGCAGAGCTGTTCGGTCATTCGCGCGGCGCGTACACCGGCGCCGAGAAGGCACGACCTGGTTACATTCGTGCAGCGGACCACGGCACGCTGCTGCTCGACGAGATCTCCGATCTCCCGCTCGCGATACAAGCCAAGCTGCTCAGGGTCCTCGAAGATTCTCAGGTAACTCCGCTCGGCGAATCGCTCCCGGTGCGGGTCCACATCCGCGTGATTGCGGCCGGACAGAAACCGCTGTCCGAGCTGGTGTCGGCGGGCAAGTTTCGCGGCGACCTGTTCGCGCGACTCAACGGTCTCGAACTCTGCTTACCGGCGCTCCGGGAGCGCCGCGAAGAGATCCCGTTCATCTTCGGCGCGGTGCTGCGCGAGACGCGCCCCGGCTATGCGCCGCTCTTGCAACCGCGTTTGGTCGAGCGCTTGTGCGTGTACCACTGGCCCTACAACGTGCGTGAGCTCGTGCAGCTCACGCGCCGCATCGCTGCCCTCTACCCCGATCACGCGGCGTTGGTCGAAAGCTGCCTGCCTGCGCACATGCTTCCGCCCAGCGACGACGCCGAACCGCCGCGCGCGCGGCCCCCGGCGCCCGTGGCCACGACCCCGTACCCGGTACCACGACAGGCGTTTCGCGAGACCACCCCGGCGGCGCTGGGCGTTCCGGGGCAGCCACCTGGCGGCTACGTGCGATCGCCCGCCGTCGACCCCCAGATGTTTCACGAACGTTCGACGGTACCCTCCCCTCACGGCGGAGAGGCGGGACAATTCGAGCGCTTGGGGCAGGCTTTTCGCGAACAAGAACTGGAGGCGCTCCGCGCGGCGCTGCGGGAGCATGGTGGCAACGTGAGCGACGCCGCGCGCGCCCTCGGCGTCTCGCGCCAGAAGGTCTACCGCTTGATCGAAGCGGATCCGACCCTCGACCTCGACAACTTTCGCAAGCGCCCCTAGGGGCCTAGCGCGGCGAACGGTTTTCGATCCGAGCCACCAACTCTGCGAAGCTGGAAGGCGGCGCCGACGAAGCGGCGCCGTCCACCAGCGGCTGCAGCCAGGGCAGCACCGACGCGAGATGCGCCCGCGACGCCGCCTCGCTGTTGCTGGGCTCGGCTCCCCACGCGTCCGTCAGCCACACTCTGCCGTGAGCGTCGAGGCTGAAGCGATGCGCCTCCGCATCCGGTAGTTGCATCCCCGCAAGCGCCACGGCGTGGAGCAGCGCGCAGACTTCGACCAGGCGCTCGCGGAGCTCGGCTCGCGGCGCGGCGTCGAAGCCGGCGGACCTGAGCCCCTTACCGACGACGGGCACTGCCACGTAGGGTACCCCAGTAGACACGCCGTGGACGAACGGCCGAACCACGCCAGGGACCAGCAGCCGTTGCCAGAGCTCTACGCGACGCGCGAACTCGGATTGCTCTTCGGAGGCGCCGGACCGGAAGCGCACGCCGCTCTGGCTCGGGACGTGAAACCCCATCAACCAGCGATCGTTCGGCGTCACCGCATTGACAGGCGCAGGATCGCTGCCTGCCGGCGCCCGCCCGCCCTTGCGGAAGCGATCGCCCCCCCGCCCGTCGACGGCGATCGGCCCCACGCGGGTGCCGCCGAGAAGCCGGAGCCAGCGCTTCGCCTGGACGGCGCTCTCACCGACGAGCCAGGGCTGCCCGAGCAGCTTCACCGCGCGTGCCTCGTCACCGGCTGCAAGGTGGATGCCTGCGAGCTCGAGGGCCAGTTCGCACTTGTCATCGTCCCGCTGAAAACTCAATGTCTCGAACACTCGCACCAGCCCAGCGCGTTCCGCTGGATCATTGGGAGTGAGCTCGAGCCCCAGCTCGAGCAGGCGGCGGCGCACGCGTTCCGGCAATTCCGCGAGGTTCGCTGCGGCAGCCCGCAGCAAGAGACCTACCCCGGCACGCAGGTCCGATTCGCGCTCGTGGTCATCTCTCCCGCGCCGGCCCTCACGATTGAGGGCCTGATGCACCACGCGCAGCGGCACCGCGACCTGCGCGAGTTCCTGGGGAAGTTCTTCACTCGAGCGATCGAGGGCCTGCTTGAAGGCGCCGTTGTACAACCAGTTGAAGAGCAGCACCGGCAGCTCTGCCGGCGGAAACACGTTCACGATCAGCGCCAGCACCTGGCGCATCTGCGCGCTCGATGTCTCCGTGAACTGAATTCTCCGGAGCGCGTGCACGAGGGCCGCCGCCGCTTCGGGTTGCGAGCGCGCGTCGCTCACACACTCCAGGTAGCGCAAGACATAACTCACCTCGGGAGCAAAGCGCAGCACTCCCGCGAGCAGCTTGGCGGCCTCCGCGGGGGGCAGGCGCTCGGTGACGGCGAGCACCCGATCCTTCTCGACCTTCGCCAAGAGGTGCTGGCACACACCCCGGTGCACGGGATCGCGCACCCCATTCAGCAGCAGGTCTTCCGTCGCGTTGAGGCGCAGCTTCAGCAGCTTGCGGTGCTGGCGCAAAAACTTGAAGTGTTCCTTCATCTCCGCGACTTCAGTCGCCGAGAGGGGATCGTCAGCCCCCTTGTCGCGCAAGGCGGGCCGCGCCGGGACCAGCACTCGCATCGATTCCAGGGCCTGCTCCTCGCCGCGCCTTCGCTTCGGGCGGGTTCGACGTCGTTTTCTTTTTCCTGGTTCGACCGAGGCTGCCATCTTTAGGGTATCTCACTCCGAACCCTACGCCGAGTCAACCGGCGGCAAGGGCGCCTGACGGAGCCGGCCCTCGCTCGATCAGCGAGCCGCCGATGAACTGCCGCCCAGCCCCTCGAGTCGTTGGTCCCGGCTCTGCCGCTGCTCGAACCCGCGCGGCGCCAACAGCCGAACGGCGGCGAGCCGCTCGCGTGCTCGGATCGGCACCCGTTGTTCGACGTCGCCCGGCCACGGTCGTCGATGATCGGACCCGATGGACGACGCGTCTTGCGCGACACGAGGCCGCTCGAAGCTAGCGCTCGCGGTCACCCGGCTTGCGACTGGAAGTACGTCAACGCGAAGAGGCTCCCGACTTCGGGCGGCACCCAGCGCTGACGGGAGGACTCGGTGAAGGTCCGCAGTTGCTCGAGCCGCGGCGGCTTCGCTCGCTCACGCAAGGTTGTCGAGCGCCGGACCAGCGCTGCCGAGCCTCTCGCATAAATGACGGAATCTCTCGCACAAATGACGACGCAAACGATTCCATGAACAGAAGGCGAACGAACGCACGCTACCTACGTTTCCACACGATCGAACCGCACCGAGCGCCCCACTCGAGTCGAGCAAGAAATACTGATGCAGCGTCTACTAACGGGACATGACAACAACATGCGGTCCTCTGCTTCAGGTTGGCGGACGAGAGCAGTGGCGGTGATCGCCGCTGCGAGCGTCGCGGCGTGTACGTCCTCCGAGCCGCCAGCTGAGTCGACCGCCACCGTCACCGACTGGGCGTGCTCCGACTCCAGCATCAGCGAATCCCCGACGCGGAGGCTGACGCGTTTCGAGTACGCCAACATCGTCTCCGACGTGTTCGGACTCGGCGAGCTCTCGGTAGAGCTTTTGCTACCCCGAGACGAAGTCGCCCTCGGTTTCGACAACCAGGGCGGCGCTCTGAGCCTCACCGACTTCCACGTCGACGCCTATTTCAAGGCAGCGGAACGCGTGGCCGAAGCAGCGCTCGAAGAGCCCGAGCACCTTTACCAGCTGGCCGGGTGCTCCGAGTCCAGCCGAGAGTGCGCGGCGCTGGCGCTGACCGCGCTGGCAAACCGTCTGCTGCGCCGCTCTCCCTCCAAGCGCGAGTCCAACAAGCTGCTGGCGCTGTTCGGCGACGACTTCTCGGACGCTGGGTTCGAAGAGGGCCTGCACCGCGTGATCGCCGTCTTGCTGCAGTCCCCGGGCTTTCTCTATCGCTTCGAGCGCGCGACCGCCGGCGACGACGTCGAGGACGACGCCGACTCGGGCGCGGGTAACGGCGAAGGCTTGGCGTTGGCTCCCGAAGCGCTGGCCTCGCGCTTGTCCTTCCTGTACTGGGGTTCGGCGCCCGACACCCAGCTCTTCGAAGCCATCGAGCGCGGGGAGCTCTCCACGCGTGCCGACCTGGAACGAGAAGCTTGGCGGATGTTGAACGACGAGCGCGCCGAGCGAGGTGTGCTCCATTTCTTCGAGCAGTGGCTCGAGCTCACGGATTTCGACCAGGTCGAGAAGGACCGCAGACTCTACACCTCGTGGGACGAAGTCGTGCGTGAGCAGCTAGCATCGGAGACCCGCCTGTTCCTCCGCGCCGCGCTCTGGGAAGACGACGGACGCTTGGAGACGTTGCTCGGCGGTCGCTACACCTACGCAACGCCGCGCCTGATGGACTTCTACGGGCTGCCCATCGTCTCTCAGGATTCGAACGAGTTCGTGCGCGTAGATTTCGCCAGGAACGAGCCGCGTTTCGGGCTCTTGACCCAGGGTTCGCTGCTCAGCCGTTTGGCAAAGGTCGACCAAACGTCGCCCATCCACCGGGGCAAGTTCGTCCGTGAACGCTTCTTCTGCACGAGCCCAGAGCCACCGCCGCCCGACATCGTCGTGTCCGCCCCCACGCTCGACCCCCGCAAGACCACGCGCGAACGCTTCGCCGAGCACCGTGCGAACCCGGTGTGCGCCTCGTGCCACGAGCTCCTGGACCCCGTCGGCCTGGCCTTCGAGCACTACGATGCTGTCGGTCGGTACCGCGAGACCGAAGCCGGAGCGCCCATCGACGCGTCGGGATACTTGGTTGACACCGACGTCGACGGCCCAGTCGATGGATTGCCGGGGCTGGTGAGTCGCCTTACCAGCAGCAGTGAGGTGCGGCGCTGCATGGTGACGCAGGTGTTTCGCTACGCCTTCGGCAGGGGCGAGACCGAACAGGATAGCTGCACGCTCGACAAGCTGGAGCAGCAGTTCGCGGCCAGCGACGGAGGCTTCCGCGAACTCCTCGTAGCCGTGACGCAGACCGACCCTTTCACGACACCTGCTCCGGTACCGGCGGCGGAGGACATGAAACCATGACTCGACCACAACGGGCTCACTACGGGCTCCGCGGCACCCGCCGCAACTTGCTGCGAGGAACGCTGGCTGCACTCGTGGGTTTGCCCTGGCTCGAAAGCTTCGCCGCTCGCGAGAGCAAGGCCCAAGCTCCAGCTCCGCGGCGCTTCGTCGCGATGTTCTCCGCGAACGGCACGATCTACGACCAATGGCTGCCGAACGGCGGTGAGAAAGACTTCGAACTCTCGCCTATTTTGCTGCCGCTGAGCGCGCATCAGGGCGATCTCGTAATCGTCGAAGGACTCACACAAAAGGGCGCTGGTGGGGACGGTCACCAGAATGGGATGGGAGGGATGCTGACTGGGGCGGAGCTCTTGCCCGGACGTTTCGCCGGGCAGGGGTCCGCCCCCGCGGGTTGGTCCGAAGGGCCTTCGGTCGATCAGCGCATCGCACAGGCCATCGGCGGCTCTGCGCCCTTCCGTTCGCTCGAGCTCGGCGTGCAGACGGGGGCGGCCGACAATTGGGGCCGCATGTGCTACGCGGGACGCAACCAGCCGCTGGCTCCGCGCGAGAACCCCGGAAACGTGTTCGACGATGTGTTCGGCTTCGCGTTGCTCGGTCCGGAAGAACAAGCGCGCCGCCGCGCGCGCGCCGAGTCCATCCTGGACTACGTCGGGAGCGAATTCGAGGGGCTCGCGAGCGAGGTCAGCGCCTCGGACAAGCAACGACTCGAGATGCATCTGACCTATTTGCGCGAAGTCGAGCGCAGACTCGAGCAGCAATCGCGGGTCACCGACGAATGCGCGTTGCCTGAGCGGCCGCCGCGGCTCGAATCCACGAACGACGCCTTCCCCGCCACCGGCGAGCTGATGCTCGACCTGTTGGTGCTCGCCCTGGCGTGTCAGCGCACGAACGTCGCCACCCTGCAATGGTCGCGCTCGGTCTCGAGCGTGCGTTTCACCTGGCTCGGCATCGACCGGGGCCACCACGAGCTGTCCCATTTACCGGACGCCGATGACCAGGCTCAGTCGGAGCTGACCCGCATCAACAGCTGGTACGCCGAGCGCTTCGCTGGTCTGATCGACCGAATGAAACGCTACGAGATCGAAGACGGATCGCTGTTCGATCACAGCCTGCTCCTCTGGAGCAACGAGCTCGGCAAGGGTAACGTTCACAGCCGAGAACGGGCGCCCTACGTGATCGCCGGCAGCGCCGGAGGCGCGCTCGGTACCGGGCGACTGCTACGCTATCCAGAAGGAACACCTCACAACAACCTGTTACTGTCCCTGCTCCACGCGCTGGGCATCGAAGACTCGAGCTTCGGGAAACCCGAGTGGTGCACCGGCCCGCTCGACGGTTTCGTGTGAAGCGCACGGTCATCCTCGAAAAGAAGGTCACGACATCATGAATCGACGAAGACACTCCGCGCTCGCTCTCGCCGCCACCCTAGGCCTGTGCCTCACCAGCGTCGCTTGCGGCGAGTCGGCCGACGACGGCGCTGACGCTACGGCCGAAGACGAGCGCTGTAACGACGAGTTCAACGGCCCGATCGACCCGTCGGCGTTGATCGACGACCTGGAGGACGGCAACGGCCAGATCGCGCAGGTCGGAGCCCGCAACGGTAGCTGGTGGATCAGCACGGACGACACCGCCGGCCTCGTGACGCCGCCAGCGGACATGGCGCCCCCAGCCGAGCGCATCTTGGGCAAGCGCTGCGACAGCGAGTTCGGGATGCACGTCACCGGCGCCGATTTCAGCGAATGGGGCGCGGTGTTTTCGCTGGGCTTCCGTTACACCGACAAAGAAGAAGCGATCGACGTCAGCGACTTCGATGGCGTCATGCTTTGGGCTCGCGTCGGCGAGAGCCACTCGAGCAACGTGCGCATACAGTTTCAGGACTCCACCTCGCACATCGAGGGCGGCAAATGCAATCCGGAAGACGGCAACCCGGACTCCTGCTGGGACGGCTGGGGCAGCGATCTGGAACCGTTGGGAACCGAGTGGCAGCTGTACAAGATTCGCTTCGACACACTGACTCAGCGCGATTTCGGCCTGCAGGGCGACGCCCTCGATCTCGAGAACGTCTACGCCATCGACTTCAGCTTGGACGCCAACGCGGTGTTCGACGTGTGGCTCGACGATCTCTGGTTCTTCGAATGAGGCAGCTCGTGCCCGGCGCGCGCGCCCGGAAGCTTGCGCGCCGCTAGCGAACGACGTGGACCGAACCCACGCCTGTGCAGAGCTCTTCTATGACTGTGCGTTCGGGCACCTTCAGCTTCAAGAGCTCGGTCGTGAGCGCGGGTAGTGTGCGATCGACGTCTGCGGCATGAACGGCGCAGCCGGAGAAACCGCGATCATCGCGGGGGGCCGGCGCAGTTTTGGAAGCGCTGCCCAGCTGCCGCTCTTTCAGAAACTTGTCCAGCGGGGCGCAGTAGCGCTTCTCGCGCATGTCGTCGCGCACGAACCTGGGTAGCCGGACGAACAACACCGGCGGCGGCTGTTTCGCGCAGGGGCCGCGGTCGGGTTGCGGCAGACTCTGGTCCGCCGGCGAACGCTGTGGACGAAACTTGTTCTCACAGCCTGCCCCAAACGAGAGGCCCACGACCACCAACCCGAGCTTGACCCACATCACGCCGCATCGTTTCTTCCGGCAACGTTCTAGTGTCAAGCAAAAGTCGGAGCAGCGCTCGAAACGCGACACTCCGCGGCGTGGGTCACCTCTGCCCGCGTAGACGGGCAGCCCACGATCGGCCCTGGCTCTGCGAGGGGGCAGGTGGTTCCGCCCCGAACCATGGTGTATCGTTTCGCCAAACCATGAAGGGCCTTTCTTATCTTGTCGTCGTGTTGCTAGCCGGCGTGGCGGCGTGCGGCTCCACCAACGAGGGCCAAAGCACCTCCCGCGGGAATGCCGTGGCGAACGGGCCCACCGGCGACACGGACGGCTCCAGCACGAGCGACACCGGCAGCACCAGCTCCGGCTCGGGCACCACGGGCATGCTCACGACTGGCGGGATCGGCATCGGCATCGGTGGTGAGCCGAACCCCAGCGACCTCACCAAGACCAGCAAGGTCGACCTGTTGTTCGCGATCGACAATTCGCTGTCGATGGGGGACAAGCAGCGGCTCCTGGCGCAGACCGTTCCAGATCTGATCGGTCGCATGGCAACGCCCGACTGCATCGACTCGAACGGCGGGCGTGTTCCCTCAGAGGTCGGAGGCGCGTGCCCGAACGGCGGCGATCTGGAATTCGTACCGGTCACGGACATCCACATCGCCGTAATTTCGTCGTCACTCGGCGCGGCGGGCACGGGCGAGATTTGTGCTGACGGCGGCGCAAACTACAACCCCACCCAAGAAGACATGGCGCGCCTGGTCACGCGAGGCAGCGGAGGCGCGGTTCCCACGTTCCAAGATCTGGGCTTCCTTGCATGGGATCCAGACAGTGACTACGGCGGTGAAACCGACCTCGCGAACCTGACCAGCAACTTCGCCAACCTGGTCACCGGTGTGGGTGAGCAGGGCTGTGGGTTCGAGGCTCAGCTCGAATCCGTCTACCGCTTTCTCATCGATCCGAAGCCCTATGCTTCCCTCGAACCCGACGCGCCGGGCGACGACGATCCGCCCTACGTCGCCGTGCCCACGGGCGTCGACGACGCGATCCTGGCCCAGCGCAAAGCCTTCCTGCGGCCGGACTCGCTGCTGGCCATCTTCACGATCACCGACGAAAACGACTGCTCCATCGCCGTCACCCAGCCGGGCGAGACCGGCATGGCGGGGACGCAGTTTCATGTGGCTGCCGAGGCTAAACCGCTGTGGCGCGCGTCGGCTCAATGCAACATCGATCCGAACGACCCCTGTTGCGTCTCGTGCGGCGCCGCGGTGCCCGACGGCTGCGAGGTCGATTGTAGCGACCCGGTGTACCCGCGCAGCGAAGACAACGTCAACCTGCGTTGCTTCAATCAGAAGCAGCGCTTCGGGGTCGACATGCTCTACCCCATCCAGCGCTACATTCAGGGTATCGAATCGCAGCGCGTGCCGAACCCCGACAACCCGATGGATCCCGAGGGCGTGATGAACCCCATCTACGCCGACTTGCAGTGCGAGCCGGGCTCCCAAGACTGCAAGGGCCCGCGTGACCGCCGCCTGATCTTCTGGATCGGGATCGTGGGCGTGCCCTGGCAAGACGTAGCGGTGGATCCCAACGATTTCAGTCAGGGGTTGCTCGGCGCCGAAGAATTCGAAGCCCAGGGGCGCTGGGCGCTCATCCTCGGCGACCCCGACGCCGGCACCCTGCCCGGCGACCCCTTCATGATCGAGTCGGCGGTACCGCGCAGCGGCACGCATCCGCTCACCAGCGTCGCGATGGAGCCGCCGACCGCGGCCGGCGCGGCTAACCCCATCAACGGCCACGAGTACAATACCGGCAACGGTGACCTGCAGTACGCGTGCACCTTCGAACTGCCGGAACCTCGCGATTGCGCGACGGAGACGAGCGGCTCCTGCGACTGCATCGACGGTCAGACCACGACCCTGCTCGAAGCACAGAACCCGCTGTGCCAGGCCGCGGGCTCGACCACGCCGGAGACGCTGCAGCGCTACGCGAAAGCATACCCCAGCACCCGCATCCTCCAGGTGCTGAGGGGGCTTTCGCAAGGTGCCGTGGTGTCCTCGATCTGCCCCGGCAACCTGACCGATCCCAGCGCACCGGACTACGGCTATCGCCCGGTGATTCCTCCGCTGATGGACAAGGTCAAAGAAATCGTCATCCCGAAGTAAGCGCTCGCCCCTCGACCGTGGGAGGCTTTGGGATGCGTGCGCCCCCCACGGCCCATCGGGGCCTGCGAATTCGACCGTACCGCAGCACGGACCAAGCCTTCGTAGAGCAACTCGCCGGCGAGGCGTTCGCCGAATTTTCGCAACGCCCGGGAGCTCACACGCTGTCGATGCTGCGCACGGGCTCGACGCTGATCGCCGAACGCGACGGCCGGCCCGTGGGCTTTTCGGTGACTGACTTCCGGGGCGAAGGCCCCGCGCATTTGGTTGCCATCGCCGTGGACTACCAAGAGCGCGGGCTCGGAGTCGGCAGCGCGCTGCTCGCCGCCGAGCAAGCGCGCGCCCGCCGCCGCGGCTCACCAGCGCTCGAGCTATGCACCGCGGACGGCAACCTCGAGGCTATCGACCTGTTCCGGCGGCGTGGCTTCAAGATCCTACGCCGCGTGCCGCACTACTACGCACGCGGTCAGACTGCCTGCGTGCTCAGACACGATCTCGGCTAGGCCGGCGGCCGCCCGCGCAGGCGGCCACGGCGCCAAGCCATTTTCACGGGTTGAACTCGCACTCACCTTCGGCGTTGCATTCGAGCGGCCCGTTGCACTCGTCGTCCTCGCAGCAGGGTTCCCCCATGCCGCCGCAGTCGTCCCCAGGCTCTGGAGCGCACTCACCTTCGGCGTTGCATTCGAGCGGCCCGTTGCACTCGTCGTCCTCGCAACAGGGTTCCCCCATGCCGCCACAATCCTCAGGTGCTGCCTCGCAGGTTCCAGCGACGCACTCGGCGCCGCCGAAGCAGCCCATACCCATGCCGTCACAGCAAGCCAAGCCAACGGCGCCGCACGGCTCGCCTTCGCAAGTGCCGTCGTTGCAATCCAGCCCCGACTGGCAGTCACCGTCGCCGCCGCCGCAACAGGGTTGGTCAGGAGCGCCGCACTCGGTTTCGCACGCGCTGTCCATCCCGAAGCCCACGCAAACGCCTGCTTCGCACACACGACCCATGCAGCAAGATTCGCCTGCGGCACCGCAGTCGCCGCCCGGTCCGCCTGTCGTAGGACTGCCGGCACCGCCACCTTCGCCGCCACCGCTCGTACCTGGCGCGCCGGCAGCCCCGCCGGCGCCACCCGAGGTGGACTGGTTGGTGCCGGTCGTGGTGTCGTTGCCGGTCGTCGTGTTGGAAGGACTCGTCGTACTCGAAGGGCTGGTGGTCGCCGAGCCCGTGGTGCTCGAACCCGCGGTGGCGGTGGCGGTAGCGGTCGAGGTCGAGGTGTTGGTAGTGACCGTGGCTCCGCCGCTGTCGGACGAGCCGCTGCTACCGTCGCTACCACCGCAGCCGCTCGCGAGCCCAGTGACCACTGTCGTCAGCACACTGGCCCCGAACAACCAACGACGCGGACGTCGAGTGCTACCCGTTGGAGAACTTTTCATCTCGAGAAACTCCAGAAACTAGTGAAAAATCAAAGTGTTATCGTCCCGTTACAGGTAACGAGCGCAACTGTCCTCATTGGACAGTCACCGACGCTGTCTTGCTTCAGGCAGCCGCGCTCCGCTTTTCCCTGTCGCCTGAGAAAACGCGCCGCGTAACCCCGCCGCTCCGACCACGGTCAGTTCCAAGGACACGCGGGGGCCATGCACCCCCCGGTGTCGAGGCCGACGACCTCCGGCTCGTTCACTCGATATCCGGATCGTCCACGCGCGTGCAACCGACGTTGAAGAACAGCTTCGCCCCCGCGGCCGTCACCGTGTCGCACGTCGCATCGCACAGCGTGATGTTCCTACCGCTGGCCGTGTCTTCGTAGTACCAGTTGCCTGCCCCCTGGCAGTCGTCGGCCGAGGGCACGTACGACGTCGCTACCGTGTCGCCCGCAGCATTGCAAATTCCCAGGTTCACCTTGTTGTAGTCCAGGGCCCCACCATTGGGCGGGGGTGGAATCGGCAGCGAACAGGGAATGGAGGCGTCGGCGCGAATGGCGTTCAGCGCTTCGAGCACCGAGCCCGCCACGTCCCCGCTTTCGACCAAGTACGCGCGCTCGGTCCCGCCCGCCTCTGCGATCGCGTTCAGACTGTCGAGTGCTTGCCCCACGCCGAGCACGTACGTTTCGATGTTCGGGTTGCCGTTCAAGCACTCCTGCGCGACCCGCGCGGCACCCTCGACCGACGGATCGCAGTCGCTCTGCGGCGTTTCTGGCACGCCATCGGTCACGAGCAGGATGACCTTCTTACTGCCGGGACGCTCGTCATGGTAGGCGTTGAGATAGTCACACGCGCCCTGAATCGCCATGTCGGTCGGGGTTTCGCCCGTGGGCAGCACGGCGTTCAGCGCCGCCGCTACCTGTGATGCGTTGCCTGGCAACTGTGCGATGGGGACCGCAGCGCGCGCGTAGTCTGCCGGATCGCACGAGGTGTCGCCCACGGTGTAGTAGCCGAAGAAGCCGATGCCCGCGCCGATCCCGGCGCTCAGCGGGTCTTCCAAAAACTGATTCACGGCGGAGCGCACCGGATCGATGCGCTGATTCGAACATCCCGTCGCTGGCGGCTGGCAGCAGCACTGGCCCGGTCCCCCCTGTTCGATGGGGCACGACATCGAGCAGGACTGATCGAACATGATGAAGATATCGAGCGGAATGTTCTCGCCTTCGTACGCGGTGCCCACACAGCCCTCGTCGTCGGGCGCCGGCGCGCAGCCATCCGCATTGGTCCCGCCGACGCCGGTCGGCCCACCCGACCCACTGCTGCCGCTCGAGGCGTTGCCGATGTTGACGCCGTTGCTGCCGACTGCGTTGTTTCCGGAAACGGATTCCGCGCCCCCTTCGTCGTCATCTCCGGACTTGGACGAACCGCCACAGGCAGCGGCGATCGACAACGCGGCCCCAACAGCGAGAAGACTTCGGTGACTGAGCATTTTTCCTCTTATCGGCCCGCCCGACGTGCAAAGACGGAGGCGTGCAGGCACAGAAACTTTAGTAACCAAGGCAGTTTGACCAAGGCGCAGAAGATCCGGCTCGGGGCCATCAGGCGCTGCGCTCAGAACGGGGTGCGCTGACGCACCTGACGTTTGGGTTCTAGTGCCATAGGGCGAGCAAAGCGGCTCGCCCAAATGACGCTAGGCCAGCAAATTCGCGCCCATAACCACGTTTCACCACAAGCTCACGCCCACGGGCGAGCAAAGGCGGTCGAAAACTACCGAAACACTGCACGAGCATCATTGCGTGACTAGAGGGTCCCGCACGGCAGACCGAAAGTGCTCGCGAGGACGCCCGTAACCCGCCGCAGCTAACGCGGGCCTGTCCCGAAGCGCAGGATGAGAGGCGAGTCGCGCTGGTCGCCCCCAAGTTGCGACGTTACTATTCGACCCAGTGCCCGCGGCGTGACCGCGAGCCACTCGGCCACGATGCGACTCCTACCTTTGCTTCGACCTTCACTCATCAGCGGCTTGTCCTTGCTGCTGCTCTTGAACTGCAGCTCCTCTTCACCGGAGGGCGATCGCAACGCGGCTAGCAACGCCTCCGGCAGCGACGGCGCCAGCACCGAAGGGGCCAGCAGCGAGGGCTCGAACGTCACGGGCGCGGACACCACCGGCAGCGGTGGCGTGAGTAACACGGCTGCAGCAGTGACCAGCAGTGACGGCTCGGGCGCCACGAGCAGTGGCGATAGTAGCGCGGCTACGACCACGAGCGACGGTGCGAGTACCACCAACACCACTGGCCCGATCTTCCTCACTGGCGTCGGTGGCAGCTTCGTGGGCAGCCGCGACGAGACCGATGCTTGCCAAGGTTTGGAGATCGCGTTCACACCGGAGATTCCGACGGTGTTCATCCTCGTCGATCGTTCCTCGAGCATGTGGGACAATATGTTTTGGGACCCGCTGCGCGACGGCGTGCTCGAAGTCGTGTCGCGCCTGCACGAAGATGTCCGCTTCGGGTTCGGAACCTACACTGGAATTCAGGGCGACACGTGCCCGCTCGACCTGCAGGACGTCGGCATCATCGACAAGAACAACTACGCCGCCATCGAGGGTTTTTACTCGCCGATCATGCATCCGGGCGTATCCACCGAAACACCGACGCCGGCGGCACTCGCGGCGGCACGGGACATGCTCAAGACGGACTTCGCGACATTTCCCGGACCCAAGTTCATTCTGCTCGTCACGGATGGGAACCCCGACTTTTGCGACAGCGGCGCGACCGAATGCCGCGCCGACCTGACGGTGCGCGTGCTTCAAGATCTGCGAGCGGACACCGAGGTACCCATTCGCACCTTCGTGGTGGCCCTGCCCGATCCCGGTATCGATCTGGACTGGCTCACGGCGTTCGCCAACGCTGGCGCGGGGCAGCCAGTCGCCGCACCTCGTGAAACCGAGTTCTGTGATGACATCGTCCCCGCCACAGCGGCCCTGTTCCCCGACCTCGATCCCACGCTGTGGCCTCAAGGTAGCTACGGAGAAACCATGGGACCCGAAGTCCCATACAACGTCGATCCGGCGCAGCAGGACCAGCTCGTCGAAGAAATCGCCGGCGTCATCGCGGGAGTGAAGAGCTGCACCTTCGATCTAGAGGGGGAGCTCGAGATCGATAAGGACCGCGAAGACGAAGGCACGGTCGTGATTCAAACCATTTCGAACCCTACGGGCACAGCGCAAGCGTACGCGCCCGACGGCGGCGACGGCTGGAAGGTCAACGAGGGCACTCAGATCGAGCTCGTGGGAGCGAGCTGCGAGGCGCTCAGGGACCCCGAGACCACCGGCATCCAGTTCGGGTTCCCCTGCGGCATCATCATTCCGAAGTGAACCTCGACAGCCGCGCGTGTGGCGGCATCGCTGTCGCCGGAAACTGCACGCGCAGCACGGTCGCAGCCAGTACGTCGACGAGCAGCACGCCGTGGGCTCGATACGCGAGCTGGTACTCGAGCAGCTGGCGCCGCGTGGGCCCGTGCCTGAGGCTCGCCACCAGATCGCCCGTCTTCACCTCGGCGACATAACGTTGACCGCGCCAGCTCACCAGATAGTCTGCGCGCAGCACGATCTCGAAGCTGCTCGACCCGGTCACCACCAACCAAGGTTGCGCAGGCTGTTCCGCCTCGATGGCGTAACCCAGGTCCGAGAGCAAAGCGCGAGCGCTCAGCTCCCCGCGGCGCGCCGCCGCGGCGCGCTGCCGCCGCACGTGCGTCGCCCAGGCGCGTTCGAGCATGCGCCACAGCGAGAACAGCAGCAGCGACAAGGCCAGCGCCGCGAGCACCAATACCAGCACGTCCACGCCACCGAGTCTGGCATGCGCGCGGTCGCCCCGCGACCAGGGGGCTGACGTTGTTCGTCACACCGTCACTGCGCGGCGAACACGAACGGAACGTTCACGGTGGTCTGGCCGCTCGACGGCGGGAACTGCCAGCCTTGCACGCGGCGAGCGATGCACGTGGCCAGCCCGCGGTATCCTCGCGGATCGCCTGACGTGCTCACGTTCTGTACCGCGCCACTGCCGGACACGGTGATCGTGACCGAGACGCGGGCCGAGGTCGGCGCATTCGCGTCGCGTGTGTCGAGCGCCGGCTGCCAGCAGCTACGCTTCACGCTGCTCGTATAACGACGCACGGTGCTCTGCACCGCCGCCGAGTCGAGTGGTCTGCCCGCGGTCGATTCCGTGGCTTGACTCCCGGGGCCGTTCCCGGGTCCGGCCGCTAGCCCCGACAGGCCGGAAAGGCCTTTCAAACCGGTCTGCTTGTCGCCGCCCGTGGTGGGGGCCTTCGTCGACTTCGCCACGCCGGTCCCCTTGGTGGGGGCGGCGGCTTCGGGAGTCTCACCGGCTTTCTCGGCTTCGGCAGCGTTGGTGGTGGGCTCGGCGGGCTTCTTCTCGGTCTCGGTCGGGACCTGGACGTACTTGACGACCTCGCGTGTCTTCTCGGTACCGCTGAAGACGACGAAGCCGACGGTGAGGCCAAAGAGAATCGCTACGGCCATCGCGAATACTTGGGCGAACGAGAGGCCGCCCTTGCGCTGAAGGCCCGCGAGTTGCTCCAGCTCGTCCATGTCCTGCGCTGCGCTCGTGGGCGCGCGCGCAGGGATCGTCACTGCAGTTTCGGCCGTCTCCACCCGTACCGCTCCGGCCGCGGTAGCGGCCTCGATCAGCGAGCGCGGCATGGAGGTCGCGAGCACCGTCTTGTCCTCTTGCTCGAACGGCTCGTACGAGGCGCGGGCGCTCGAAGTGCTCTCTTCGACGATCGCCACTAGCTCCGGGAAGGTGCCGAGCGGCTTCCATTCCTCGAAGCCGTCGCGCCAGACGAGCGACTCACGAGTGACGGCGCGGGATGCAGCCTTGGAGCGGAGCTCGGCGAGCTTGATGGGCCCTACGGGGACGCCATTGATACCCACGAACCACTCGTCCGCCGTGTGTCCGAGCTCCGGTTCCGCTGCCTTCACCGCCTCGCTGAACGCGCCTGCGAGCGGCGAATCAGCACGCGGCTCTTCGATCTCGCTAGATCGCGAAGCGAATGGCGAGCGTGTTTCTTGTGCCAGTGTGGGCGCAGAATCACGCAGCGCGCGGGCGACGGCCGCGGTGGTCGGGCTGGGCTCGGGTTCTGCGGCCGCCACCGGCTCCGCGGGCTGGTGGGCTTCTGGCGGCGCGGGCGCAGGTTCCGCGGGTTTGGTCGCTTCCACGGGCCGGGCGACGGCCGAGGCAAACGGGGACGACTTCTGGGCGGGGGCCGAGGCGAACGGCGACGACTTGTGGGCGGGAGCCGAGGCGAGCGGCGACGATTTCTGGGCGGGGGCTGGAGCCTGCGCGCGCGGCTGACCGACACTCGGACGCTGCCCGGTCACGCTGGGGCGTGCCGCGGAGGACCCCGTCGCGCTGGAGCGTGCCGGTGGCGCGCCCGGGCCGGGTCGTACGGGCGCGACCCCAGGCGGCGTGGCCTTCACCGGCGGCGCACCAGGACTGCTCGCGCGGCTCGGCGCTGCCCCCGGACTACTCTTGCGAGCAGGTGCAGCTCCTGGGCTGCTCTTGCGCGCGGGCGCAGGGCCAGGCGTGCCGCGCCCAGGCGCCATGCCAGGGGCGCGCGCTGGGGCCGTCGCAAGCGGGGCGGTGGTTGCGGCGCGAGCAGGTGCTGCACCTGCACCGGGTCGCGCCGGAGGATTCATGGGTCGATGTGCGCCCGGACTAGCTGCGCGGGGAGGCGCGACCGGAGGTGGAGGTACCGAGGGATCTGCGGCAGGTGGTGGATTGGTCAACAATGAAATGGCGTCGGGGTTCGAAGCGCGATCTGGGGCGGTCGATTGAGAAAGCTCCGCCCCCTGCTGGGTGATCCGAATGACGCGCGAGCACTTCCGGCACTTCATCCGCACCGAGCGGTCAGCGACTTTCTCGTCGGCGATCTGGTACTTGGCTTTACAGCTCGGACAGATGAACTTCATTCAATGCGGGGCGAGGATTATCCCAAGACTTCAGGGCGTTGAGTTGGGGCAGTGCCAGTTACACTTCGGTCAAAAGCCTCATAGCAAACTGAGTAGATGCTGCTTGATCGATTGCTTGGTCTCCTCGTCGGGCGCTACGGTGAGCCCACGCTGCCACATCTCCACAGCCTTATTCTTGAAACCTGCCTTCTGATAAAGGATTGCGAGGTTCTTAACGGCAGGGAAGTGGCGAGAGTTGATCTCTACCGCAGTCTCTAGCTCGCTAATTGCTTCGAACACCTGCCCAGTTCTGCCGTACAAAAGCCCAAGATGGAAGTGCAGGCGGTACGCTAGGGGGTCGATGCTGATACCACGCTTCAGATGCACGATTGCCTCATCCAACCGACCGGCCTTATAGGCATCTACCCCTTCATTCAGAGCTTGTTCAGCCTCACCGGAAACGACCTCCGGGGGATCGGTCGTGGGGCGCTCTTCGGCGAGGCAGCTTTCGACGGCCGTCAAGACATCCCCAATCTTGAAGGGTTTTTCGATGAAGTGGTCGACGCCACAGCTCTGCTTCAAATCCTCAGCGTAGCGCCAACCGCGGTAGACCGCACTCACCATGATGATGGGAATATGGCCGTAGCGCTTACTCCCCTTGATGCGGCGAGCGATGTCGAAGCCGTGCACCTCGGGCAACATGGCGTCGAGCACGATCAGGTCGGGCGCGTGCTCCTTGACCATCTTCAGGGCGGTCTTGCCCTTCTCCGCTTCGAACACCTGGTAGCCGCGAGTGACGAGCAAGCGCTTGAGCATTTTTCGGATGTCAGCCTCGTCATCGACGACCAGCACCGTCTTGCCACGCGACACCGAGGGGCCCGAGTCCAGATCCATCTCAGGCAGATCCGTGATGACGCTCAGGTCGCGCGACATGTCCCCGAAGCCGTCGTTCGATAGCTCGTCGTGCGCGGCTCGATCGACGGCATCGTCGACGACGACACCGGGCGCTGACAACGGCTGCTCACTCATCAGCTCCGCGGGGTGAAAGCCCGCTGGGGGGAGGCTCTGATGCTCGTCCACGCTGCCATCCGGTGACAGCCCGTGCCGTTCCAATGTTTCGGGAGGGCACTGGGCGCCCACGTAGTAGGCGTCGCCCCGAGCTTTACGTGAGTATGCAGTTTCTATCACGCGCGCCAGCGTGGTCTCGAGCGCCACGTACGGGTAAACCTTCTTACCAGTCACGAACTCGAGCTCGTCGATGACCTTCTTCTCGCGCGGGTTCGCCATCGCGATGAAGAGCCGATCGTCGCGCGCCAGCACCGGCAGAATCAGGTGCTTCTCCGCGATTTCTCTGGGCAGCAGATCCAAGTCGTCGAGGTTCAAACACAGCTGCTCGAGGTCGATGCCGGGAATGCCGTGTTGCTCACTCAGCGCCTTCAATGCGGCGATTTCGGAAATGGTCCCCTGCTCCGTCAGTCTCGATGCCAAGCGACCCGCCCGCTTGTCTGCCAGCGCACTGTCCAACTGCTCCGGGCTCAGTGCTCTCTGTCGCAGCAGAATCCGTCCAATTTGCTTCTTTCCCGTCATTCGGACGTCCGACTCTTTCACCATAGTCTGCGAGCGCCCCGGGACCAATGCTAATTGGAGTGATCGGTCTTCGAGTCGGGTGTCGAGCGCACTCTCTGCAGGTGCCGACGCCCATTGCAGTCACAGCGCTTCGTTTGTCCCGTGCGGCCGTCCGTCCTTCCGACGCGTCCACGCGCACCTACACTGTTTCCACCGACTGCGCGGCTTCGGCACGAACGGCTGCCAACTCTTGTTGCTGCCAAACATCGAAGCGCCCCTCACAGATGGCCTGCCGGGCCCGCTGCACCAGATCTATGTAAACGTAGGTATTGTGTAGCGAAAGCAGGCGATGTGCGAGGATCTCGCCGGCGATGTACAGGTGCCGGATGTAGCTGCGCGAGAAGCCACCGGCACAGGCCGGGCAACTACAACCGGGATCGAGGACGTTCTTGTCGTGACGATAGCGGGCGTTCTTGATCACCAGTTTCCCGCCGCGCACGAACGCTTGGCCATTGCGCGCGTTGCGCGTGGGCATGACGCAATCGAACATGTCCACGCCGGCGGCGATCGCGACGAGCAGATCTTCGCGCGTACCGACCCCCATCAGGTAATGCGGGCGCGCGGGGTCGAGGCCAGGCGCCACCAGCGACAGCACCCGATGCATTTCAGCGGGCGGCTCACCTACGCTGAACCCGCCCAGGGCAATGCCGTCCAGCGGCAGCGCTTGGAGCTCGCGCGCGTGCGCACGCCTGAGCTCGACGTCGAGGCCCCCTTGCACGATGCCGAACAGCGCTTGGTCGGGCTTCTTGGCATCGAGGCAGCGGCGCGCCCAGCGAGTCGTGCGTTCGACGGCTTCGCCGAGCTCGCGAGCGCTGGCGCCCGCCGGCGGGCACACATCGAGCTGCAGCGCGATGTCCGAACCCAAGAGTCCCTGAACGCGCATGGACTCTTCCGGCGTGAGCAACCTCCGCGCGCCATCCAAGTGTGAGGCGAAGTCGAATCCTGCTTCGCTCAAGCTAGTGCGTTCAGCGAGCGAGAACGCCTGATACCCGCCGGAGTCCGTGGCGATCGCGTGGGGCCAGCGCGAGAATTCGTGCAGTCCACCCTGCTCGGCCACCAGATCGGCACCGGGTCTGAGCCACAAATGGTAGGTGTTCATGATCACCATGCGCGCCCCTGCAGAGCTCACCTCCGCAGGCGTCAGCGCCTTCACGGTCGCCTGCGTGGCTACCGGCATGAAGCAAGGCGTGGGGACGGCGGCGTGCGGCGTCGTCAACATTCCCGCCCGCGCCGCGCCCTGAGTTCGGACGAGCTCAAATCGTACGGCCATGACACCTCGGAATCCACATGGCGTCCCCGTAGGACAAGAAGCGGTAACCCTCTGCGACGGCGGTGCGATAGCCGTTCATGGTCAGGTCGTAGCCGGCGAACGCGGCCACCAGCGCCAAGAGTGTACTGCGCGGCATGTGAAAGTTGGTGAGCAGCGCGTCTACGACGCGAAACTGGTAACCCGGCGTGATGAACAGCCGCGTCGACCCCGAGTACTCTCGCATTTCTCCGGCGAGCGCCAGGACCGATTCCAGCGTGCGTACGACGGTGGTCCCGACGGCGACGACCGGGCGTCCCGCCGCTCGGGCCCGCAGCACCTGCTCTGCGAGTTCTGCGCCGACTTCGATGCGCTCTTCGTGCATCACGTGATCTTCGAGTCGCTCCGCGCTGAGCGGACGGAACGTTCCGACTCCGACGTGCAAGGTGAGGTAACCCAGCTCGACCCCGCGGGCCTCGAGCTGGGCCAAGAGCTCGCGCGAGAGGTGCAAGCCAGCCGTCGGGGCCGCGACCGACCCCAGCTCGCGCGCGAAGACCGTCTGGTAGCGGTCATCGTCGGCGCCGTCTGGCGCGCGGCGAATGTAGGGCGGTAGCGGCAAAAGCCCGTCCTTCGCCAAAGCCGATTCGAGAGGCTCGCTGCACGCGAGCCGCAGCATCAGCACTCCCTCGTCGTGCTTCTCTTCCACCACGATCCGCAGATCGCCCACCACGATTTCGTCGCCCGGCTTCAAGGGACGGTTGGCTTTGCCGAGTGCTCGCCAGCGCTGCGTACCGAGCACGGGCTCGAGCAACAAGAGCTCCACGCGCCCGGCAGTCCGCGCGCGCTGCCCCAAGAGGCGTGCGCGCCTCACCCGAGTGCTGTTCATCACCAGCAGCGCATCGGCAGGCACGAGCTGGGCCAGATCGGAAATCACGCGGTGCTCCAGCCGTTCGGGCTGCAGCACCAAAAGCCGCGCCGCTTCGCGCCTGTCCGCTGGGCGCTGCGCAATCAGAGCCTCCGGAAGCTCGTAGTCGAACGAAGCAGCGTCCGTCACGACGTGCTCCGACGTGCGCTAACTCTTCGAGTGGCCGCGCCCATGGGCGACGCCTTCTCGATCGCGACGAGACGCCCGAACCCGAAACGGAGACGATACACTACGCCCGCGCCCTTCGCCGCTGCTGCGCCGAATAGTTCATACCGAGCTGAAGGATGCGCTCGAGCAGATCAGGATAGCTGTGGCCATAGGCTTCCGCGCTCTCCGCGAAGTCTTCGCCGAACTTGAGGTCGGGGTTCGGGTTGGCCTCGAGCACGAACACGCTGCCATCCTCGGCCAGCCGCAGATCGATGCGCGCATAGCCGGTGATGCCGAGCACCCGGTAGATCTGTTTGCAAATGCGCCCGATCCGGCGCTCGAGCAACGGGTCGAGGTCACGGGCGCGGTGAGTCTCGATCTTGTGTCGCTTCTGAAAGTTGACGTCCCACTTGAGTCGTTCGGTTGCAATCGGCAATACGCCCTCGCCGAGGTTTTCGAAGGGCAGCTCCCACACCGGGTAGCTGATCAAGCGGCGGTTCCCAATCACTCCGACGTACAGTTCGCGCCCATGGATGTACTCTTCGACGATCACGTCGACCGCGTACGAATCGCGCATGAACTCGATGCGCTCTTTCAGGCGCTGTTCGTTGGACACCACCGACGCCTGGGTAATACCGAGCGAAGCCTCCTCTGCCACTGACTTCACGACCATGGGGTACTTCAATCCGTCCGGGGGCGTGATGCGTTGCTTCAACCGATAGACCGCGAATTTGGGCACGCCGATGCCGTAGTGCGCGAGCAGCATTTTCGAGAGCGCCTTGTCACGACACAGCGTGAGCCCTTTGGGGTTGCACCCGGTGTACGCTTGCCCGAGCAGCTCGAGGTAGCTCACCACGTGTTGGTCGTACTGCGCGATGCCGTGAAAATGCACCAGCTGGTTCACCACGATGTGCGGCTTGATCTCCGTGATCGCCTCGCGGATGACGTGCACGTCGTCGCCCACGGCGAGCTGATACACGTCGTGACCGAGCTTCTGCAGCCCGGCCAACACGTCGTATTCGGTGGCCCACTCGTTGATCTCTTTGTCGGTGTAGCCTTCGAGGCTTTCCGGTGGGACGAGCGTTTCGTGCATCAGCACCAAGATGCGCCGCTTACGGACAGTCATCGAACCAGTCGGTGCCTCCCCTGCTCCAGCCGCTCGAGGAATGCGAGCACTAGCCGGGCCGTCTCCTGGCACAGGCCCAGCGCGGGCGAGCTCGGCGTGCGCAGGCCGAGGCGCCGGCTGCGCAAAACCATTTCGAACAGCCCCTGACTCACGGAGTATCTGTCGAAGCGGGTCTTCGTAAGCGCCAGCTCGACGATCTTGGTCCGGCGTCGGGTCATGAACACGCTGGCGCGTTCGGCGCGCGTGTACGGCCGCGGCGGTGGGAAGAGCTTGACGAGCGCGGGGTCGTAAAACTTCGCTCGGCCAAAGCTATAGTGGCGCCGCTTCAAGACGTAATGCTCGCTCAGAGTTTCGGTAAGCTGCGGCAATGATTCTACCCGCTCCCTGATTACACGACGTGGCGCCCGTGAGCCAACCTCGAGCATCAGCTCGTCTACGTAGTGGAGCTTGTCGAGGGCGGCCTTGCCTCGATAGCGATGGCGCCAGCGCGATTGGGGATTGAGCCATACCGCGAATGTTTCCGCAAAATCTTCGGAGGGGTGACTCTGCGCGTACCATCGAGCGAGGTTGTGCACGTGGGCCTTGCTACTCGGCCGGGGCGAATAGTACGAGTTGTAGGGCGACCGGGTTCTGCCAAACAGCGCGCGGTACCTTGCGCGCCTGAAGAACCCGTAGGCGGTGTCGATCGCGTGGCCCGCTTCGTGCCGGAGCAAGCGCATGCACTCCGCGGGGGTCCCGCCCTCGACGTAGCTCATCTGACGCCTCTCGAGGGCGGTCAGGCGCGGATGCGCTAGGAAAAAAGGCACGGCCACCCCCGCCACCCCGTCCGGCGAAAACCATTCGCTCGAAATCCAGACATGGGGACGAAACGCCACACGTTTGTCGACGAGTTCGCCCTGGAGCCGCTCGACGGCTGGGGCCAGCGGCCCGCTTTCGAGCGACAACTTCAGCTCGCAAAAACGCAGGTCGAGCAGCTCCTCGTCGCTGAAATCCTCCCAAAACTTCCGGGTTCTCCCGCGGCCACCTGCCATGGTCGAATCCCACCATGCGCTGCGTCGGCGCTGCGCGCAAGCCGCCTTCGCCGTCAGGCATCAGCCGTCAGGTATCAGCCGTCAGGCATCAGCCGTCGGCCGTAGCAAGTCCGGTTGGAGCGCAGGTGCTAGCGGTTCTCGAAGCTGATCCCGAGCCGCGTCATCTTGCGCCACAGTGTCGTGGGGCTGATGTCGAGCGCCTCTGCGGCGCGTTCGCGGCTACCATCGAAGGCGCGCAGCGCAGATTCCACTGCCTCACGTTCGGCATCGTCGACGATGTCCGCGAGGGTTCTGCCTTGTGACCGAGCCTCTTTCTTGGGAGCCTGCGGCAAGATATCGTCGACGGTCACGACGCCCCCGGTGCAGAGCGCTACGGCCTGTTCCACCATGTTCTCCAGCTCCCTCACGTTACCGGGGTATTCGTAGCCGACCACGCGCTCCATCACTCCCTCGGCGAGCCGCGCACGGATGTTCATCTTGCGCGAGTACTTGCCCAGGAAAAAGTCCACGAGCAACGGGATGTCCTCGCGACGCTCGCGTAGCGGTGGCAGAGTGAAGCGGGCCACGTTGAGCCGATAGTACAAGTCTTGCCGAAAGCGCCGTTCTTCGACCGCCTGGACCAGGTCGACGTTGGTGGCCGCCACCACACGAATGTCGACATGAATCGGCTTGTTCTCACCGACTTTACGAATTTCGCCTTCCTGTATGGTCCGGAGCAGCTTCGCCTGGAACGACAGCGTCGTTTCCGCGATCTCGTCGAAAAAGAACGTCCCACCGTCGGCCTCTTCGAACATGCCCTTACGGGCGGACACGGCGCCGGTGAATGCGCCGCGAGCGTGCCCGAACAGCTCGCTCTCCAACAACGTCTCCGTGATCGCTGCGCAGTTCACCGTTACGAAGGGGCGATCGGCGCGCTTGCTGTTGGCGTGCACCGCACGCGCCACCAGTTCTTTACCCGTGCCGCTCTCGCCCGTGATCAAGGCCGTGGCGTCGGTCGGCGCGATTTTCACCACGCGTGTCATGATGTCGCGGATCGACTGCGATCGGCCCACGATGTTCTCGAAGTGGTAACGCTCCTTGAACTCTTGCGCGAACGCCTGCACCTGGCCGTGCAAGCGCCTGCTCTCGAGGCCCTTGGACACCTTGACGATCAGCTCTTGCTCGGTGAACGGCTTTTGAATGTAGTCGAAGGCACCGAGGCGCATGGCTTCTACGGCGCTTTCAATCGTGCCGTAGGCGGTCATGACGATGACCTCGGTCATCGGTTGTGATTCTTTGACGGCGCGCAGCACGTCGATGCCGTCGAAGTCGCCCATCCGGAGGTCGGTGATGACGACGTCGTAGGCCCCGGTGGCTCCCATCTCTCGCCCGAGCGCACCGTCGGCGGCTTCGTCGACCTCGAACCCGGACCCACGCAGCATCATGGCGAGCGTCGTGCGCATGTTGCGCTGATCATCGACGACAAGAATCTTTCCGAGCTTGGACCCTCCCGTGCGGCCGAGCGCGTCAGCGCCCAGGTCGGTCGGTTCGGAAGTTTTTGCGTCAGGTCGCGGCACGGTCAATGTTCCTCGCGGATGAAGGCAGCCCCACCGTGACGCATGCGACGCACTACGGCTCGGTCGCCACGCCGATGAAGCCCCGTTCCTCTTAGCGAATGTTGGCTAC
>JAICQQ010000127.1 GCA_025937785.1 Polyangiaceae bacterium
ACCAAGTGACCGTGAGTCTGGGCCAGTTGGGTCGAGTGTCGATGCAAGAAATCATGACGAATGTTTCGGATCCGAGCCCCGCCAACACCGAACGCTGGGTGGCCGCACTGTGCACGCTCCCCGACCGTGCCGCGGAGGCGCTCCGGGGAGATCCTCAGGTTTTCGAGCGCGACGGTCACTAGTCCTACCGTTCGCGCCGAGTCCTTAGGTAACGCACAGCTTTCTTGCTTTTCTTGCGCTAGCCGAGCTCCCGGCGGGCCCCTACGCCCGCCGGTTCACTATGCGATCGAAAGCATCGGGGCAGCGCGCCGATGCCGGCGTGCGACCTTCCAGCACAGGCCGTGTGGCAGCGCTCACCCCGTGCGGCTGATCGTCGAGCTGGCCAAGAACGGCGCAGCCTGAGCGCGCCTACTGCGCGTCGAACAAGCCCAGCTTCGGCTCGTAGACGGATTTGCCGCGGCCGGGTTCGTTGATGATGATGGTGTAGCGGTCGGGCATCTCGATCTCGAAGCTCGCCGGTACGGGTTTGCCGCCACGCGCCTTGTCGGGGCCCTGAGTCTTGATGGTGATCTTCGAGCCGGTGTCGTCGGCGAACTCGGCCTTGATCCGATTGGTTTCGACAGGCTTGGTGCCGCGGATCTCGAAGCGCACGAAGAGCCAACCGTCTTCGGTTTCTTTGTCACGGTCGAACTTGAACCCTTGCGGTTTGACGGCCTTCGTCGCGGCGGCCATGCACTTGGCGTTCTTCTCGGCGTTGTCGCCGGAGGATTTCTCACAACGTTCCTTGGCCTTCTCTCCAGCCTCGGACTTCGAGAAGTCATACAAGAACGAGGTGCCTTCCTCGGTCAGCAAGCGCTGGGCATCCTGCTTGGGCTCGCTCTCTTTCTCGGCCTCGGCCCCGGCTTCGCCGTCGCCCTCGGACTCGTCACCCGAGGTGTCAGCCGCGGCTTCTTCAGCCTCACCCTCTTTCGAGTCAGCTTCGGCCGTCGCCTTGGCTTCGTCGTCGGGGCTTTCGGCGGGCTTTCCAGCTCCGCAGCCCGCTACCATCAACAGAACCACCAGTGCTCCAAACGTGCGCATAGCTCTTCTTGACCTCGACGCGTTCTACCGCGTCCAGATTGGACTTGTCGAGTCAGGCGTCCCTTGGGCGGCGGGGCGGAGCGCGCGCGAGTGCAACATTTCAATGCAGGGAGCACGCCCGGCGTGGCGGTCGTTCCGGCACGCCGCGGTTGGGACTTCTGGCCTCGATGGCGCCTCGCTGGCGTCAGCCTCGGGGCCGTCAGCAGAGCCCGCGCAGCAGATCGAGCGCGCTGATCACGCCCACGACCTTGCCCCGCTCGACCACGAACGCGCGGTGGATGCGGCCGCGGACCAGCGTGTCTGCCACGTGACTGACGCTGCTCTCGATGTCCACCTGGAACACCACGGGCGTCATGATCTGCCCGACAGTGAGGTCGCTCTCGAGTTCGACGACCAGCGATCCGAGGTCGTCGGCGCCGAGATCGCCTTCGTGGTGGTAGAGCGTGTTCGGCTCTACCCAGCGCGCGGTGGTGCTGCCCGCAGCGCGCGCGACGTCGGTCACCGACACGACCCCCACCAGCCTTCCATCGGTGTTGGTCACCGGTGCACCCGAGATGCTCTGATCGGTGAGAAATCGCGCGAGCTCTGGAAGCGTCCACTCTTCGGACACCGTCAGGACGTTTCGGGTCATGATGTCTCTCGCGCGTAGATCGGTGAACATTGGCAGCTCCAGGGTAATTATTGGTCACGCCGATTCGCAAATCCACGCTGCCCCCCGAAGCTCGAGCGGGCGCAATATTTGCCGCGAAGTGCGGCTGGGTGCGGTCCCGATTCTTGGGCGGTTTCCGACAGGAGCGCGGACCTCCGTGATCGCGGTGAGCCCGGGGCGCAAGAAAAGCGAGATGGAAAGCTTTCCAGGCCGACGCTAAAGCTTCTCGGATGCGCCACGCCATGCTCCTCGCCCTGGCTCTGCTCGGTCACGCCGGCTGCGCCGAATCGAGCGCTGGCGACACGTCCAGTTCGGACGGAGCCGGCTCCACGTCGGGGTCGACCACGGCTCCTGCGAGCTCTGGTGGGGCTAACGGTACAGGCGGCACTGACAGCTCGGGCGGCACTGACAGCTCGGGCGGCACTGACAGCTCGGGCGGCACTGACAGTTCGGGCGGCACTGACAGCTCGGGCGGCACTGACAGCTCGGGCGGCGCCGGGACAACCGTGAGCAGCAACGTGACCGGATCCGGCGCGGCGGTGAGCAGTGGCTCGAGCTGCGTGCCAGCAGCAGCCTTTTGCCGCGCGGCCCCGCCCGAGTGTCCGGAAATGCAGGTGCCCTCGGTGCAGGGCAGTTGCTGGGGCGAATGCGTTCCCATCGGCGATTGTGCCTGCGCTGGGCCGGAGGATTGCCCAGACCAGAACCAGTACACCTGTCACAATTTCAGGGGGCGCTGCGGGCCGTACCTGTGATCGACTCCGCAGACGCGGCAGCTCGCAGCTCTTGGCCGTCGCGGATGCCAATCCACGCGCTCGCCGCGAGGATCAGCAGACCGCCCGCAACGAACGTGGGTGACAGCGGCTCGTCCAGAAACCACCAGCCGCAAAGCACCGCGACCACCGGCACCGTCAACGCGAGCACCGAGCCCAACTGCAGGCTCGTGTGTTTATAGCCGCGCGTGAAGTACACGTGTCCGAGGAACGAGAACACTCCGGTGAGCACGAGCAACCACCACCCGTGAAGGTCGCTCCAGGGCAGCGGCTTCGTCGAAGCGAGCGTGTCGAGCACCGCGACCGGAACTGAAAACAGCAGGCCGAAGACCGAGAAACTCCAGATGATGCTGAGACTCTCGTCGGTCTCCCGGAGCTTCTTGATGCAGAGCACCGCCGCGCCCGCCAGCATCGCGGAGACGATCCCGGCGAGCTCCCCGAACGACGGCAGCTGGGTCCATACCGGGTCGATCACCAAGTACACGCCGGCGACCGCGACCGCGAGCAGCGCCCAGAAGCCGCGAAACCCGCGTTGCCCGAGGAACACGGCGCCGAAGACGTTGGCCCAGATCGGGTAGGTATAGTTCAGCAGCGTTCCGACGCCCGCACCGGTGAGCTGCACCGACGTGAAGTACAAGAGCACGGCCAGGCCGCCGAAGATGCCGCGCCAGATCAAGAGCCAGCGGTTGTTCGTGGTGAGCCAGCGCCTGCGCGCGGCAGCAATGAAGACGATGAAGACGCTGGCGAGCCCAAAGCGCGCCACTACCGTGAAGGGTGCGTTCCAGCCGACGTCGCGTGCGCTCCGCACCAGCACGGGTGCCAGCCCGAGAAACAAGTATCCGAGGAGCATCGTGAGCGGCCCTTGGCGCCACGGAACGGGAGATCTCGACATCGGCCCGCGAGGTATGGCGCCGGGCGAGGAAATCGCCACTCGGGTCCAGGAGCAGGCGCGGACGCGCCTAGAGTGCGGTTCGGCCTAGCAGCCTGTCTGGCAGACGTTCACCGCACGCTGCACCGAGATGGCCGAAAGCTTGTGCGAGAAGCCGCCGCCACCCCAGCTGATGGTCGACGCGGCATCGTCGTCGTCGGCGAAGAAATGCCCTGCGGCTACGCGCGCGTCGCGGATCGACTGGTAGAACGTGCGGAACGACGCCGTCGGTTCGGCGGAGCGGCGGGCGATGTGCGTGTAGACGAGCGAGCCCGGGTCACCGACGGTGAGTCCGCTGCCGCTGCTCGGGTTCAGGCTGAAGCTCGTGTTGGTCGTCTGATGCGCGCCGTTGATAGGGTTCACCTGGTCGACGCCGGTCAGCTCGAGCAACTGCGCGGCGATGATGCCGTAAGAGTTGTGCTCATTGATCCGCACGACCAACGAGTCGTTCGAGGCCGCGCGGAGCTTGTCCTCTTTCATGATGTAGATGTAGCCCACCGTGCCGTCGCTGGCCGCCAGGTCGGTCACGCGCGTGAACGTCTGCGCGCCGTAGCTGACCTCGCACGGCGTGGCGTTGTTCGTGTTCGCCTGGAACCCGAGCCCGAGCACGAGCAGTCGATAGTCGTGCTCGAGGTCGCTGCCGCTCGTGAGCGTGTGGGTCATGGTCAGCTGCGTCGACCCGCAGCCGGTACTCGTGGAAGTTTCTTGCTCGCCGGAGGTCTTCACCACCGTCACGTCGAGGTGCTGCAGGCACGTGGTACCGTCGCAGAAGACGCAGTTGGTGTTGCAAGCGCCGCAGTTGTCGGGGTCGTTCCGCACGTCCGTTTCACAACCGTCGCGCGCCGTGTTCTCGTTGTTGCAGTTCTTGAAGTTCGAGCCGCAACTGACGGCGCACTGGCCGTCCGAGCACGAGGCGGTACCGCCGTTGGCGCCGCTGCAAGCGGCGTTGCAACCGCCACAGTTGCTGGTGCTCGATCGCACGTCGGTCTCGCAGCCGTCACGCGCGCTGTTCTCGTTGTTGCAGCTCTTGAAGCTCGAGCCGCACGTGACGGCGCACTGGCCGCTGCTGCACGAGGCGGTGCCGCCGTTGGCGCTGCTGCAGGCGTCGTCACAGCCGCCACAGTTGCTGGTGCTCGTGTTGGTGTTGGTTTCGCAGCCGTTGTAACGGCTGGTATCGCAGTCGCCCCGCCCCGACGAGCACTTCGGGTCGCAGCTGCTGTCGACGCAGTTGTTCGACGAGGTGCCGGTACTGGCACAAGCGAAGCTGGAGCCGCAGCCGCCGCAGTTGGCCTCGTCGTTCGCCAGGTTGGTCGTGCACCCGTTCTCGGAGCCGCCACACGTATCCCACGATCCGGTGCATTCGGGATCACAGGCGCCGGCTGTACACGCCGTAGCGCTGGCGTTGGTCGTGCCACACACCTTGTCGCACGCACCGCAGTCCTGTACGTCGGAGGTGACGTTCGACTCGCAACCGTCGGCCACACCGCCCTCGCAGTCCCGCCAGTCGTCCTGACAGGCATCGAAGACGCACTCACCGGCCTCGCAGTGGGCATCGGCGTGGGCGAACTGCGCCGAGCAGTCCCGGCCGCCGGCGCTGGCGCAACCGCCACAGTTGCCGGAGTCGGAAGTGTAGTCGACTTCGCAGCCGTCCTCGACGTCACCGTTGCAGTCGCGGTGATCGGTCGCGCAGGTCTTGACCTTGCACTCGCCCTCGCTGCACCAAGCAGTACCCTCGTCGACGTTGCAGCTGCCGGTCTCAGCGTTACAATCGGCGCCGCACGTCGTCTCACATTCGCCGCAGTTCAGCGCGTCGACCGCCAACTCTGCCTCGCAACCGTCGGAGTACTCGGAGTTGCAGTCGCTGTACCCCTCGTTGCAGTCCTCGACGACACACTCGCCGGCTTCGCAGCTCGCCGTCCCGTTCGCGGCGACGCATAGGTTGCCGCACGCTCCGCAATCGGTCTCGCTATCGCTCAGCTCCGTCTCGCACACGCCGTCACCGTCACAGTCGCCGAGACCAGACTCGCAAATGGTGGCACCGCAGCCATTGGCGTCACAGTAAACCGTTTCTTCCTCGGTCTCCGCCTCGCACGCTTCGCCGCAGGCCCCGCAATTAGCCACGTCGCGCGTCAGGTCCTTCTCGCAACCGTTTTCAGGCCGCTCGTCACAGTCATCGAACCCAGTGTCGCAGTCGATCCCGCACACCGCTTCTGCGCAAGTCGCCGCGCCGTTCAGCTCCACGCAGGCGTTGAAGCAGCCTCCGCAGTGATCGGGGTCCGCCTCGAGGTCGACTTCGCAGCCGTTCGTGGGGTCGAGGTCACAATCTTCGTAGGGGGGTTCGCACTCCAGGATTTCGCATTCGCCACCCACGCATTGCGGGGTCGCGTTCGGCAACTCGCAAACGGTGTCGCAGGCGCCGCAGTGCTCCACGTCCAGCGTCGTGTTCGTCTCGCAGACGTTGTCCCCGTCGCAGTCGCCGCTGCCGGTGGCGCAAGCCACGGCACACGTTTCGTCGCGACACTCACCGCTCACGCAGTCGCTGTCGCGTTCACAAGCTTGATCCGTAGCGCAGCCCTCGCATTCGTCGCCGCCACAGTCCACGTCCGTCTCTTCACCGTTGCGTTTGGTGTCACCGCAGCTGGGCTCGACGCACACGTTGTCCGTGCAGATGCCGCTCGTGCAGTCGTCGTCACCCATGCAGCCGTTACCCGGCAGACACTTCTGACAATCCGGACCTCCGCAGTCCATGCCTGTCTCGCCGGGGCTCTGCGCTCCGTCGTTGCAGGTCTTCAGCTGGCACATTTCGTCGATGCACGCGTCCGAGACGCAGTCGTCGTCGACGGCGCAATCCCGACCGTTCTCGCACGGTTCACAGACGCCGCCACAGTCCACGTCGGTCTCGCCGCCGTCGCGTTCGTCATTCTCGCAAAGCTCGTCGCGCGTGATGCCACCGCCGGAGCCGCCGCCACCTTCAGCCGGGATCTCGAACGAGGGAGAGTTGCACGAAGCACCTCCTCCGAGCGCGGCCGCAAGTAACACGAGCATCCCGCACATCAGGCGCGAAAGCGCTGGTTGAGACATTGACCTCACGTATACGGTGCATCGAATCCCCGCTACCAGCAACCGAGACAACGCTTCACGACAGCCGCGCACCCCAAACGACCCACGCGCACACTCTCGCCACGGTCGCTCCGCCCGCGCTCGTTCGCCGCCCCCGGCGAGAGCACGCGCGGTCAAGTTTCCGGCAAGGGCACCGGCGTCACCGGCCGACCACTACGCGAACAGCCAGTGCGCTCATCATCAGCAACTCAGCGAAGACGTCGCGCGCTCGTTCGCCGTTTCCTGGTCAGGCGCGCGCCGCCGACGCTACACTCCGCTCGATGGCTCCGCCGCAATTGGGTCGATTACCCGAGGCTTCACCCGGGAGACGCTCTGCGGCGCTGATCCGTGCCTGCAAAGCCGTGCTGGCTGGTGGCGGTTTCGGCGCATTGACCTTCGTCGCGTGCAGCGCACCGGATCGGTCTGATTCGAGCAGCACGGCAATCCCGGCTGCTCATGCTTCCATAAGTCCAGTGAGCACCCGAGCGCCCGCGCCTCACGCGCTTCAAGGGCCGGCGAGTTCCGCCGTCGCACGAGCGTGCCAACCAGCGTGCTCGAGCCTGGAGCGTTGCGAGGCAGGCAGCTGTCTACCCAACTGCCCTGCCAGCGAGGTGTTCGTGCCCAAGACGCCCCCCGAAGGTTTCACCATGGGCAACGGGGAACCGGGGGAGTCCAATCAGAAACACACGGTCGTCCTCACGCACCCATTTTGCATGGACGAGACGGAGGTCACCGTGGCTGCTTACCGCACCTGCGTCGAGCGAGGTCAATGCACCAAGCCCGAATGGCGCGACGTGAACAGCACCTTCACCCTGCCCGATCACGAGCAGCATCCGCTCAACATGGTCACCTGGGATCAGGCTTCGCATTACTGCGAGTTGCGCGGCCAGGATCTCCCCACCGAGGCGCAGTTCGAGTGGGCGGCGGGGCAAGGCAAGCATCGCTACCCGTGGGGCGACGAGGACCCAAGCTGCGAGAACGAGCTGGCGGACTTCACCCCGGGTGGCGCTCCCAAGAGCGACCCCGCGGGGGACGTCGGCTGCCGCGGCGGCAACACGAGCCCGGTCAAGGCCCACCCCAAGGGCAAGACGTCGTGGCCGGACGGCGACATCTTCGATCTCGGCGGCAACGTCTGGGAGTGGACCAAAGACTGCGCGTACCCCTACGCCGCCACCCAACAGGTGGATCCGTATCGGGCCGTGCACCCCTTCCTCGGCGACCACTGCTACGTGTACAGCCTGCGCGGTGGCGGCTGGAACCGCAGCAAGTACGCGCTACGCGTCTACTACCGAGGCGCGGCTCGGCGCACGTACCACGTGCCGGCGCTCGGGTTTCGCTGTGTGAGAAACCCGAGCGATGCCCCGCGCGCAGCGACGTTGGGCCACGAAGCGCGCGCGAGCGAGTAAACAGCCTACTTTGCTGTGCGCTGTTACTTGCTGTGCGGCGGCATCTTCTGTTCTTTGAAGATGACGTGCTGGCGCACCACCGGATCGTACTTCTTGAGTTCGAGCTTGTTGGTTTGGGTGCGTTTGTTCTTGGTGGTGTAATAGGTGAACCCCGTACCAGCCGAGGACACCAGTCGAATTCTGTCGCGCATGACGGCGCACCGGGTATCACGAGCGCGCGAGCCATGCAACTCACCGTCGCAGCCGGCGCACCAAATTCTGGGTGTTTCGACTTGACTTGACCTGACGAACGTGGCTGACTCCCCGCCCTTTCGAGGACCCCATGAAACGCACTTTTCAGCCCCACAACGTGAGCCGGCTGCGGACCCACGGGTTCCGCAAGCGAAACAGCACCAAAGGTGGGCGCAAAGTCCTGCAGAACCGGCGCCGCCGCGGCCGCTGGCGTCTGGCAGTCACTGCCTACCAGAAGTAACCCAGGCCGATGGGCCGCATCACCCTGGGGCGTCGTCTTCTGGGCAGGCGCCCGTGAGTGAGCGCCGTTTCGGGGCGGAGCGGCGGGTTCGGCAACGGGCGCAATTTCGCGCCGCACAACGGCTCGGAAGAAAGCTGGTGCGGCGCCATTTCATCCTGCTGGTCTACGCACGCGACGTAGCCGTTCCTGGCCCTGCCCGCCTGGGCCTGGTGGTCTCCAAGCGGGTTGGAAACGCCGTGCAGCGCAATCGCACTAAGCGCGTGATTCGAGAGGCGTTTCGCCAGAGCAGCGAGCTGTGGCCCGCCGACTTCGATTTCTTGGTGATCGCCAGGTCCTCCCTGGCCGAGCTCGGCTCGGGAGCGGTGCTCTCCGAGTTTCGTGCGCTAAAACCAGCGCTTGGCCGTCCCTTGGCGCAGGCGGCGAAGGACAGAGAAATTCGCCAATCTCGGCTGGCGGTCAGCAGCTAAACGACGCAAACTGCGCGCGGAAACATGACCAAGCTGCTGATCTCGTTGATCCGGGTCTACCAGTGGACCCTGTCTCCGCTGCTTGGGCCATGCTGCCGCTTTCATCCCTCCTGTTCGCGATACGCCCTCGAGTGCCTGGAGCATCATGGCAGCCTCAAGGGCGTGTGGCTGACGATCAAGCGCCTCTCGCGCTGCCATCCATTTCACCCCGGCGGCTACGATCCGCCCCCCCTTCCCACCGGCACGCACCCCGCCGGCACGCCCACCGAGGGCGCATCGAACCACTGGCTCGCTTCGGCGTCGACCCCCTCAGGCCCCTCGCGTCTCTGACGCCGAGTACATCACCTCAGGCCTCGTCCATCGCCGACTGCGCACCTCACTCAAAGGACTCTTAGACAACAACCATGGAACGCGGCGGCTTAGTGCGCTGGCTCTTGCTGGGCGCCGGCATCTTTTTCCTCATCACCTTCTTCGATCCCTTCGGGAACGGTGATCGGGCCGAGACCCAACCTCCGGCGCTCCACCAGGCCTTGAAGGTCCAGCAGGCGAGCGGTAAGCCGCAGGTCTGCAAATTGTGGAGCGATCGGCTGGAGGCCACCATTAGCGAACGCGGCGCGTCGCTGGTCGGCCTGAAGCTGCTGCAGCACAAGTACCGCAAAGGCGGCACGCCCACGGACCTCGTCACTACGCCCGACCACCCTCAATACAATCCGCTGCACGTTTCCCTCAGAAACCCAGCGGCGGCGCCCAAACGGGCAGAAGACTGGCAGGTCGACTTCGACGTACTGAACTGGCAGCTCAAGCGCCACGACGCGAAATCCTGTGACTTCGAGTACCAGGACGACAAGGTCCAGCTCCAGAAGCGGATCGAGGTCACCGGCAAGCCCTACGAGCTGCTCGCCAGCGTCAGCATCAAGAACCTGGCTCAGCGCCCGCTCACCCACGCCCTCACGTTCGACACCACCGATTTCCACCGGGACGCCGACGTGGAAAATCACATGTTCCGCGTGAACCCGCTGCACACCCACGTGGAGTGCATTCTGGAGGGCGGGCACGCCGATCGACGCCGGGTCGAAGACTTCGAACCCAAAGACTTCCAGGATGCCGAGGTCTTCCGGCGCACGCCGCTCAACACGGGCTATTGGTTCGAAAGCAACGGGCCGGGCAGCGTCGGCGCGGCTTCGAATGCCTACTTCACCAACGCCCTCGCGGCGGTGCAATCGCCCAAGGGCGCGCCGAAGTGCCAGGTGCAGATCTACGAGCTCTGGGACGATGCGCGCTACAAGTCGCGCAGCGCCGACCCCCAGGCGGGTGCCCTGTACCGCGCACGGCTCGCGTATGCCCCCATCGAGCTCGCTCCAGGCGCCAGCGCCAGTTACAAGGTCGGTGGCTACCTCGGCCCCAAAGAGCGCGACTCGCTGGCAGCCTCGGGCCACGACCTCGAGCAACTGATCGATCTCGGGTGGTTCGCTTCCATCGCGAAAATCCTGGTCTCTTTCCTGCTCACCGTTCATTCGTGGGTCGGAACCTGGGGGCTCGCGATCATCGTGCTCACGGTGTGTGCCCGTACGCTCTTGTTCCCGCTCTCGATCCCCTCGATCAAGAGCATGATCAAGATGCGCGAGCTGAAGCCGGAGATCGACAAGCTGAACGAGAAGTTCAAGGACGACCCGCAGGCCAAAGGCCTCGCGCAAATGGAGCTCTGGAAGAAGCACAAGGTCAACCCCTTGAAGGGTTGCTTGCCTCAGCTGGCGGCAATGCCCGTGTGGTTCGCGCTGTACACGACGCTTCAGACCGCCGTCGAGTTGTACAACATCCCGTTCCTGTGGTTCCCGGACCTGTCGCAGCCCGACCCGTACTACCTGCTGCCCTTCATCATCGGCGCGGTGTACTTCGTCCAGCAAAAGATGATGCCCATGCAAATGGACCCGGCTCAGCAGAAGATGATGACGTACTTCATGCCCGGCATGTTTACCGTCTTCATGCTTTTCTTGCCGGCAGGCCTGGGCGTTTACATGTTCACCAACAGTTTGCTCGGCATCGTGCAACAGCAGGTGGTCGAACGCTACGTGAAGCGGACGACGGGCAAAGGCGGGGACACTCCGAACCAATCCATCATCGACACCACAGGGGAGCCAGTGGAGCCCAAAGCATCCGGCAAGGGGAAACGCCGGAAAGGTAAGGCGCGCGACGACAAAAACGACGCGAACCTGAGCCCCACGGCATCTCTGACGGAACGAAAGGCATAGACCATGATCGACCCTACAGATGCAGCTTCGGACGACGGTTGGGACGAAGCAGACGACAGTCAGGACGGTCCGCCCACCGGTAGCCCGAGCGGCCCCGCGGCGGCCGCACACGACAAAGGTGCGCCGAATTCGGAGCGTGACGCGAGCGATGACGACCCGGACGACGACTTCGACGACGGGGAGGACGACGGGGAGGACGGCGACGGCGAGGACGGCGAGGTTCTTGATTCGGCCGAGGACAGAGACGACGGGGCACCGAAGAAGCGCCGGCGGCGCAAGCGACGCAGTGACCCCTACACCGCGCCTGACGAACGCGCGCAGCAGGCCCTCGACTTCGTCGCCAAGGTCGTGCTCGAGATGGAGATGGACTGCAACGTGCGCTTGCGCCGGCCCAAGAACGAAGACGAGGTCGACGAAGTGAACATCGAGATCATCGGCCGCGACGCGGGGCGCATCATCGGGAAAAAAGGCGCCGTGCTCCAGGCGATCCAATTTTTGACCCACCGGGTCATCAATCGGCCAGGCCTCGACCGCCGTCACGTCCTGGTGGATGCCGAAGGGTATCGTTCGCGGCGCGACAACTCGCTGGCGACGATGGCCCGGCGCCTCGGCAAACAAGCCGTCGATCAGGGCAAGATCATCACCTTCGAGCCGATGAACCCGCGTGATCGACGGGTCGTGCACCTGGCCCTCGCGAAGTTCGAAGGCGTGATCACGAAGAGTGACGGCGAGGGCGACGACCGCCGCGTCCAGATCATCCCGGTTCGCCGCTAGCACGGCGAGCCCGAATTTTGACGCCCGGCCAACTAGCCACGGCATGAGCGCTTCGAAGCGCCATGGCCGGGCGCGTCGTCCGTGCTATTACCGCCTTTGTATGAAATCAGGGGCGTTCTCGTCGAACCGTGGAAGGGATTTCAGCATGAAGCTCGGACGTTCGCTCGCTTTCGTTCTTAGTTTTGGCATTGCGCTCGGTCATCTCACGGCCTGCGGACCCAGAGCGGTCCGTGGCGATGAAATGGAAGGGCTAGACGACGAGGCCATGAGCACCGGTCTCGATCGGCGCGATCTGCAGAAAATGTTGCACGAGAACATGACCGCGCTCCAAAGCTCGGCCGTGGTCAAGCGCTGGGAAGGCGAGGATCGACCAGCGGTCGCCGTACTGACCCTGCGCAACGACACCAGCGAACACATCGACAGCGTGCTCGAGGCGCTGATCAGCGATATCGAAACCCAGCTGGTCAACGCCGGCCACGTGCGGGTCGTGACCGTCGAGCGGCAAGGCCAGCTAATGACCGAGGTCAAGCAGCAGCAAGGCGATGCGTTCAACCCCGCCCAGGTCTCCAGCTGGGGCAATCAGATCGGCGCCAAGTACTTCATCACGGGCAAGGTCTTCAGCGCCGACGAACGCCTGGACGGCGAGCGACGAGTTCAATACTTCATGTTCATGCAGGTGTTGTCCGTCGAAACCGGTGAAATCCTGTTTCAAAACAAGACTTCGGTCACCAAAGCCATCCTGTAGACGAGCACGTTGCCATGGCCATCGACGGTCCGCGGAGGCCGGCTCACGGAACTCCAGGCGGCGTAGAAGACACGCTGGGCTTCGTCGCGCGCGGCCTGGCGTTGCTCGCGCTGCTGACGCTGGTGGGGTGCGCCGGTCACTCCGATCGCACGCTCGAGGCGCGGAGCGCGCTGGACGCGGGGCGGCCGAAAGCCGCGCTTCAGCTCTACAACGAACAGCTCGAGGTCAAAAGCGAGAAGGAAATCCCCGAGGACGTGGGCGGCGACAACACGCTGCTGCTCCTCGATCGCTCGATGATCCTCCAGCAACTCGAAAAGTACGAGCTCGCGAGCCGCGATCTGGAGCTTGCCGACAAGGAAATCGAGTTGCTCGACTTTTCGCGGAACGCGCTCGACAGCATCGGCAAGTACATGTTCTCGGACGATACGGGGCCCTACAAGGCGCCGCCGTACGAGAAGCTGATGATCAACACCATGAACATGGTGAACTACCTGGCGCGCGGTGATCTGAACGGAGCGCGCATCGAAGCCCGTCGCCTCGCGGTGATGCAGAAATACCTGAAAGAGAGCGAGAACCCGGCCCAGGCCATGATGGGGCCGGGCAGCTACCTGGCGGGCTTCACCTTCGAAAAAAGCGGGAAGCCGGATCAGGCGCTGCGCTACTACGACGAGGCGCTCGCGTTCGGCAATTATCAGAGTCTGCGCGACGCCGTCACGCGCCTGTCGAGCCTCTCCGGCTACAGCACTCCGCGCCTGCGCAAGCTCATCAGCGGCGAGGACCCGACGCAGGCAGCACTCGACGCGGACCAGAGCGTCGCGATCGAGCCCGTGCTCGCGGCGAGCCTCGCTGCCACCCTGGCAAAAACCAACGACTTCGAGCTCTCGTTTCAAGCAGAGCTGCCCGCGGGGACGGAAGCGGCCGCCACCGGCGGCGGCGCGAGCCCGCCCGTGGCTGACGACAGCGGCGCCAGCGCGAGCCCGCCCGTGGCGGACGACAGCGGCGAGATATTCGCCATCGTCAACTTCGGACGCGTCCCTGCGAAGTTCGCCAAGCGCATCCCGATCGGCCTCGCCTTGACGTACGCGAGCGCCTGGATGAGCCCAACGGATCACGCGCGGGCCAACGAGCTCGCGCTGCAGGGCCTGGTGACGTGGGTCAACTACCCCGAGCTCGGCAAGCCCCGCGGCACCTACGACACTCCAGGCTTCGGTCTCGACGGCGACTGGCAACAGCTCGAGGGAGCATTGGCGGTCGATCGCGAGGTGCGCAGCGCCTATGACCATGCGCGCGGCGCCATCATCGCCGCCGCCATCACCCGTATGATCTCGCGTGTCGTCGCGGGCAACGTCGCGGGCAAGGCCGCGGGCGACGACGCGCTGGGCCTGCTGCTCAACCTCGGCACTCAGGCGACGCTGACGGCGGTCGACACCCCCGACACACGAAGCTGGGCGACGCTACCGGCGCGCATGGCCTTCGGTCGTGTTCGCGTCCCCCCCGGCAAGCACCGGGTGCTGCTCCAGGCTCGCGGACACAAGCTGTCCGAGAGCGTCGACGTGCCCGCCAACGGCTTCAAGGTCGTTGCCATGACCGTGCTCGAGTAACTTCCGCGTCGGGCGCTGCTCACTCGGTGTCGCAGCTGGCGCTGCAGCCATCGAGATCGGCGGTGTTGCCGTCGTCGCACTCTTCGAGCGGCCCCCAGATGCCGTTGCCGCACCAGTCGATATCGACGCGGAGCCCGTAGGGAAACTCGGCGCGCTGACCCACGCTGTAAGGCGACTCGGAGACGCGCAAGTAGTAGCTGCCAGGGTCCAGGTCTTTGGCGACCAGCCGCGGGCAGTAGCCGTCGTAGTCGTCGTTGGCCATGACCAAGGTCTCGCCGTCGTCTTCGAGGAGCTCGAGGTACGGATCGAACAGGGCGAGCGAACAACCCTCCGTCGCGAGCGAGTCGACGTTGGCAATGACGCTCGCCGGTCCTTCCGCGATCACGATTTCGACGAGGTCCACGTCGCCGGCCGGCGACACCTCGGCGTAGAAGGGAGCGGCCCAGCCGGCAGCATCGGCCGCGTCGTCGTTGGGTTCGAGCTCGGTGGCCTCGACCTGACAGTCCGCGTCGCAACCATCCCCCGACGCCCGCCCGCCGTCCTCGCAGATCTCTGCCGGATCCCAGGACGAATCGCCGCAGACGTTGGCGGCACGCGATGCGACGAACAGCTCGTAGGCGCCTTGGTCCGCTTCGGAGACGCCCTGCACCACGACATACACGGTTTCCCCCGCGGTCACCTCGGCGGTCGCCCGCCGCCCACCGCACGCGCGTTCGGAGGCGTCGTCGTCACAGGCGGCGCGGATCGCTACGCTCAGATTCGGGAAGTTGCCGACCACGAGCGTGGCGTCGAGCATTCCGTCCTGCACGACTTCGACGGCGTAGACGACTTCCGGCCCGTGCTCGGACGGAGCGCAGGAGAGCTGCAGCTCCGTCGCGTGGCCGCGGTTGCTGCCGTTCACCGCATAGCCGTCGACGACCAGCGGGGTCTCGTCGCAGCTGGAACCGCAAACGTCCTCGCAATCGTCGTCCTCGCAGTCCTGGTTGCCGTCACCATCGTTGTCGCGGGCATCGAAGCAGCGTTCGACACCGGCGCAGTCGGCGACGTCGAACGTGCAGTCCGCGTTGCACCCCAACGTGCCCGTCTCGAAACCGGCCTCGGTACAAGCGCCCGGCGCATCGCCGTCCGGTTCGCACTCTTCACCGCCCTCGAGCACGTCGTTGCCGCAGACAGCGTCGGGCTCGGACGCCCCACCGGCGCCCCCGGAGCTCGAAGTAGTGCCACTGCCGCCCGCGCTGCTACCCCCTACGTTGGACGCCCCGCCGCCGCTCGACGCCCCTCCGCCGGTGGACCCGTCAGCGCCAGCAGCGCCCGCCGCCGCTCCGCCGGAGCCGCCAACGCCAGAGCCACCCACGCCGGAGCCGCCGGCGCCAGCGGTGCCGCCGGCGTTGGAGCTGACCGTGGCTTTCGGCCGCTCGTCTCCGCCGCCACAGGCGACGAGCGACGAGCACCCAAGACCCAGCGCAACAGCGCTCGCTATTCGCCAGGCGGACACGAGTAGGTGATCTCCCAGTCCTGCACGCTCGGAGTGCTGTCGTCACTGCCTGGCGTCACCGTCACTTGCAGCTCCAAGAACCGCTCCTTCGCGTCGAGGCTTCCGAGTGTGTCATACAGGTCTACGGGGCACGTGCCCGCTACGGGGGCGTTCTTGGCGCAATCCTGGGCGCTCACCGTGGCGACCGCTGCTTCGACGAACACGCCATTCTCGAGGTCGGCCTCGCTCCTGGCGGCCCGCACTTCGAAAGTCACCTGAGCGTCGCTGCCGTTCGGCACCGTGGTGTCGTAGAACAAGAACGCCCACTGCGGGGTCTCGTCGGAGTCACACTCGGCCTCGTACACCTCGCTCATCGTAGTCTCACTGGGAGCCTTTGGACAGCCGAATTCGAGCCACACCTGAGCGGCATTGTCTGCCTGCACCTCGGTACAGGTCGCGGGACACAACGTGAGCGTCGTGGGGTCGCCCGGGTTGTCGTAGTACCAGCGCGTCTTCGAGGTGCCGCACGCTGCGGCGTTGGCGACTTGGGTCAGGCTCGTGCTCACGTCGCTCGAGTTCGTCCAGGAGACGGTGGCCGCGTCCACGTCGACGTTCGAGGTATCCCCCAGCTCGAATTCGCAGGAGGCTTCTGCGGTCTGGATCACCTCCTCGGCGATCGCATTGAAAATCGCGTCGAACGTGCTGTTCTGACAGATCGGGTAGCGCAGGCCTCCCGTCAACCGGCTCAGCGCTTGGTATCCCGTGCCGGCACCGACGATTGTGGTGTTCGCGGCGGTGCACATCTTCGTCTGCACCGCATCGGTCGGTTGCCACGGCAGCGTAGCGCCCGCCGTGTTGGCCCGGATGTTGACGATGCTGTGCCACATGTAGTTGCGCTCGGTGGACGTTCCGAACTGCTCGGGCGCCAGCGCCAAAAGGGCCGTGTCGAACTTCTGCGCCGCAGTACCGCCAGCGGTCACGTTGGTATTGCTGACCGTCTGGGTCGAAGTGTTGTGACAGTTGTGTTGCTTCCCATTGAAGAAGTCCGACGACGACGACGGCGGCTCACAGTTATTGCCATTGGAGTCGACGGGCGAATCGTCGAAGTTGTAGCCGTAGTCGTTGCAGTCCGCGTCGTCGTCCGTGATGACCAAAAAGTGCTTGAAGGCGTCTTCGCGCAGCCACTCTTGCCACCCGGTCGGCGCCTTCGCCGTCCACGTGCGCGCAGCGCCGATGCCGCTCGAAGAGTTGTCCGTCACGCCGATCTCGTCGCTGTGGTTGTATCCATACAGCAGCTGACACCAGGCGTCCCAGCTCTCGATCTCCGCTGAGTAGTGGTAAAACGGAGGGTTCAGGACCAAGGTCTCGTTGTTGGGGTTCGTGCACGCGTTCGCACCGAGCGGAGCGCCGATGCAGATGTTCGCCGCGCTCGCGGGGCTGCTGCTGATCGCGTTGCTCTCATCGCCGAACCTCGACACGATGATGACGCGGTAGTCCAGGTTGCTCTCCGCCAAGATCTCGGCCAGGTCGTCGTTCAGGCGCGCTTGCACCTGTTCGATGTCGTCATCCATGCTGGGCGAGTTGTCGATGACGATGATGATGTCGACCGGCACCTTCACCTGAGCGGCCGCAGTGCTGCCGCCACCGCAAGTCGGTTCACCGCAGGTGTCTGCCGAGTTCGAGTAGAGCGACCAGTTGTCTTGGCAACTGCATTCCGCGATGGCGCCGAATTCGTTCGTATTGATGTTGGCCCCCGACGGGTTCACCATGATCTCACGGTTGCCGCTCAGCGAGCTCAGGCTGCCGTTCGGAAGTTTGCACAAGTCGCCGTCGACGGTGACACACTTGCCCGCCGGAATGTCTTCGGTCACCTGGCAGGTCACCCGCTGGGGGTGTGACATGTCCGCGGTGCACGTCGGGAACTGCTGAGAGTTGGCGGGGAAATGCATCAGCGTGATCGGCGAGCCGGTGCTGGCCTTCGCGGTCACGTTGCCGTGATTGCAGACCGGGATCTTGCCGTCACACGGCACGCCCACCGCGAGATCCACGCCGGGGCAGCTGGGATCGGTCTCGCCGGGATACCAGGGCACGCACGAGCCGCTCGTGTCGCTGGGGTCGTCCGCGTTGCACTTCACGTCGCAGACTTGCTCGGCGAGCTCCACGCACGCCGAGTCCCACCCGTGCACTTCCGACACACCGCCTTGCATGACACTGGGCGGCCCCTCGCACACGGAATCGCGCTTCTGGCCCGAGTTGTTGCTGCCGCAATTGTTGCTGGTTAGTGCGGTCCACTGGGATGCGCCGGCAGCCATGTAGCTGCAGATGTCGCTCGAACCCGGTTCGGAACTAGCCCACGAATAAAACGGTACCGTAGAGCTAGCAGGCGTGCTCACGTTGTAGTAGCCGAGGCTGGCGCCGGTGTCCGAGTTCCAGCACCAGCGGGTCGAGCCACCGCAGGGGTTGTTGTTGTTGGCTGTCGAGCGGCGAAACCCGATGTTCTTCGCCACGTTGGCGTTCGAACTATTCTTCAGATTGGAGACGACAGTATTCTCTGCGCTGCTGTCGATCGTGACGAGATCCCACCCCGTACCGCGGGCAACGCAACCGTCGCGACCGTTGTTCCAGTTCTTGTCCGAGTTCTCGTAGTAGTAACAGCTACTTCCGTTCGAGGTTTCGCCGGACGCGCAACCGCAAGTGTTGCCGCAAACGCTGGCCACAGCGTCCACGCACGCTTGAGTCCAGTTGCTGTTGTTGCCCTGAGTATTGCAGCAGTTCTCGAGGCCGGCGGTGTTGCAGATCTTCTTCACGCAGCTGTTGCAGGTCTTGCTGAGACCCTTGCCGGTGACGCACGGGTCGTGCGTGCAACCGCTGGCGTCGCTGGGCAGGGGCGGGCCGCAGGTCTCGTCAGCGGCAATGACCAGCTCGGCGCATTCGTTGCAGTCCTCTTCCAGCGCCTCACCCGTCTCGCAGATACCGTGCGTGCATTCGCCGCTTTCGGGCGCCTCGCAGCGCATGTTGAACTGGCAGTCGAATCCCGTCTGGCAGGGCTGCTGCAACCCCTTCTTCACCAAACCGCCCGGAAAGTCGGCGAGCGTGCCTTCCTCCCAAGTGTACTTCGGGTCTTCCTTTTCGGGTACGAAGGGTTGGTCCGGCGTCTCCGCGTAGGTTTCGCAGAATGGGTCGCACGGGTTGTCGGTGCAATCCACCGGGTCACCCAGCGCGAACTGGCGCACACCGGGGGTCGTCAGGTAGGCGGGCGCGGCTTGCTCCGTGAGCGTGCCCCCACCGCATTCCTGCCAGACTCCGTTCTCGCAGGCTTGCGTCCCGTGGTAGCAGCTGAGCACGTTGCCGTGGCGTCCCAAGGTGAGCGAGCACGCTTGCGCCGCGCCCTCGTCGCAGGGGGATCCGGGCTTCGCTCCGCCGCTACCGGTCCCTTCGAGGCCTGTCAGGCCAGGTGCGTCTTCGGCACCACCGCAAGCGGCAAACAGCAACAGACCGGAGAGCACCGCGGCCGCGGCACCACGCAGTCGCAAGAAAGGAAGCACGAGTCGGGACGAGAAGGACACAGGACCCAATGGGCGGCCGGCAGGGGCTACGCCACAACCTATGGACGGCTCCCTGCCCTCCGCTCATTAGGCCGGAGGCGGGGGAAAGAGTGCCCCGATCTCGAAGGTTTGCGCCCAGAGGTGCACAACTCACGAACAGATAACCATCAACACCTACACGCCCCCGGGTGCCGAGCTCAGCGTCCCGCGCGAACCAGCGCGACACGCACATCGCCGGCGCCGTGTGGGTGGAGAGCGGAGTCACGCACCAGGTGAGCGCCCGGCACACCCTTCCGCAGAGGTCGGCCCACAGTCCCACTCCCGACGGCTACGCCTGAGGCCTCACCCCGGCGAACGCCATATATTTATTAGTGATTTCGATTGCTTAACTACCTTTTCAACGGCCCTAGCGTGTTCCACGGTGCTCTGCTAGGTTCCGCGGCTCCCCATCCCACCCTTCACCCAGACGGCTCGCTATTTCCGTGCGCCGGCGAAGAGGACACCGTGAAAGCTGATATCCATCCCGACTACCACCCCGTGGTGTTCATCGACGACAAGTACGAGCTCATCACCCGTTCCACCATGAAGTCGAGCGAAACCCGCGACATCGACGGTGTCGAGCATTTCGTCGTGCGCGTCGACATCAGCTCCTTCACGCACCCGTTCTACACGGGCAAGCAACGCCTGGTCGACACGGCCGGGCGCGTCGAGCGCTTCCGCCAGCGCTACGCCAAGAAGAAGTAAGTCGCCGCGCCGCCGAAGCGGCGCGCGTTATGGACAGTGTTGCGCCCAACGTCGCTCGGGCTTCGTTACCAGTCCATGCGCGACGTGGGCGCTTGAGCACGCGGGGACTACGAGCTAGCTCTCGCAAGCTTTGCTGTACGCGCTCGTTCTGTTCCTGCATTCCTACCAACGCTGGCTGGTTCTGGGGCTAGCGTTCGCTGTCGCCGTGCGCGCGCTCGCCAGGCTCCGATCCCCTGCTCCATGGTCACTCTCCGAGGATCGGCTGCACGCGGCTTTCGTGTGGGGGATGCGCATCCAGTTCATCCTCGGGCTGCTGCTCTACGTACTCCTGAGCCCGATCAGCGATGCCTTCCTCGAGAACGTGCGAGGCGCGCTGAAGGTCACCGAGCTCCGCTTCTTCGGGTTGGAGCACGTGGTGATGATGGTTCTCGCGGTTGCCATCGCCGACTCCGGACGTGCCCGCTCGAAGCGCATCCAGGAGCCCCCACTCCGCCGACGCCGTGTCTGCCTCACGTCGGGCGTGCCGCTGCTCTTGATGCTGGCGGCGGTACCGTGGCCGTTCATGCCAGCCAAGCGGCCCCTGTTCCGCAGCCCCCCCGGCGCCCGCGAGGTCATCACCGAAGTCGCCGCTTGCCCCCCCAGTTACCAGTCGCGCTGTGCCGCCTGCCACGGAGGCGACGGCCGCGGCGACGGCATGCTCGCCGGCTCGCTGAAACCCGCGCCCCGCAACTTCGGCGACAGCGCTTGGCTCGGTTCGCGAACCCCCGCAGAGCTCAGGCGTGTCATCCGTGAGGGCGGCCCCGCGCTGGGCTTGAGCCCCCTCATGCCGCCCAACGCCGATCTGAACGATGGCGAGCTCGACGCCCTGGTGACGTGTGTCTCGTCGTTCGGCAAAGCTCAGTAGGCGAACTGATCGATGTACACACTAAAGGCGCCAGACCGCTGCACGTCGATGCCGACGACTCTCACGTCGGCAGGGTCGAACAGCCCCGAAGCAGTCACCGGGTTGTCCAGATCGAGCGCCAGACAGTACCACTGCCCAGGCGCCGCGGTGATCGTGCCACCGTCGGCCCACTTCGCCTGCTCACCGCTCTGCGCGTAGAGCATGATGTCGACCGAGGATGCGCCCTCGACGTAGACATTGGCGCTCATGACCCGACCGGTCAGGTCGCCGGGGACGGTCTGGCTACGCACCTGCATGGCACCGCCGCCGGAGGCATCGAGCTCCATCGCGCCGAGCTCGGGATTGCCCACGGAGCCGTTCCAAGTGAGGGCTGGTCCACCAGAACCGGTGACGCTGAAGCCTTCGAGGTCGGTCGCGAAACTCGCGAGGTAGACCTGCGTCCCGCCGGGCGTGCAGGCGTCACCGCCGCCGGTGGTCGAACTCGTGGTCCCGTCCGTGCTCGTCGCTCCGCCAGCACCCGTGCTCGTCGCTCCGCCAGCACCCGTGCTCGTCGCTCCGCCAGCACCCGTGCTCGTCATCCCACCCGTAGCGCTGGTGGTGGTGCTGGTGACCCCACCCGCGCCGGAGGCTCCGCCCGCGTCGCTACTGGTCGCTCCACCCGAGCCCGAGCCCGAGTCCGAGCCCGAGCCTGAGCCCGAGCCCGAGCCGCCGCTGGCGTCCGTGCTCGTCGCTCCGCCCGTACCCGAAGCCGCCGCCGCGTCAGTGCTGGTGGTTCCTCCCGAGCTCGTCACGCTGGTGGCCGAAGCGTCGACGCTCGAGTCACCCGATCCGTCCGCGCCTGCGAAGGAACCAGCACTTCCGCCATCAGCCTGAGAGCCCCCCGCAGCGTCCAGCCCCAGGCCGTCGTCCCACTCGTCCGCCGGCTCGTACCCGAAGCGCATGCAGCTCGCGAGCAAGCACGCGGTGAGAAGTGAGCCCCCCGCGTGGGCCAAACGGAACCTGCGTGGCATCTGCCTTGGTGAGTGGGAAAAACCCAGTATTTTATCTGCGCCCGGGCAAGTTGCGGGCACAACGTATGCGGCGAGCGCACACGCCCGTAGCCTACGGCAGCGCGCTGCACACGAAGGCCCCCACCTCGTTGCAGTTGCCTTCGTACCAGGCGGGCTCACTACCGCTCTTGAGATAAACGCAGTCGAAGATGGGCAGCCGCTGCGCCGGCTCCCCGGGCGCCCACGTGGTGAAGCTGGGTTCGGTGCCGTCGAGGAAGCGGAACTCTCCCTCGGTGGCGCTGTCCGTGAGACCGATCGACCACGCACCCTGGCGCATACCCTGAGCCACCTCCCACACCTTGGCGTTTTGCGCTTCCGTGTCGATCTTGGCGAGCTGGTGCCCTTGCGCTGCACAGAACTCGCGCGCCTTGTACCACTTGATCACGTGCGTGCAGAAATAGAACTCCACCCCATCGATGACCTCCGAAGGACAGGCGCACGCGGCCACGTCATCGATGAATCCGCTGCAGTCGTTGTCGACCTGATCGCACACTTCGGAGGCGCTGAAGTGCACGCCAGGATCGGTGTCGTCGCAATCATGGGTGCAGGTGCCAAATCCGTCGCCGTCGGCGTCGGTCTGCTTGCCGTCGACCAAGCAATCGACCTCCGCCTCGAACGCCGGTACGCGGGCTGCGAGCCAGCCAGCGAGTTGATCCGCCGAGGACTCCATCGAAGCTTGCGAATGGGTCTTGCGCACGTCCCCGCGGGCAGCGAAACCGATGCGCTGGCGCGTCGCAGCCAACGAGCTCGGCAGGTCTTCGGCGGCGAGCGCGCGCGTTCGTGCGAGCGTGCGCGCCGTGTAATCGAGCAGGCAGCGCTCGCTCGAATCGATACAAGCACGCGTCAGGTAGCCCGCGCCGAAGAAAGCGCTCGTCGCGCGGTAGAAGGACTGGTCGAGATTCCAGGGCAGGAAGGACCAGAGATCCGGTGCCGGCTCGTTGTAGATGAAGTAATTGTGAGGCGACTGGTAGCCGTCGAAATGTCCAACGAAGGCTTCGGCGGCAATGAAGCCAAAGAACTCGTCCGTGGCTATCGGCGCGCTTTCGCCGTAAAAGTAGCTCTCCACCTCGCCCGACATCGCCGCTTGCAGCCGGAGCAAGTCCGCTCGCGACGTGTCTAATCCCTCGTCCTGGTCCCAGTTCTGGACGTCGCGCTGCACGTCGTCGCCGTGGTCCCCTTCGTACAGGTTGCCGCTCGGATCGTCGAAATTGCGTTCCAGAAAGTCGTCGTTGTAAGGCTCGATGTTCAGATACAGCCCGTACGCTTCCCCGTTGACCTCGAGCGTCGCATAGCCCGTGCGCGGCGCGGGCACTCCGTAGCGACGAAACACCTCGTACCCGAGCCACTCACGCAACATGGAAGGGTCCGCCGCCATGTTGTTCAGCGTCAGCCCCTCGAAGCCCAAGTAGCGCTGCCCGCTGACGAACTCGTTGAACTTCAGCTTGAAGCTCGGCTTCTCGTCGAGGGTGCGCAGCGTGTCGTTGCCCTTGAGGCGCACGCCCACGTTCTCGATGCTGACGTTGCCATCACTGAACGTGCCGCGGGTATATTCCTTGGGCTCCGCAGCGAGCGCGGCCACAGCAGCGTCGTCGAGCTCGAGGCGGAACGTCGGGATCACCTCGAGCGAGTACAAGTTCTCGTGAGTGAGCGGCGGCTCGGGCTCGGGCTCGGACGGCGGATGAACGAGCTCGTCGCCTCCGCACGCACTCAGGCACGAGCTGGTGAGCAGCGCGCCCCCTACCAACGAGCGCAGCGCCCTCGGTGGGCGGCATCGACGAAAGGTGAGAGAAAGGATGCGATGGGTATACCAGGCACCGGCCCCGCGCGCCCGCAGCAGCAAGCGCGAAAAGCTTGCACGCGCGCGCACCCGCGCAGGCAGCATGCATTTTCCAGCGCTCCCCGCGAGCCGGATTTTTTGGAGCTGGCCGGACGCCGAAAGGCCCGCCACCCACCGCACAGCGCCGCTCCTCGCACGGGTCGCGCGCGGAGACTAAACTGAACCAGTCGTGACTCGACCGAACTGGTTCTTCGCGTTCCCCGTCCACGGCAGCTTCGTCGAAGTCCTGCCGCA
>JAICQQ010000380.1 GCA_025937785.1 Polyangiaceae bacterium
CGTCACGGGCGCTCCGCCCGACGGGCTGCCGGCTTCCCCCGCCCCCCCGGCGGCGGCGCCCCCCGCCCCATCCACACCGCCCACAGCCCCCGAGCCCCCGCCAGCCGTCGTCGGACTACCCGTCGCGGTGGCGCTGCCACCCGACGCGGGGAGGGGGCAGGTCCCCAGATTCTCGCATTCGTCGGCTTCGTGCGAGCAGCGCGTGCCGAAGCCTAGGACCGCGAGTGCCGTGCAGAATGTCAATAGGTGAAGTGTTTTCATATTTCCTCACACGGCCGCTGAACGCGCGGGCCGTCAGAACTTCGTGCGCAGTTCTAGACTCACGCGATGCGGCGAGAAGTCCGGCCGGAAGACGAGGGACGGCTCGCCATGCTTTCCATCCGGCGCGATCCAAGTCTGATAGCCGAGATAGCCCAGCGTGAAAACGGCAGCTCCAATGCCCGTGACGAAACTGGCGGTGCTCAAGTTCCGCTTCCAGTCGATGCTCGAGGCGAGGTCGGAACGCTCCGCGCACGCTTCGGCGGTCTCAGCGCTCTCGTTCACGCAAGCATGGGGGCCTCCCTGTTGCTTCAAGTCCTTCAGTGCGGCCGCGTCGTGCTTGGCAGACGCTGATAAAATCCCACCGGTCACGAAGGCCGCCACGACGACCGTGCCTCCGACATAAACCGGTACCCAGCTCCGCGACCCCTCCGTTTCGTTCACCCCCTCCGGCTCGCTCGCTGGAGCGGATGTCCCGCTCTCGAGCGCGGTTGGCTCAGTCTCGGAAAGCTCGAGAACAACTCGGTATTCTTGCCCAGCCTCGAACTCGAGCGATCGTTCCGCTCGGCCTTGGTTCAGCGCAGCACCGAGCGTATGGCGGCCCGGAGCAAGGAACAGCGGAGCGTCGAGGGGGGCCTTGCCGCTGGGTACGCCATCGACAGCGACGTTGGCTCCGGGCGCAGTCACGCTGAGATGTATGGTGGCGACGCGCTGGGTGACTTGCGCGAGATCGGTTTCGATCTCGCGACGCACTTCGAGGCGCTCGGTAGGAGGGAAGTGATCGAGGGCATGGCGAAGGTAATGGGCGGCTCCAGGGAAGTTACCAAGTTTGAGCTCGACATAGCCAAGATTCATGGCGACGTCGTAGGTCTGACGCTGGGGCCAGATCTCGAGGAAGATTTGGCGCGCGCGTCCGGGGTCCCCGGCGTCGACAGCGGCTGTGGCCTGGTCGTAGAGATTCGTGATGGCTTCGTTCGTGAGCTCTCGAGGTTCTTCAGCAAAGGCTGGCTGACTGACCAGAAACAAGCAGAGGGAGAGCACGAGCACCCGGGATCGGCGTGCGCGGGGGATGGTGAGTCCTGGTCTGGAGGATGGCATGGTTTCGTGGGGTGCTAGCGGCGCCTGAGTATCTTGGCGCGCAGATCGATGTCTGCAGGCGATCGAGCCGGTGGGGGGGTAGTGGGCGTTGCCGAGGTGGGCGTTGCCGAGGTGGGCGTTGCCGAGGTGGGCGTTGCCGAGGTGGGCGTTGCCGAGGGTGGCGTTCCCGGCGGCTCCAACGCTGGGGAGCCGGTGGGCGGACGTGGCGGCGCAGCGACGGGTGGTTCGTGACGTGGTGGCGGCTGGGCTGCAGGGGCACGTGGGCTCGGTCGATGCTGGGCCCGGATTGGCGAGGCCACTGGTGACTGGGGGTCCGCGGGCGGGGGGTCGAGGGCTCCCGAAGGGGCGGTCGAGGCGGTTTTCGGCACGTCCAAAGCCCCCGGAGCTCGAAGCTTCTTGGGCTGGTCGGTCGGGCTGGCTCGAAACGACGGCGCCGGCTCTCGGCGATTCGGGGGTTCCGCACGGGACTCGGGTGGCTCCGACTTCGACGAAGCGCCATAGATCGAGGCGAACAGCAAGAGAGCCAGCGCGGGCACTGCCAACCACCAGCGACTAAGCGCCGAAGCGTCACGCCGCAGGCCGACGCCACCGGAAGTACTGGGCTGAGTTGGCTCGGGGCTTTGCGCGACGGGCTCGGTCGGAGGCAAGACCGACGATGAAGATGCCGCTGCGGCGTCGGGTCTGCGGGCGCGCCGGGGGGCTTGCGCAGCCCAGGCGGCCAGCAATTGTGGGGGAATCGTATCCACTTGCTGCGTGAAATGGGGTCGGCGCTCCCGCTCCTCACTGGGTGGGTCGATCACTGACGGGCGCGGCGCCGTCGATTTCCGAGTGGAGTCGCTCATGGTGACTCCCTCGGGCTACTGGCGTCGTGCGTGATCGTGAAGCTGTGCGGTTCTTGCCCAGCCGTACCCTCGCCACCCGAGGAAGGGGTCATGATCCACCGCCGGAGCCCCACCGTCGCGAGGAATACGATCAGCGCGATCGCGCCGAGGGCCATGAGACGAGCCGCCGGATGACCGCACACGAGCCTGAGCCGAGCGGCAACGGAAGCTAGCTTCGACGCTGGCGCTCGAGCTTCCTCGGGCGCGGGGGGAGGGATCGCCCTGAGTACCTCGCGCGTCAGTTCGGCGATCAGCGCTTCCTCGGTGTCGGGTGCATCCTCGGCGTCCGTCTCCGGCGCGGGCTCATTTCGGTCCTGGCGCTTGGCTGCTCGGGCGAGCTGGACCAATCGCTGCTTCATGACGACTAATTGGCGCGGGCCCATGCGCGGAAGGGCCATGAGCGTCACCGCGGCAGCGAGTTGGTAGCGCCCGGGCCCCAGCGCCAGCGTCTGCACCGCTGAAAGAGCTTCCATGTCGGCATAGTCTTTCGGGGAAGCTCCAGGGGGCCGCGCGTCGAGCAAGAGTTCCGAGAACCCCGTCGCGACTCGGACCCATGAGGGACGACCGAGCCGGCTCAGCCGGTCTTCGCGTGAGAGCTCTTCGGCCAGCTCGAACATGGCCTCGAGCGCGAGTCTGCGAAAGCGCTCCGGTGGCGCGAGGGCGCGCACGGCTGGGCATTCGACCCCCTCGAGCCAGCCCTGGTAGGCCTCGGCGTGCACACGGGCGCGCTCGTCGTCGCTCGCCGCCGGCAGCACCCGCGTGAGCCAATCGCGCTCGAGCAGCAGTGCTTCGGTGATACGACCCTCGACCATGAGCTCGAACAGCGACCGAATGTACGGCTGAACTCTGCGACTGCCGGCGCAACCCGAGAGCAGCTTCTGCACGAGATCGACGAGCCCCGAGCAGTGTTGTTCGAGCGCCAACAGCTCGCCGACCAGCTCGAGCAGCTTCCAGGAGGCGTGGGGGCCGAGCACCAAGACCATGGCGCCGCAGATCGAGTGAGCCTCCAGCGAAAACGGGTCGTCCGGGCTCGGCGCCAGATACTTACGCCACTCTCGCTCGGTCCACGCTGCGCCCTCGATGCCGGGCAGGGTGTCCGGCGTCGCCTGAACGAGGTTCGGCGCCGTGCGCGTGACCGCCTGGGCCCGCTCGGAGTCGCTGTCGAAGGGGAGAACCTCGGTGGGCATCCGACGTTCGCCCGCCGCGCGATCGTCCTGCTGGCGATCGACCGACGCGCGGTTCCCGAGTGTCAGCCGCGACTCCTCGGTCGTGGCTAGGGCGAAGGGCAGCTCACCCGTCGGCAACGTGCTCGTGCTCGCGAGCACGCGTTGCTCATCCGTTTCGGCCTCACGAGTGACGCGGCTCCACCCGACCTGAACGGTGAGGGGCTGAGGCGCGACCTCGCCACTCGGGCGCGGGAGGACCGGCAGTTCCCGGGAGCGTTGCCGCTCGGGCGGGCAGCGAGCAGCAAACTCTCGCAATTGCGCAGCGACATCGAGCATCGCCTGGGGTCGCCTGTCCGAGTCCTTGTGCAGTAGCTGTTTTCGGATGTAGCGATCGAGGGCTTTGGGGACCTCCGGGGCGTGCTTGCGGATGGACTCTGGGCGGCCATGCATCTGCAAGGATCCCAGCTCCTCGAGCGGCGGCAGATCGTAGCGCTTGGGGCCCCGCGACCAGCAGTGCCTCCCCGCCAGCATCTCGTAGAGCACCAGGCCAAACGAATAGACATCGGTGGCGGCGGTGCTGGAGTTGCCGAGTAGTCGCTCGGGTGCGGCATAGGCATACGTGCCAATGAATCGGAAGCGATCGGTGCTCTTCATGCTTCCACGCTTGAACTTTGCGGTCCCCAAGTCGAGCACGCGCACCTCGTCCTCCGGGGCCAAGATGAAGACATTCTCCGGCTTGAGATCGCGGTGGATCACACCGAGCGCGTGCGCTGCCGCCACGCCATCGGCGATCTCGATGGCGTAACGCAGGGCGCGAGCGACCTCCAAGTCATCGCGCTCCAGCACCGCCGTCAGGGACTCACCGCGCAGCAGGTCCATGGCAAACCAGACCACGTTCTGCTCCGTCACGCCGCCCGAGAACACCCTGACCACATGGCGGTGGTGGATCTGCGCGAGCGTCTTGGCTTCGAGCTCCATGCGCTGGGCATAGTCGCCGCCCGTGCGGTACAGGGCTTTAACGGCCACCCGTGCCCCCATCCATGGGTGCTCCGCCTCGTAAACAGCGCCCGCCCCACCATGACCCAGCAGCTTCACGATGCGAAATTCGCCGCAGCGGTCCCCCGGCTGAAACGGAAGCTGGATTTCCGAGGCTTGCGCTGCCATCTCGTATCCCCGGCGCCACCCTACCGCTCTTCCTCGCCGACCATAAGCTACAAGGTGGACATCGGGAGCACGGACTCCCGGTTGCGTGAAATCAGAGCAAGCGCTCACTGGAACCGGGCCCGTAGCGAGCCGGCCAACAGGCCCAAGCGTGGTGAGCCGGCTGCCGAGCACACGACGTCGCCAGATCGCCACATCGGCGGCCCCGCAGGCACCCGCCAGGTGCATGCCAGCTTCGTTCGTGGCCACGACAAGCCAGGGCCTCCCGACGAGTTGGCGATCAGCGCCTGGAGGCTGCTATGCGGAGGGGTGAGCCAGGCCCTCTCGCTGGACCATCGATCCGGGCGACCCGCGCGCTCCTCCGACGGAGATCTCGAACGCAATGTGGAACGTTATGCCGGGTTGGGTATCCCTGAATACTACCTGTTCGACCGAAAGCGAATGACGCTAGCGGCTTGGGCTGTCCCATTGCAGATGGCGAGGGTGCCAACCGAACTCGACGGCAGTCGCTACCGACGGCGAGTCCCGCAAAATGGCCGCTACGAGTCTCCGAGTCTCGGGCTTGAGCTCTGGCTGGATGGTGACGGGCTGAGGTTCTCCGTCGGCATGCTCCGGTACCTTACGCCGACGAGCTCATCGATCGCGTCAGTCGCCTGTCCGCGGAGGCCCAGAACCGGGTGCAGCAGCTCGAGGCTGAGCTCGCCGAGGAGCAACGCCGGCGCGAGGAAGAGCACCGCCGGCGCGAGGAAGAGCAACGCCGGCGCGAGGAAGAGCAACGCCGGCGCGAGGAAGAGCAAC
>JAICQQ010000396.1 GCA_025937785.1 Polyangiaceae bacterium
CCCGGGTCAGCGTCAAAACGCGGCGTGGATGGCCGCCTCGCCATCAGCTTTCACGCGATCGCGGTCGACGACTTGCCAGTGTTCCTTGCGGCATGCGAGCGGCAGTTCAAGCTCCCGAAAAAGCAGCAGCCGGAGGCGCCCTCGCGAATTGTGATTGTTACTTCGCGGGGAGGACACTAGCTTTCCCCCGCAATGACCGCGTCGGAACTCCCTCGTTTCATCGTGCTGCACGTCGCAGGTGCGGACCGGCCAGGCATTACCGCGCGCATCGCCGAGGTAATTACCGAAGAGCGGGCGCACCTGGTCACCATCGGTCAATCCGTGCTGCATGGCACCTTGATGCTGTCTGCCATCGTCGATGTTCCGCCGGATTCGCATGTGCTCAGACGCCTCTTGTTCGAAGTATCGAAGCTCGGTCTCAGGCTCGACGTCAGCGCCTACGAGCCCTCGAGCGCCGCTCCGGATGCGCCGCCGGCGCTCGGGCTGTGCGTCACTTTGCTGGGTCCCCTGTCTGACGGACGCGCCACCGCCGCGATCACTCGTTTCATGGCGAACCGCCAGATGAACATTCGCGAGATCCGCCCGCTCAGCATGCACGAGCTCACGGGGCTCGAGCTGATCGTGGACCTGCCAGACCGAGCGGGGTGCAGCGAAACTGACCTGCGCACCCTGCGCGGCGAGCTCTTGGAGCAGGGCATAGCGCTCGGGGTCGACCTAGCGGTACAGCGTGACGACGTGTTCCGCCGCAACAAGCGGCTCGTGTGCATGGACGTCGACTCGACGTTCGTGAAGGGCGAGCTCATCGACGAGCTCGCGGCCCTGGTGGGGGTGAAGGAACAAGTCGCCGAGATTACGGCACGCGCGATGCGCGGCGAGCTCGACTTTCGCCAGGCGCTCGCCGAACGCGTCAAGCTGCTCGCTGGCCTGCCGCTGGAACGAGCACTGGAGTTGACCGAACGTTTCGAGCTCACCCCGGGGGGCGACGAATTCGTGCGCCTGCTGAAACACTTGGGCGTTCGCGTAGGGTTGGTCAGCGGCGGCTTCGATTTTTTCGTCAGCCGCCTGAAAGAACGCTTCGGGCTCGACTTCGCGTTCGCCAACGAGCTCGAAGTCGTCGATGGGCACCTCACCGGACGCGTCTCCGGTCCCATCGTCGACGGCAACCGCAAAGCAGAGATCTTGCGGGAGATGGCGCAGCAGTACGGCTGTCGCTTGGAGCAGACCGTGGCAGTAGGTGACGGCGCGAACGACATGTACATGTTGCAGACAGCAGGTCTCGGCATCGCGTTTCGCGCGAAGCCGAAGCTGCAAGAAGTCGCCGACATGAGCTTGAACCACAACGAGCGCCTCGATACCTTGCTCTATCTAATGGGGTTCACGGCGCGTGACCTCGCGCACCTGCACTGATACCGAGGCGGTGAAGCAGCGATGAGCCCCCCTAAGCCGCGCCGGCTCAACGTCGTGGATCCCGACGATGTCCTCACCGGCGTCGCCCCTATCGCGTTCGAACGCGATAGCAAGCTGTGCACTCCCGGTGATGCGACCCACCGCGGGCTGCTCCGCATCGCGGCGCAGGTCGCCGACCACGGCTTGCGCCGCATCGTCGCGCCGAGCGGTCGCGCGGCGCTCGCGGCGGGCCTCGCTGCCGCGTCTGACTGGGCAGCCTCGAGCCAAGACCTCAAGAACGTGCGGCGGCAGCGCAGCGAGTGCTATTCCGCCCACGGCGCCATCGAAGCGGCCACGCTGCGCGCCGTGCGTGCGTCCCTACCAGCTCTGCCGGAGCGACCGAGTCCGCTCGAGGCCCACGCCGAGACCGTGGTGTGGCGCTACCTGCGCCTGGCAATACGTTTGGGGGTCGAAGCGGTGGTACTCACGCTCGACGGCGTCACTACGCCCACGCTGCTCGCAGCGGTGATGCAGCATGTCGCCGCTGCCCGCGCCTATCAAACGACCGCACTCGGCGCCGCCCGACAGCCGGAGTTTCGTCTGCGTGCCGAGCAACAAGCCGCGCTCGAAGCGGAACAGCTGCGAGACGCCAGCCACGCTCCCGACGTGCTCGCGCTACAGATCTTCCACGAGTACCTGGGTGTGCGCTGGAAGGTGCTCCACGACGCAGAACGCACGTACATCGACGAATTCGTCAGCTGGGCGCTCAACGGTAGCCCTTCGTAAACGTGCCCGACAGAATGCACCCAGAAGCTGCGGCCGTCCCCTTCCTTTCCTTGCGCTAGCTGGGACCCCGGCGGGCGCGGAAGTACCACCAGGTTCGTTGTGCGAAGGTGGGGCTTCGAGCGCCCGGGCTCGGGCATCAGCTGGCTCGTGCACACCGTTTCGGGCACTGAACCGACTTGCTCGATGCAGCCCGCTGGTTCGCACCACTAGCTACTTACTAGCTACGAGGCCTGCAAACGCGGGCGCTGCAGAGTGCCTGCCAATCACCCCTTCGCCATCACGCGCCGAGCGGCGCGCTCCATCGTCGACTTTCCGATGAAGCCGCATCATGAAGCAATCAGATACGTTATGCCTAACACACCGACACGAATAGCGCAAACACGCTTGCTGATCGATTTAGGATAGCCGTGTACTGCGTCGCGTCTGGCCGATCCCAGCGGCCATCCTCCGCGGGGCGTGAACGCGGGGCCAAGGTCGTTGCATCGAAGGCCACGAACGGAGACTCGGACTCGAAACCCACCCCGACGAAGCGAACCAGCCAGGACCCGTGCCCGCAGGCTTCCCAGCTAAAAGCCTATGCCAGTCTCATGATTGGTCACATCTTTGCGCCGCCGGGAACGCTCCGAACGCAGGAACTGACGTCTGGAGTCTCACTCCGCCAGAGACCGGTCGGCGAGGTTTGATCTTCGCCGCCAAGCAGCTGTGTTTCTTGTCAAGGGTTTAGGGCGGCGCTCCAGGGACGATTGTCCCGGAGCATGGCGTTTAGAATCGTAAGGAGCTTGCGCATGCAGGCAGTGAGGGCGACCTGGCCGTTTTTGCCTGCAGCCAGCAGGCGCTTATGGAAGGTCCTGAGCAATGGGTTGTGGGTCACGGCGGCCACGGTTGCCATGTACAGCGCTGTTCGTGCGCAAGCTCGCCCGCCTCGAATGTGACGGGGCATGCTCCGTTGACCACTATCGGCGTTGTACGGCGCGAGGCCTGCAAGAGCCGCGATCTTCTTGCGATCCAGCTGTCCAAGTTCGGGCAGATGCGCGAGGAGGTTGGCTGACGTCGTGGGGCCTACGCCAGGAACAGACTGAAGCAACTCATCCTTCTGTTTCCACGCAGGCGAGCTCTGAATGAGCTTCTTGATCTGAGCGTCGAACTTAGCGATCTCCTTTTCGAGCCACGCGATATGGCGTTCCAGGCTCCGCTTGATGCGACTGTCTGGCCCAAGGCGCTGAATCTGAGGGTTGGTGCGCCGATTCTTCTCGGAGACCAACTGCTCGATGAGTTGACGCCTACGGGTCATCACGAAATCGAGCTCCGCGGCCTCCTCATCGGGCAAGGGCGTAATTCGTGGCTGCAGCGCTGCAGCAAACTCAGCCAGGCAGGCTGCGTCCACTTGGTCGGTCTTGGCCAAGCGGTTCGTGGCTCTCGCAAAATGCTTGCTGCTGCGGGGATTCACCACCGCAACGGGGAGCCCGCGTACGCTCAGCGTCGCGAAAGCAGCGCTCTCGTAGCCGCCAGTAGCCTCCATGACGATCCGTAGCGGCTCCAGTCCTGCGAGCCGTTCTACGAGCTGTTCGATGCCGGCATCGTCGTTGCTGACGCGAAACGCCTGTCCCGTCTCGTGGACGTGCGCGTCCAGGTGATTCTTCGATACGTCGATTCCTACGTGCATTGGCTGTTCGTTTTGCTTAGTGGTGGGTTTCGTAGTCGGCCGACCTGACGCATCCGTTCTTGCCGTTCGATTCGAGCTCGTACTCTGCCAGCTGTTCGGATTCTGCAGGGAAGGCCTACTCCGCGGCGCCCCAGGCTTGGCGACGGTCTTCGAGACCTGGACGCAATCGGACTGCCGCGGTGTAGTCTGTTTTTCTGACAAAGCTGCGCTCTTCACAACTCCACAAGTTTTCAGTCTCCCCCCGCGCCCCCCTCTTTTCGACGGCGACGGCGGGGTTGTTGTCTTCTTGCCGATGAAGGACATACAAGGCGCAAAGAGCGCTCTTTGGCGCCTTGGCGGTTTTGAGGCGCTTCCCGTCGGTCGCGGGGCTGCGTCTGGTCGAGGCCTTCCGTTCTTGCGATCTTCCTGTGAGAAAAGACCAGCGCGAGAGCCGTGCGATTCGGCTCACGCCGTGGCCGCGCGTCGTGACTGCTGCCCGGGGTGGGGCTGCGTAGGATCAGGGAGTCGAGGTGGGCGCAGCGGTCGGCGTCGGTGCGGGCGCGGACGCGGACGGGGGGGCTGCGCGGTAGTGGCGGTAGTAGCCGAGGACTTTGACGACGTAGCCTTGGGTTTCTTCGTAGGGGGGGATGCCGCCGAAGCGGATCACGGCGTTCTCGCCTGCGTTGTAGGCGGCGACCGTGAGCTCGAGATCGCCGTTGAACAGGTTGGCCAGGATGCGGAGGTAGCGCACGCCGCCGAAGATGTTCTGGCGCGGGTCGTGGATGTCGCGCACCATCATGCGTTCGGCCGTTTCCGGAATGAGCTGCATCAGCCCGCGGGCGTTCGCCGTCGAGACCGCGCGGGGGTCGTAGTTGCTTTCGACTTTGATGACCGCTCGGATCAGCGCTTCGGGGATCTGATA
>JAICQQ010000418.1 GCA_025937785.1 Polyangiaceae bacterium
CGCACTGAAGCCTGGTTGCTCAGCTCTACGATCATCGCTTGCAGCTCGCGCGGCTTCGGCTCGAGGTTGTCGCGTGCCGCGGCATACTCGAGACCCATCGCGAGCAACACGACGGCGTCGTAGTAGTAGTAAGCCGCCGGAAACGGCTCCTCGCCGTCCCAGCGGGCCTTGAAGTGGTCTCGGAACGCGTCGGCGTTCGTGCGCCGGCAGTCGACGGGACCGTGGTACTTCCCGCTTTTATCTTGGCACTCGGTCACGAGCGAGAGCGAGGGCGAAATCGCGTAGGCGCCGTCGAGCGAGCCGCGCGGCACGTTCTGCAAGAAGCCGGGCGTGTGCAGCGTCGGCCCCAGCAGCCAGTTACCCTCACGCACACCCACGGCCCATTCCGTGACGATGGTAGAGGCGGTCGTCGGGTTCACGAACAACAGGGTGCGTTCTGCGCCTGACCTCAGCGCACGTTCGGTGAACGCATACGAATCTGCGCCGTTCTGCACGGTAACGGACGAGATCACGTCGCCGCCGAGATCGTTGTACTCGGTCAGGAAGTCCGTCGCGACGTCCTGGTTGAAGTCATCGCGCGCGATGATGGCGTTGGAAGATCCGACCCCTTGATGCACCGCGAGCTCGGCGATGCCGCAGCCCCACCCCAAATGCGAGGGCGATAGGCGCATCCACGCGCCGCTGCGGCTGACGCGTTCGATCTTGGGCGATGCGTAACCCGGCAGCATGTTGAACACGTCCAGCCCCTTGATGTCGGGCACGATCTCGTCGGCCAGCTCGTTCTCTTCGGGCCCGATCAGGTACTTGACCTGCTCTTCGTAGAGCAGCTCGAGCAGTCCATCGAGTCCGCGGCTCGCGCCGGAACGACTATCCCTGATCTCGAGCCGCAGGCGTGGGGCGCCAACCACCGCTTTCCCCACGTCTTCGACGGCCAGCAGCATCGCCTGCTCGAGGTTTCTGGCAATGGTTGCCTCTTCGCCGGTGAACGGCAGCGCGGTGCCGATCACGACTGCGTCGCCGTCTTCGTCGGAACTCTCCGCGCCGCAGGCCACGGTCGCTGCGAGTGCAGCGAGCAGCGCCAAGGGTCGCCCGAACCCCGAGACGAGAGCGCGAGCCCCACCCGAAAGCGGAGCGCACGACGTTAGGTTCTTGGGGGGTCTCGGTATGAACATCTCGACAAGGTTCTCGGCGTTATCCGCCAGCAGTGTCATCTTCTGTGACGGCTGTTCTGCTGCAAAACTGAGCGTGCCGCGGGAGTATTGGCGGAGACTATCTGGCGGTGTGCGCGTCCACTCGAGACCGCCGAGACGCAAGAGAATCCGAGAGCGACGCCGTTCGGCACGCGCGCGCAGGGGGCGTGTTTTTGCAGCGCCAGATCACCCGATGGCGAGCGCCCGCTACTTCTCGCGGTCAGGGCGCGAGCTGCTCTTGGAACTCGAGGTATGCGTCGAGATCGGCGCCGCGGATCACGTCCACGCCGACGTCCAACGTGCCGTCTTCGAGCAAATGGGGTGTCAGGATATACTTGGTACGCTCGACGCCGAGCAGGCTAAGGCCCGCCAAGACGTACGGAACCGCGTAGCCCATGTAGTGACGGCGCTCGGCCAGCGTAGCGTACAAGATGCCGTCGCGGAGCGCGTCCAGCGTCGCTGCTTCCAGGCCGTAAGCCACGAAGGGGACGTTCTTGAAACGCACCAGCCCGGGCGGTGCTTCTCCCTCGCCAGCCCCGCCGCCTGCAGCGAGGGCTCGTTCGGCGTCTCGTGCAGCAAACGCCACGCGATATGAGGTCTCGAGTACCCCGAGCACCGCGAGTGGCTTCGGAGTTCCGAGCAAGTCGGCTTTCAGCATTTCGACATCGTGCGCCTCACCGTCAGCGGCAGCGCTGCTGTTGCGGATGACGACGTCGAAGCCGGCCTCCTCCAGGACGCCTTTGGCTCCCATGGATCGCAGGTAGCCGGCAGCCGAGATGCCTGCGTCGTCGGCACCGAGGATGATGACGTTGCCCACCCGTAGATCCGTCGCGCCCGTGACCACGTCACCGAGTCGTTGCCCGAGCTCGTCCTGACCGAAGCCAATGAACAGCTCGCGCTCGGAGCGCAAGTCGCTCTCGATCGTGACCACTGGAATGCCGGCGTCGCGGGCGCGTTCGGCCTCTTTCTCCAGCGAGCTGGAGAGCGGCGCCACGCCGATGCCGTTCGACGCCTCTTCGCGCTCTTGCTTCACGAACTCGGCTTGTTCTGCCTCGCTCGCTGCCGTCACCACCCCGCGCGCGCCAAGCTCAGCGAAGGCGCGCTCGACTCCGGTTTGGACCAAGCCCCACGCCGGGTTACCGCTCCCCAGCGCGACGCCGAGACGAAGCTCCGCCGCCTCGGCTCGGTCGAGCTCTCCCGCGAACACCTCGATGGTGTCCTCGAGACCGGCTGGCTTGAACGGACCGTCGGAGACGGGGCTGCGTTCCACGGGGTTCGTCTCGGCGCTGTCGCTCGCTTCAGCGCAGCCGAGGACGGCGACCGACAGCAGGGCGCTGCCAGTCACGAGTGAGCGGAACATCGTTCGCATGTCGTTCGTCGGACTCCAGTTCCGATCAGAACAGAACGATCTCACCTTCGCTGCGCCCGACCTCGACGCTGGCGTTCTCGTTGAACTCGAACGACGGCTCCGCGTCGACCTCTACCCACACGAGCACCGTACCGCCGAGGGCAGAAAAGCAGGTGGGTTTCAACTCGTTTCGAGGCAGCGGTTGCAGTGCCACGCCGCTGAGGCCGACCGGCGTCGAAAGACCGATCTCGATATTGTGCTTGAGAAACTTGGACTTGATGCGACCTGCCAACTGGTTGGTGAGCTCGCCCACCCAGTCGCGCACCTGATCGCCCTCGGGGCAGGAGCGCAGAATCGGGGTGTCGTGACCAGCGAGCACGCAGCTGCCGCGGACACCGCTACCCACGAAACCGATCACGCCGCACAACATGCGCTCGTGGTCGGTCTGCCACTCTTTGTCAGCCGGCTCGAGTGCCACTCCGTACGCGTCGAAGAGCTCTCTGCACGCCTCGGCGGTCATGGTCGCGACACGCCGTGTCAGCTCTATGTCCTCGATCATGCAGCAACCTTCGTCACGGCTGCCACGAGCAGCGCCATCTTTACGGGCTTCACGATCCAACCGGCAGCGCCGGCTTTCTTGGCGCGGTCGATCATCGATTCCTGGACCTCGGTGGTCAGCACCAGCACCGGAACGTTCTTGGTCTGCTCCTCGGCCTTGAGCCGGTCGAGCAGCTCGAGGCCCCCCATGCGGGGCATGTTGATGTCGAGCAGTACCAGGGCGAACTTGCTCCTTTGCGCTTGCTGCAGCCCTTCCATGCCGTCACCAGCACCCACCACTTCGAATCCGGCGTCCATCAGCGCACGGCCGACCTGGGTCCGCACGGTCTCAGAATCATCGACGATCAGTACCTTTTTCACGCATACTCCTTTTACGAGTGAGAGACGGGCCCTGGCTCCTGGGTAGGCCCCTCAAAAGAGAATGATGTCCCCTTCGTCTCTGAGCTGGACGGCGCCGCAGTAGGCAAACTGCCTATCGTCGATCTGCGCATCCAACACGACGACCACCGATCCGCGAATCGTGCGAAACGTGTAGGTCTTGCTGTGCGGCGATACTGCACCGCCGTGCCGATCGATGAACTGCTTGCTCGCCGGAGACGGCAGGCTGGCGTTCAGGTGCACGCCGAACTGCAGGAAGCGCTTCTTGACGCGCCCCATCAATTGATTCATCAGCTCGCGGATCCAGTCCTCCTTCGCGAGCGCAGTGTAAGCGGCCTTCTCGGCCAGCTGAACCACGCTGAGCGGGCACCCCAAGCACATGACTCCGGACCCGGCAGCAGCGTTGAAATGCACGAACGCTGCCAGATCTGGTAGCTCGCGCAGGGGTTGACCACAGGC
>JAICQQ010000065.1 GCA_025937785.1 Polyangiaceae bacterium
ACCCGCAGCAACAACAGGGCTACCCGCAACAGCAGCAGTACCCGCAGCAACAACAGGGCTACCCGCAACAGCAGCAGTACCCGCAGCAACAACAGGGCTACCCGCAACAGCAGCAGTACCCACAGCAACAACAGGGCTACCCGCAACAGCAGCAGTACCCGCAGCAACAACAGGGCTACCCGCAACAGCAGCAGTACCCGCAGCAACAACAGCAACAGGGCTACGAACCACCGCCCCCTCCCCGCCGCCGCGATCCCGACGACGACGGCGGCTCGTTCCCCGATTTCTCGCTGCGGGCCGATCCGCTCCACTGGCTCATCGCCGGGCGCCTACCCGTCGAGATGGAGGTGCAGCCACTGAAGGCGCTCCGCTTCCTGACGGTGCAGCTCGTACCCATCTTCGTGACTTGGAGCTCGCCGCCGGCGCTCAACCTTCAAGGACGAGAAGACAATCTGACCCAACACTCCAATGGCCTCGGCCCCATCTCGGGTGCATCGATCGGGCTGGGCTTCTGGCTCGGTGGAAAGCCGCTAGAAGGCTACGTCTTGCGCGCGTCCTACGGGAACTACTCCTACGAGTACAAAACCAAGGACGGGGAAGGCAACCCGCTCGACCGAGTGACCTACGTCGAACGCCGCCTCCTGGGCGAGATCGGCTCGTACTCTCGGTACGGGGCTTTCATCATCGGCGGCACCATCCAGCTAGGCGCCGAGCTCAATGACAAGTCGCGCTGTGTTTCGGTCACCGCCTCGGGTCAAATTCGTAACGACGACACGCGGAACTGTGAAGACCTGCAGATCGTGATCGACGACACGCGGCCGGGCGGCGAGGTGGTGAACCTGCGCTCGTCGTTACATCCGGTAGTGCTCGATTTCACCTTTACATTGGGCGTCGCGTTCTAACGGAACGCCGATCACCAGTACTTTTCGACGGTGACGTGGCCCGGCTTGCGCTGGCGGTGCTTGCGGAGGCCGCGCTCGTCCAGCAGCGCCGACATCTCCGCGACCATCTCGGGGTTGCCGCAGAGCATGACGTGCGAGCGCTCGGGACCGAGGCTAGTTCCCGCCGCCTCTTCGAGGCTGCCGTCGACCAGCGTTTGCGTGACACGCCCGCTGAGCAGGGGCGGATTCGAGGAGGCCCGGCTCGTGCAGGTCACGACGACGCACGGGCGCTCGGCCCGCCAGGCGTCGAGCTCTGCTCGATACGCGAGCTGGGTCGTATCTCGCACGCCGTGCACCACGATCACGCGCCGAAAGCGCTGCCACACCTCGCCCGATCGCAGCATCGCCACGAACGGGCCCAAGCCGGTGCCCGTGGCCACCAGCCACAGCTCGTCGGCGTCGGGTACGTAGCGCAGCGTGAAGAACCCCTGCGGCCGGTCCTCGACCCAGACGTGCTGGCCCTCGCGCAGCCCGAAGAGCGCCGGCGAGAACTCGCCGTCATTCACCTGGGCGATGAAGAACTCGAGCGGTGCGCCGGGCGCAGACGCGGCCGAGTACGCGCGCCGGGTGAATTCGCCGTCGTGATACAGACCCAGGTTGAAGAACTGGCCTGCCTCGAACATCGGCTCGATACCCAGACGCAGCGTGATGAGGCCGGGCGCCCATTCGATGCGCTCGAGCACGCGAGCTCTCGACCATCCGGGCTGCGCTTCTGGTTCCAGAGTCGTCGACACTGCGGAACTATGACGCACCGCTTCGACCCAGCAACAAGCCGACCATGGCCGTGGCCGCTTTTCCGCGGACGGTGACGCTGTAGTCGCCCGGCCCGAGCAACGTTCGCGTGAAACCGCTGCCTGTCGCCACGCAGCGCGCCGGCTGCTCTACCGGCGTTAGCTCGATCGCGAGCGAGTCGGCCGTCTCGCTGGCGAGCGCCAGCACCTCGAGGAAAGTGGAGCGCGTCAGCGAAACGTCGTAACTGAGCGCCGGCGTCGCGGCGGGCACCCCGCCGTCGACGGCCCTGGAACAGCCCTGCGCTCCTGGGCGCTCGGCGGTCAGCGCCCGCACCTCCACCAGCGGGAGCTCTGCGACCCGCACGCGACCTTCCACCTCGCTCGGCGCTGGAGTGGTGGCGCGCTCAGCCTCCCACCCGGCTTCGAACACGCCTCGTGCGCGTGCCAGCGCTTGCAGCGAGAGCCAGTTGCGCACGTTGAAGCCGTGGCGCAAACCCTCCGGACCAAAGTCGCAGGCGCGTGCCCTACCTGCGACGCTGAGAACACTGGGGTGGATGCCGTCACTCGAAAGCCCTTCGTTGGGGAGCCGGGCGAGAGCATGGTGCAGGTCGACGAGCGGCACCCGTCGCGCTTGGGCAATGGCTCGGATCGCCGCATTGAACCGGGGCACCTTCAAGCGAGAGAGTTCGCGGTCGCGACGCTCGGGGATGGTGGATATCAAAGGCACCGAGCCGTGCGCGAGGCTAGCGTCGATCAGCTTGACGAAACGTCGCGCAAACGTGGTAACGCGGCTGGTTTCGATGTCGTTCGTACCCAAGAGCACGAACGTGAATAGCCCCTGTACCTCGGCGAGCTCGCGGAACAGGGGTGGCTGTTTCCCGGCCAGCGGTTGCCAGGAGCTCCAGCCGTTCTCGGCACACGCACTCTCGCGACGGAAAGAATCGAAAGACGCAGCGCGCAGCGCCGCGATGGTCGTTCGCAGCTCTGCATCCATCGGATCGGCGTCGGCGTCGGCGAGGCACCTCAAGAACTTCGCGCTTCGCGTGATCGAGTCGCCGACCTTGCCGAAGCGGTCCGCCTTGCGCTCCGGGTGGCGCGCGGCGACTTGCCGGATCTGCTGCGCAACGCCGTTCGTCATGGGCGAATGCACGAGCTGGAACGGATAGTGTGGGAGCGATTCCTCCGGCATCGAGGCGACCGCCCGGGGGACCGGCTCAGGAGACGCATGGGAGGCCGGGCGCTCGACGGGATCGGGTGGCTGTGCGCTGACTGGGACCTGCCCGCGCGCTGCGGGTTCGTCGGGCCCGCTGTTCACAGGTCGCTCTTGTTTGGTGGCGCATGCAGCAACGGCGCCCATGACGAGCAGCAAGCCGAGGGAGGGGCCGCGACTCCTCCCACATCGGTGTGTGTGGTGAGCCTCTGGGCACCTTTTGAAGGGTAAATCCGCACACCTTCGGAGCAGCGGGTAGGCGACGCCGCGGTTTTGACGAAGCCCGCGTTTCACGAAGACGGAAAGTTCCCGGAATCCAAAATGCATGCCAGACCCCTTGACGGCGGGTCCTTACGAGAGCGCCACAAACAGGACGAAACGGGTGCCAGGCGTTTCAATCCAGGCTGAAGACCGTGTAATGTAGATTTTAGTGGCCTTCCCCATCAAGTGCGGCGACTGCCAGAAGTCGTTCTCAATCTCCGACGAAGTCTACAACCGCAAGGTGCGGGGGAAACAGGTCACTATCAAATGCAAATCGTGCGGCGCGGCGATTCGCGTGGACGGGACCAAGGGCAGCAAACCACCGGAAGGTGGCCACAGCAGCCCACCCGTGCGGGACACTGCGTTCTCGCTTGTCGACGAGACCGACGTCTCCGCACTGCCTCTCACGGGTGCCGCCAACCCGAAGCCAGACACCTCTGCAGCTCCCGCGGGCGCGGCGAGCCAGGCTGGCACCGCGAGCTCTGCGACCCCCCCCATGAAGACCGGCGTGGCCGCGGGCGCCTCGACCGGGACGGGCAAGGCACTGATTTCTTCGCCGACGAAGCCAGCCGCGACGAGAGCCTTCGAACCTGCCGCCGCGACGCCAGCGGCTAAAGCCACGGGCACCGACGCCGCCAAATCGCCCGCACCCAAAGCTGCCGCTGCTTCCCCCGTCGCTGCCAAGAGTCCGCTCACCAACCCCCTGGCTAAGGCGCCCGCCGCAAAGGCGGGTGGGCATGCTCCCATGACCGCCAAGAGCCCGCTCGGGAAAGAGCCGCCTCCGAAGACTGGAGGCGCTGCTTCCAGCGTCACCAAGAGCCCACTGGCCAAGGCCGCCGGCTCCCCTCCCGCGGCTACGAAAAGCCCTTTCGGCGCCAAACCCGGCTCCTCACCGACGGCGTCGAAGGGCCCCGTCCCCAAGGCCCCCGGCTCTTCCCCCATTGCTGCCAAGAGCCCCTTCACCAAGCCCACAGCGGCCGCGAGCGCCAGTACCTCGCGCGGCCCTGTCCCCAAGCCCGCGAGTTCGCCGAGCACCTCACGGGGTCCGATGGCCAAGCCCGCAGGCTCGAGCTCGTTCGTCGCCAAAACCCCGAACGCGCCTCCGGTGAAGCCCGCCAGTGCGGCGGCCGCTGCCAGCACGGGTGCACTGGTGGCAGAGCCTGAAATTGCGCCGTCGTCGCCTTTTTCGGACGCTGTGTCCACCCCGGAACCCGCCCCGGTCGTGGCGGCAACTCCGGAGCCAGCCGACGATGATGCCAGCGATCTTACGGCTGACACCGGTCTCTTGTGGGCGGTCGACTACGGCGAGAGCGAGCACCGCGAATTGACGACCGCCGAAATCGCCGAGGAGCTCAGCGCCGGCACGATCGACGGACAGACGCTGGTCTGGCACGACAACATGCCCGACTGGCTCGCGATCCGCGACGTGAAAGAGCTGAGCTCGTACGTCACGGCGCAGCGCGAGCCAAGCCCACCCGAGCTCCCGAAACCACCGGGCCCGATGGTGAGCGCCAAGACCAAGGGGTTACCAGCCGCACCCCGTGCGACACTGCCGTTCGGGCCGCCGTCGAGCCAGGGTGCACCGTCGAGCAGTAGAGCCCCGCTGCCGCCGAGGAAAGGTCCAGTCGAGCCCGATCTCGACCTCGGAGATCAGGAAGAGGTCATCACGTCTGCCCGCCTGATCGTCGACACCCCTAAGCCCGCCCCGCGTGCCCCGTCCTCCCCAGGGTTTCCGAATCCACTGCCGGGGGCCGCTGCCCCTGCGCCGCCGGCTTTCCCGCCTGCGCGCGCGAGCCAGCCAGGGCCACCGGCGCTGCCGGCTTCTTACGCGACCGCTGCCCATGCGGCCGCGAGCTTTCCGGGCGCGGCGCCCGCTGCTGAACCCCAGCCCGCGGCCCCGCCCCAACCCGCGCAGCCCACGGCAATGCCCGCGCTGCTGAGCTCGCCGGTTACCGGAGCCTCGCCGGCAGCGCCCCCCATGGGGTCACCACTGATGGGGGCGCCCGCGGCTCCGAGTGCTCCCTTCGCGACGGCCGTGAATGCAGCACCCATGCTGCCCGCCACCGCCGACGTCGACTGGCCCCAGGCGCGCAGCAAGAAGCCGCTGATCATCGGCGCGGTCGGTGTCTGCGCGGCGATCGTCGTCGCGTGGCTGCTTCTGAGTGGCTCGGAAGAGCCCAGCGTCACGCCCAGCAGCGAACCGACGACCCAGCCGGCGAGCGCGCCCGAGCCCCCGCCGCCCGAACCCACTCAAGCTCCCGCGAGCCCGCCACCCGAGCCTGCACCTGAAGCGACCGAGAAGTCCGGGGAAACCCCGGCCAGCCCCATGGCTCCGCCCGCTACCCGCCCGCCGGACCAGGCCACGACCAAGGGTGGGTTTGCGGACTTGTTCGAGCAAGGCGCCAAGGGCGGGCGCTAGGCCATGCCCCCAAAGGACCCCCCAGGCGGCGAAACCCCAGGTGGCGAAGAGGTGACGCTGTGTTTTCCGCCACGCAAGTCCTACGTCGCGCCGGCGACTGATTTCGTGACCTGCTTCTGCGGCGAGCACACCGCCGACAAGGCTGCGCTGTCTCGGGTGCAGTTGGCTGCGCACGAGCTTGCAGAGAACGTCGTGAAGTACGCCGCTGGCCAGCTGTGCACCGTACGCGTGCGTAGCGACCGGCCTACCCGCAACGGCGGCGCCGTGAGCCTGTCGATCACGACCGAGAACGCGGTCTTGCCGGAAGCGCTCGACCGCGTGGACGCTTACCTGTGTGCGCTCGAAGCGGCCTCGAACCCCGACCACTTCTACGATCAGCAAATCGCCGAAACGGCCAAGCGTGTGAACGGCTCGGGATTAGGGCTGGCACGCATCCGTTCGGAAGCGGGCATGGAAATACAGCACCGCGCGGGCGCCGGGCGGCTCTGCATCACTGCCGTGCTCTGGTTACCCTTGGCGGGGGATGCATGAGCGCGCTCGACCTCGCGCCGATCGAACTCGAGGGGTTCTCGGTAGTCCCCAGTCTGGACACGGAGGCGCTGCGCGTGGTCTTCGCCGGAACCGCCGATCTCGACGCCGTGGCCAGCTTGGGGGCTTTGCTGCCAAAGCTGCACCAACGAGCGGTGCACCACGGCGTGCCCGAAGTGCAGTTCGACTTCTGCTCGCTCGCGTTCATGAACTCGAGCTGTTTCAAGGCGTTCGTCACGTTCATCGACAACGCCAAGACGGCGGCGGCGGGCTATCGCATTCGCTTCATCACTACCAGCAAGCACTACTGGCAGCGCCGGAGCCTCGAAGCCCTACGCCGGCTGGCCCTGGGCATCGTCCTGATCGAGTCGGACCAAGAGGGTTAGGCGGGGCTAGCCGCGGCACAAACCATCGCCGCCGCTAGGGCAGCTGGCGCCGCAGACCAAAACGCCGTTGCCGCAGTCAGTGGGCGCGTCGCCGCTCGCGCAGCGTGCCACACAAGAACTCGAAGGCACGTTGGCGCAACGAACCTCGCAGTCACCTTCGCAGTACACGTCGCAGTTGCTCAGACGGTCGCAGCGTACGCAGCTACCAGGACCGACGCTCGCGATGCATTCGGAGACGTCGTGGCAAGTCACGGAGCAATCGCCCCCGCACTCGACGCTGCATTGCTGCGCGTTGTTGCACGTGTAGTCGCAGTCTCCCCCGCAGTCGGCGCTGCAGAAGTCGACGTTGTCGCACTGCGGGATGCAGCCCGACTCGGGGCAATCGTAGATACAGCCGCGAGCGCTGGAGCAATGACAAGGCACGCCGGGGGAGCAGCCGCCGTCGTCGTCGTCGCCGCACTGGACGAACGTGAGGAGCCCGAGCAGCATCGACGCCGAAAGCACTAGAGAGACCCAGTTCCGGCGAGCAGCGCCTGACATGCGCGCGATGCTAGTCTCACTCGCGAGCCGACCGCAACGCACTCGACGACGCCCAGCGCGGGTCAGCCACACTTACCGGCGCCGCAACCGCCATGCCCGCCGCAGCTGCCCTCTTTCTTACCCTTCTTCTTCTTTTTTCCGTCGCCCGCCTCAGCGTCGTCGCCCTCGTCGTGGCCACGGTCCTTGTCCTTGTCTTTCTCCTTCTCTTTGTCGCCGTCGGCGCTAGCGTCTGCGCCGACGGCCCTGGCGTGGGGCACCTCACGGGCAATGACCGGGTCCGACGCGGGAACTGCAGCCAGGTCACCGGCGACAAGGCTAGCGGTGCCGAGCGTTGCGAGCGTGGTGGCAATCTGGTGGAAGCTCGTTCTGCGCTGCATGGGCGATCTCCAGTCGGATCCAGGTGGCGTCGGATCAGGTGCTTGTCAAACGCCTGCCAGCGGCGCCAGCGGGGTTCGGTTCGCGGTTGCCGCTCGTTCCCAGGTGGGATAAGCCCGATCGGCGATGGCCGAAACGATTTTCTCGAAGATCATCCGAGGCGAGGTGCCCTGCCACAAGGTGTACGAGGATGACCTGGTCCTCGCGTTTCTCGATATTCACCCGATTGCCCCCGGCCACACGTTGGTGATTCCGAAAGAACCTGCGGCCACCCTCGACGCGTTGTCGGAAACGTCTGCCGCCGCGTTAGGCAGGGTGCTCCCGAAGCTGTGTCGCGCAGTGCAGCGAGCCACCGGCATTCAAGCCTACAACGTGCTCCAGAACAACGGCAGCGAAGCCCACCAAGCCGTGTTTCATGTCCACTTTCACATCATCCCGAAACCGAATAGCGACCAGGGGCTCGGCGTAGGGTGGCCCGCTGCTCCACTCGCCGCTCCGGATGCCGATCGCTGGCGCGACGCCATCGCTCGTGCGCTCGCTTGAAGCAGGCGTAGGGCCGAAGCGCAAGATTCCATCGACACGGCAAGCGTCGAGGTCTGGAGCTGCAACCGATCCCTGAGGCGCCTCATGCGCCCGCGACAGCACCGGGGGCTGGCAGCGTGAAACCTCGGCGCCGCAACAGCCTTCCACTGGCCCGCAGATGCCGCAGCAGGCCACGCCGCTCCGGGCGGCGGCGGAACAGGCACGCCCCCGCGGCTTACTTACCCACAGTTTGTGGGATAGGTGTGGATAGAACTAATGATGCTCTCATCGAGCCACGCCTTTGTCACGGCTCTGCTTCGCATTTGTTTCGTGATGGTTAGTAGCTCTGCTTATCTCGTCGGGCGACGCGCATCTCGTCCGGCGAGCGCGGGAGCTTCAACGGATGACGGTGCGCTTGGCGTTGCGCTTGATGTCCACGTGCAGGTGGTCGTGGTGAGCCTGGTCGTGGTTCGGGGTCAACATGTAGTGGAACAGGCCGCTGCGCGCGACGTCGCAGACCAGGTTCCGAAGTGCGATGGCCTCCGGCGTGTCCGCTGCAACTCTGCTGTCGGGGCCGCACACGGGCGCTCCGAGCTCACCGCCGAAATCGCGCTCCACTTCGAGCAGGCGACCGTCGGCGAGTTTGAAAGCGACGATATCCGCCGCGAGCCCGTGGGCGTGTTGGCTCAGCTTGTTTTTGCCGAGCTTGGAGTTCTTTCGATAGATCGTACCGACGTGGACCTGAGTCACGTCGTGCCGGGTCAACACCTCGGCGAGCTCGTCGAGCGCAAGCACCAAGCGGCAATCCATCACCCCAAACGGACTCTTCCAGCCCGCGGTCAGGAAGGTGATGCCGTGCACCGGTCCGGTGAACCTCAGCGCTGTCGCGACGCCGGGCGTCGGCCTACCGTCACGCTTCACGGGCAGCTTCTTTTTCTGCACGAGGGCTCGGCACGCAGCAGGCGACAGGTTGGCGTTGCGTGTCGCAGGCGCGGCTGCACCGGGCGGCGCCGCCAGCGGAGCGTGGAACGGATACACCACCGCGCTCTCGGCGGGAGGCGGAGGCACGTCCGTCAACGCCGGCTCTGGTGCTATAGCCACCGCCGGCTCCGCGCCGACGGGACCGTGTTCGTGAGCCGCGTCGGGCGGGCGACTCGCGCTCACGGGCGCGACCGCGATCGGGCGAGCGGCAGTTACCGGCCGGGCGAACTCGGTGTGGGGCGCTGAACTGCTAGCAGACTGCGTGACGCCGCCGCAGCCGACGAGCAGGCAACCGGCTAGCGCCCAGAGCACGCCTTGCAACACGGTCACCGCCACGTTCTAGCGCTCAACTCTCCGACTTCGCAAGTCGCGCTCCCACATCGCGGACTCTTGGGCAGAACCAGCTCCGAGTCTTGTCGCAACTCGAGACGCGTGGCAGAGAAAACGCCTCCGATTCCTGCCGGAAGGCCGAGCTTCGCGCCCGGAGTGGCGAATGCCGCGAGCCATGATCTACTCCCGGGGCACCGGGCTGGAACGTCGACACTGGGCTGGACGTCGACACACCGCGACGTGCGCGCCGCGTTGAGAAAAAACATCGCTGCTCCTGCTAGCCAAGGGGATGTGCATTGGCTACGGTAGGCGGCGGTTGGGGGTGGCAAACAACCTAATTTCCAAACGTTGGAACGGAACCGCTATCAGTCATGAGTGGAGTCGTGGAACGGCCAATTGAACTAGCCCACGCGGGCTATGTCCGGCGCCTGAGCGAGTGTGCCTCACGCGGCCAGGAGTTTTCGATCGATCTGGCGCGCGCAACCTGGCGCACTCCAGCATTCGGTATGACCGGCGATCGAGTTCGTCTGAGCCCCCAGTCGCCCGCACACGTGGCTGGCCCGAAGCCGGGGGCCGCGGGCCGCCGCGGCCCCGGCCCAAGCGATGCGAATACGGTCATCGCTTACACCGACGGTGCTTGCAGCGGTAATCCAGGCCCGGGCGGCTGGGCTTGGGCAGTGCAAGGCGGCTCATTTGCGACGGGTGCCGAAGAGCACACTACCAACCAACGAATGGAGATGACGGCTGCCTATCAGGCAGTCCTCGCGCACCCGGGGCCGATCCAAGTCGTCAGCGATTCGACGTACGTCGTCAACTGCTTCAAGCAGCGGTGGTGGGAAGGCTGGCTGAAGCGAGGTTGGACCAACAGCCAGCGAAAGCCAGTTGCGAACCGGGATCTTTGGGAGCCGTTCATCGATCTCGTGCGCACGCGCGGGAACGTCGACTTTCGTTGGGTGAAGGGCCACTCCGAAGACCGCATGAACCAGTTCGTCGATCAGCTGGCGGTCGAGGCGAGTCTAACTCAACTGCCACGCTCGGGGCGCTGTCCGTGACGCGTTCCACGAAACGTGCTACGCGCTTCGGCCATGTTTCCCGACGGTTCGCTCACCGTACCACCCCTCGGCGCACCGGTCGCACTCGACTGGCAGGTTCCGGGTTCTAAAAGCATCACCAATCGTGCGTTGGTGCTGGCAGCGCTGGCCGCCGGCGAAAGCACGCTGACCGGCGTGTTGCAGAGCGACGACACGCAGCACATGCGCCGTGCGCTCGAGACGCTCGGCATCCAGGTCTCGGAAATCGACGCCACGACGCTGCGCGTTCGTGGCGGAATCAATCGACTGCGTCAACCCACACAGCCACTGTTCATCGGCAATAGCGGCACGACGGTGCGCTTCCTCACCGCGTTCGCCGCGTTGGTCCCTGGCGCGGTGACGCTGGACGGTGACTCTCACATGCGGCGCCGGCCGATCGCCGACCTGGTCGAGGGGTTGCAACAGTTGGGGGTCTCCATCGAGTGCCCCACGGGGTGCCCGCCGCTCACCATACGTGGCATGGGGCTGCCAGGCGGCTCGGTGTCGATGCGCGGCGACCGATCCAGCCAGTACTTCTCGGCCGTGCTCATGGCAGCAGCTGCTGCTGCCGGACCGATCCAGCTGCTGATCGAGGGCGAGCTGGTGAGCAGGCCCTACGTGGACATCACGCTCGCGATGATGCGCAGCTTCGGCGGTGAAGCTCGCGAGCAGGGTCGGGGTTTCGTGGTCGAGCCGACCGGGGGGTACCAACCGACGGCGTACGCCATCGAACCCGACGCCTCGTCGGCGAGCTACGCGTTCGCGACGGCGGTCGCCACTGGGGGGCAGGTCACCGTCGACGGGCTCGGCACGGATTCGCTGCAGGGCGACTACGGTTTCTGCGAGGTGCTCGAGCAGGCGGGCGCCGTGGTCGAGCGCAGCCCGACCACGACCAGCGTGCGCGCGGGTGCTCGGCATCGCGGCGTCGACGTCGACATGCATCACATCTCGGACACCGTGATGACGCTCGCGGCGCTCGCGCCGCTCGCAGACGGGCCGACCACCATCCGCAACGTCGCCAACATTCGCATCAAAGAGACCGATCGACTCCTCGCCACGGTGAACGAGCTCGAGCGCTTGGGGCAGCACGTCGAGCACGGCGAAGACTGGCTGCGCATTTCACCGCGGCCGATCGTGCCCGCGACCGTGCGCTGCTACAGCGATCATCGCATGGCGATGTCCTTCGCCATTCTGGGCTTGGCGCGCCCCGGGATCGCCATCGAAGATCCGGCGTGCGTCGCCAAAACCTATCCCGGATTCTGGGATGCGTTGAAAGCCTGCTACACGAGCGCAGGCCGCGCTGCTCCCTGGTAAGCTGCTGCTCCCTGGTAAGCGCCTGCCCTCTGCTGAACGGCCGGGGCGGGCGTCGGAGGCGCGGCGAGCGCCGGGCGGGCGTTCGGACCGCGGCGCTTTCCGTCAGATCCGGCGCGCTCAACAGCCGCTTCGGACGTGCAACATTCTAACGCTGGTCCAATGTGGAACCGAATCCAGTAAGCTCGGTCAGCCAGTCGAAGCAGTGTCGTCGCCGGGCAGCCTGCTCGCGAGCGTGAGAAGAGCGCCGCAACACGCGCCGAAACGCCGTCGGCGAGGCTCGCGCTAGTTCGCAGTGCTTGTCGTCCCGAAGCGGCGTCGGCTGCACGAAGCGCGAGGCCGCGTAGGTGACGCTGGCAGCAGAACCCACGACACCTACCAGAAAACTTTTTGTCAGCGATGCCGCCTAAGCGCCCGCAGGCGCTGGCCGTTAGGGCGGGGGGACAACTGAAGGAGATGTTCGTGCCGAAAGTCGCCCTCGATACAAAGATGACGTTTGGCCACTACCAGTTGCCCGTAGTGGTTGACACGGGGCGCTACCATACCGGTGGGGCGGCGCCCGTGATGGGCGTGTGGTGTCCCGAGCTCAACGATCGTTCGGCGCTGCTCACTTGTAGCTCGTGTCCCCAGTTCGGTGGTTTGGTGCAAGACCCCGAGCTGATTCACATGTTCGTCCGCTGCCGCTGCGGCAGCAACGAAGTCGAACGCGAAGACCGGGCCTCCGACTCGTCGATCACCGTGCGCGCGCGCCGGTTGCGGATGAACGAGCCCCGGCGAGGTTGACGAAAACTGCAGCGCCCGTGCCTCCTAGCGGAACGCGCGGGCGATTTTCGGAGGAAGCTGCGGCCAGAAATCCGCAGCAACCGAGCGGATCCACGCTTGGCGTCCGCGCAGCCCGGCGCTTTTGCCTGGCCGGCGCACGGGCGTGGATTAGCTTTGGCTCATGAACGGATACAGAAGCCGCACGTCGACCCACGGCCGCAACATGGCGGGAGCCCGCTCCCTCTGGCGAGCCACCGGCATGCAAGACGACGACTTTGACAAGCCCATCATCGCGATCGCCAATAGCTTCACCCAGTTCGTGCCGGGGCACGTGCACCTGCACGACGTCGGTCAGCGCGTGAAAGAGGTAGTGGACGCGGCCGGCGGTTGGGGCGTCGAGTTCAACACGATCGCCGTCGACGACGGGATCGCGATGGGCCATGACGGCATGCTCTACTCGCTGCCGAGTCGCGAGCTCATCGCCGACAGCGTCGAGTACATGGTCAACGCCCACTGCGCCGACGCGCTGATCTGCATCTCGAACTGCGACAAGATCACTCCAGGCATGCTGCTGGCCACGATGCGCTTGAACATTCCGACCATCTTCGTGTCAGGGGGCCCGATGGAAGCGGGCAAGATCGTCGGCACCCACGACCGGGACGGCAAGGCGCTGATCCGCAAGCTCGATCTCATCGATTCGATGATCGCGGCATCCGATGCGTCGGTGAGCGACGCGGCCCTCGCTGAAATGGAACGTTCGGCATGCCCCACCTGCGGTTCTTGCTCGGGCATGTTCACCGCCAACAGCATGAACTGCCTCAACGAAGCGCTCGGGCTGGCGCTGCCGGGCAACGGCACGCTGCTCGCGACGCATGCGACACGCTGGGAGCTGTTTGCTGCGGCGGCACGGCGCATCGTGTCGATGGCGAACGACTACTACCTAAAGCACGACCAGACGGTGCTGCCGCGCTCCATCGCCAGCTTCGGCGCTTTCGAGAACTCGATGACGCTCGACATCGCCATGGGTGGCTCGACGAACACGGTGCTGCACCTGCTCGCGATCGCCCAAGAAGCGGGGGTGAACTTCACGATGGCGGACATCGATCGCTTGTCGCGCAAGGTGCCGAACATTTGCAAAGTGGCGCCCGCGTCGCACTACCACGTGGAAGACGTGCACCGGGCTGGCGGTGTGTTCACGATCCTCGGCGAACTCGACAAGGTCGGCTTGATCAACCGGGATGCCCTGTGCGTGCACCATGCGAACATGGGCAGCGCGATCGACGAGCACGACATTCGACGCAGCACCACCACCGCGGGCGCCAAGCAGCGCGCGCTGGCGGCACCGGGCGGGGTGCGTACGAAGGTGGCCTTCTCGCAGGACAAGTACTTCAAGGACGTGGACGGCGACCACGAACATGGCTGTATCCGCGACGTGCCGCACGCCTACAGTCAAGACGGCGGGCTCGCCGTGCTGTACGGCAACATCGCGCTCGAAGGCTGCATCGTGAAGACCGCGGGTGTCCCGGAATCAATCCTGCGGTTCCAGGGACGGGCGCGGGTGTTCCACTCCCAAGACGCCGCCTGCGACGCGATCTTGCAAGACAAGGTCGTCGCCGGTAACATCGTGGTGATCGTGTACGAGGGCCCCAAGGGCGGTCCCGGCATGCAAGAGATGCTCTACCCGACCTCGTTCCTCAAGGGCAAAGGACTGGGGAAGGCCTGCGCGCTGGTGACCGACGGCCGCTTCAGCGGCGGCACCTCGGGCTTGAGCATTGGTCACGTGTCTCCGGAGGCTGCCGAAGGCGGCGCCATCGGCTTGATCGAGGAAGGTGATCCGATCGTGATCGACATTCCGGCCCGCAGCATCTCACTCGATGTCACGGACGCCGAGCTCGAGCGCCGCCGCCAGGCGATGCTCGACCGCGGCGCGGGCGCGTTCCGACCGAACCGTGACCGTGTCGTCTCGCAGGCGCTACGAGCCTATGCCCTCATGACCACGAGCGCCGCGCGCGGCGCCATCCGCGACGTCAGTCAGATCGAGAAGAAGGGCTGACGCTTACTCCGCCACCGCGGAATACAACCGGCGCGGCTCGCAGATCGCAGCCATCGTCGCCACCAGGGCGTGGTCCATACCGTCGTTTACCGACGCTGCGTGACGAGCCAGGTTGTTCATCGAGATTACTCCGATCGGGCGCTTGGTTTCGTCCACCACGGGCACACGCCGAACCTGGTGCTGTCCCAGTACGCGCTCGAGCATCTCGAGGCTGTCGTCCGGGCGGGAGGTGACGACGTCTTGGGCCATCACGCTCACGACGCCGATGTCGCTGGGCCGTTTACCCTGGGTGTAGCACGCCATGCAGATGTCGCGGTCAGTGAGGATACCGGCGAGCCGTCCGTCTCGGTCGACTACGGGGATCGCACCGCAATCCGCTTCCCACATCAGGCGCGCCGCGACGTCGAGCGTCGCGTCGATCGAGCAGCAGACCGCCGGTGTGCTCATCACGTCTTGAACTTGCATGTTACCTCCACTGCGAACTCGTGCGGAGGCAGGCAAGCATGAACGATGCCACGTGACACGGTGCGAGATCGCTCGACTGCGGCCACGCCACGAGTGAGCGGAACGGCTCGCTGTGACGATCCGGCACGCCTCAGCGCGCTGCGAACGTCGCCTTGCCGGGCCACGTGACAGTCAGCGTCTGGAGAGCTAGCCTACCGGTGCCAAGCGGCCCCGCCTGCGACGGAGCCCGCTCGGTCGCTTGCATACGGGGTGCCACCCAGCCAGGGCACCCGAACGCATCGCGCACTGGTCCTTCCTTTGCATCGCATCGAATTCTGGAGTGTTTGCGGCAATGCCCGCGTGGAAGGAGTCGAACCATGCAAATCGCCCTGTTGGGTGCCACCGGGCACGTCGGGCTACACATCACGGCGGAGGCGGTGCGTCGAGGTCACGGCGTGACGGCCGTCGCGCGGCACCCTGACGCAGCGCGAGGCGACGAAGAGCGGGTGACCGCGAAGCGCGCCGACGCGACGGCTGCCTTCGAGGTCGAGCAGGCCATCAGCGACCACGATGCCGTCATTTCCGCGGTTGGGCCCGCCATCGACGAAACTCCCTCCATGATCGTGAAGGCGGCGCGAGCACTGGCGGCGGCTGCCATGCGCGCTCACGTGCGGCGACTGGTGATCGTGGGCGACGCCGGAAGCCTGACGGTCACGCCGGGGATCGAGCTTCTAGCTACCCGCGGATACCCCGCAGAGCTGCGCGAGGTCGCGCTCGCGCACCGCGAAGCGCTCGAGGTGTGGCGACGCGTGAAGGACTTGGATTGGACCTACGTGAGCCCCCCTGCCGTGCTGTACGCGGGAGCCCGGACCGGCGAGTACCGCGTGGGCCACAACGAGATGCTCACCGACGACCACCAGCAGAGTCGCATTTCGGTAGAAGACCTGGCTGTGGCCGTGGTGGATCAGGTCGAAAACAACGCCCACGTTCGCGAGCGCATCAACGTGGCCTATTGAGGGCTGGGTAAACTCAACAAGCCACGGCCGCGGGCAAGAGCGCGGCGATCTCGCGTGTCGAGAGCGTGAGCCGCCGTCCAGAGCGCGGTCCCCGCGGGGTGGGTGGTACCAGGGCGAGCGCCTGCTGCAGCAGGTAGCGATCCCACGGCGCCATGTCGCAGAACTCGAGGCCTAGCGAACGAGAGCTCTCGCCAGGCCGGCGCCCATGGATCACCCGGGAGACCACGGCTTCGGTGTCGATCCACACATCGAAGTACGGGAGTTGGAACGAGAACAGCAGCACTTCGCCGGTAAGGACCGGGTCCGCTGGTCCGACGCGGGCGCCGTCGAGCGAGAGATCTTCGATGTGGTCCGCCACGAGGCGGAAGTCACGCTCGCGGACCACCTGACACCGAGCGCGAACACAGCGCCGCACGGGTCGGCGACGCACCATTTTCGAGAGCCGCAGCATTACCCACCTCCAAGCAACGTAGGTTCGCGCATCGTAGCCAGCCGCGCCTTGGGGGGGCCAAGTCCGCGGTGCAGCTTCCAGGGACGATCTGACCCAGGCGCTCTGAAACCTGAACCGTGAAAGGCGCGGGCGGGTACATTCAAGTCGTTGGAACCAAACTGTTTTCCTAGAAAGCCCGAAGTGTGCGACATGCCTGGAGCGGGCGCTGGCATCGTGGCTGGATCGGTAATTTGTCCAACGAATGCCCAAACAAATGACATAGTGTAAAGGCTAGTTGACGGTTCCCATGCTCGAACTGAAGGGGTCCCTTTGGTGACACAACCCCGCGATATCGGGAGCGCCTTTCTCAGGTTCGTCCATGAGGCGCTAGGCTCGCTGGCCGCACCGACGATGCGTGACACGGTCATCGGGGCCGCACTTCGCATGGCGAGCAACGACGAGCGCCCGAACACGCCGGCCGGATTCGAAAGGTTCGTCCGCGGCCCGCTGCGAGCGGCGATGCTCGATGCGTTCGGCGCGGAGGTGACCGATTCGGTCTCGGTGGAGCTGGAACACGTCGTCATGCTCTCCTCCCGACCCAGCGGGCCGGGTCTTGCTGTCAGCCATACGCCGCCCATCCCTAGATCCAGCGGGGTGCCCTCGTCATCGCGCCGCAGCGCCGACGCAGGCCCGGTGCCGCCGCACAGTGGCAGCCGACTCAGGCCGCTGCAGGAGTCCACGGAACACGAGGCGGCTTCGCAGCGCCCGATGTCGCAGGCCTACACGCGCGGGACCGCGCGCGCGCTGGGCATGCCGCTCGAGAGCGACGCGCCGCCACCACCCAAGGTGTTCGTGGCAAGCCAAAGTCTCACCTTCGTGAAGGGGCTCGAACACTTCCTGGAACCCCCTGCCGCTCGCGCAGAAGACGTCATCAGTCTACTCGCGGCGCTGAACGAGCTGAAAGACACTGCGGCGGTGATCGTGCTCGATTGCCGGCGACCGTCAATCCGTCCCATGGCCCTTGCCATCCTCGCCGACGAGCTGCCGGCGACCGTGCAGGTCATGCTCTGGGGCGCCGACGTCACCCTGCGTCATCAACTCGAGCAGCTGTCCCCGGGCGTCGCGCGCTGGCTGAGCTGCGATCAGGACGATGATCTGCAGGCGGTGGCTGACAAGTGCAGCGCCTTCGTGGGGTGAGCGGGTCTTTCCCGCGAGGAATTACGGGAGCTCGGTGAACACCAGCCCGGAGTGGCAGACGTTGCACGACTTTACCGACTCGCCGTCTTCGTCGCCGTACTCGGGCGCATCGATGGTCGTGGCGGCGCGCCCCGACGCACAGCGACCGTCGGGCCCGTAGCAAAAGTAAACGACGTCGTTCGCTGGATAGAACGTGACCGCTCTGCCGACGAGCGTCGCGCCAGCGTCGTCGTACATTTCTTTGACCGCCATGGCGCCGGGCACGGCGGGTTCTTCCAACAAGTCGGGATTGCCTTGCCGGAACGCGACCAGCGCGGGGCTCATGTACACGCGAACCGTGCCGTGCGGGGTGCCCACCGAAGGCGGTACCGGGGCGTCGTGGACGGAAACCCAGCCTTCCGCTTTGTAGCCTTCGGCTTCGAGAAACGCGGTGATGGCTTCCGCCGAGCCGTCCGCGGGCACGCTGGCGTCACCGCCCGTGGTGCTGGTCGCGGTGCTGGCCACGGTGCTCGTTGCGGTGACCGTATTGGTCGCGCCGGTCGTGGAGCTGGCACTCGCCGTGTTCATGGTCGCCGTGTTGACGGTGGCGGTGCTCATGGCGCCGCTGGTCTCGGCGCTGTCGCCGGAGTCATCGCTGCAACCCAGGGCGAAGCCGAACAGCATGGCAGTGGTCAGACAAGCGGGCATCAAGAGGCTCGAGCGCATGCACGGAGCATACGGCGTGAGCGCGGCTTTTTCAAAGCAAACGGCGTCGCATTCGGCGCCGTCGGCTCACGGCATCGGTGCCAGCTCGGCGAGCTCGCGAACGGGGCGCGGCGCGGCGCGGGCGCAGAGTTCGAGGGGTGTGGCGTCGCCCGAGGACGTCAAGAAGCGCCAGCGCAGCGCCAGGTGGGGCAGGTCGCCTACAGCGAAAATGCCGCTGACGACTTCGCTGATCTTGGCCCCCCCCCGCTCCGAAATCGAAAGGTCGAACTCCAGCGCGCGGCAGTCGCCCAGGATGCCCGCGGCTTGGAGCGCCGGGTGTTCGCTCGTTACGCTCGCGAGCCCGGCTACGGCGGCGCGCACGTCCACGGGCCGGCCCAGCCCCTTCGTGGTGCGAAGCACGCGCACGGAGTCACTCGCCAGAAACGCCGCGACCTTGTCGTCGAACCACGCGGGGCCGCCGTGCGTTCGCACGACCGAATCGGCGACAGTGACCAAGTAGCGCGCGCCTACGATGACGCGCCCGATTGCCGCGGCGCCATCGACCAGCGGCGCTGCCCCCAAGAAGCGCAGCCCACCGGCGACCGCGCCGTTCAGCCGCGCGACGACCTCGTCCGCTTCCGGCGGCGCTACCAACTTGACGTCGACGTACTCGTCCAGACTCATCACACCGAGCGACAGCGCTGGACCGAAGGACATGCTCGGCTTCGGGTGGAACCCCTGCGTGTAGTAGACCTGCATGCCAGCGCGGCGAATCACACGACCCAGCTCGCGGATCAGGTCGAGGTGGCCGAGCAACGCGGCAGCACCCAATTTGGCGTAGCGCAGGCGATAACGCACGACCCTGCCCGCGGGCTGCGGCGGACGGTGCCGTTCCGGGCCACGGAGCACGCGCGGGATCTCGGGAACGCTCGCAGCGGCTGGCTCGCTCGCCCCTGCCTCGGGAGCGGCCGTCGGCGCCGGAGCTGGAGCTGGAGCAGAGACCATGGGTAGCGCGACGCGCGGCAAGGGCTCGAGCGCGCCCATGTCCCTGAGGTAGTCGACGCGTCGCGAGCGCATGCGCGTCATGTCGCAAGCAACGCCACAATCGTAACAAACCAAGCGGCGGCTGTCGCTTTCCGCCTCGCGCACCGTGGTGTGATGCACGAAGGCCCCCTTGGCCTTGCCGCACGGCGGGCTCAGGCGACTCTGCAGCGCCTTGCGGTACTCGCGTTCGAGAAAGCCGTCTTCGAGCCCGACGTCGATGTGATCCCAGGGCAACCGGGCGCTCAGCGGAAGCGTTTCGAGGTAGCGCTCGGTGTCGATAGCGTAGTGCTGGAAAGCTTCGCGCCACAGGTCCATGTTCAGCTGGTCTTCCCAGCTGTCGAAGCGAGCTCCGTTCGAATAGGCCCGCTCGATCACGAACCCGAGCCGCCGATCGCCACGGGCGAAGACGCCCTCGAGGTAACTCGTAGTGCTGTCGTGAACCTTCAGCGACAGGCCGCGCGCCTCACGCGCCGCGTCTCGCAAAAGCGCTTGCTTCTTCGCTACCGTGTCGGGCGGGTCCATCGCGCACCACTGAAAAGGCGTGTGCGGCTTCGGTACGTGCGTCGAGACGCTCACCGTCACCTTGGGCCGCTTGCCGAGTCGGCGACCGACGCCGAGCGCGTTCTTCCCGACGAGGACGATGCCGAGCACGTCTTCTTCGGTTTCGGTGGGGAGACCCAGGATGAAGTACAGCTTCATCCTGTCGAAGCCACGTGAAAACACGCGCTCTGCCGTTTCGAGCAACTGCGCTTCGGTGACGTTCTTGTTGATCACGTCGCGCATACGCTGCGTGCCCGCCTCGGGCGCGAAGGTCAGACCACCCGCGCGCACCTTGCGCATGTCGTCGAGCAACTCTTCGGCCAGCCCGTACGCGCGCAGCGAGGCGACGCTCAGGCTCACGCGTCGCGGCGCCGTTTTCTCCACCAGCGTCTTGATCAACGGCGAAATGCAGCTGACATCGGCGGTCGACAGCGCCGTGAGGCTGACTTCGTCCTGACCGGTGCGTTCGAGGGCTTCGATCACCGTGTCCACGACGGCGCGCGGGTCGCGCTCGCGCACCGGGCGGTAGATCATCCCCGCCTGGCAGAACCGGCAGCCCTCGGTACAGCCGCGCGCGACCTCGATGCTCATGCGATCGAAGATTGCTTCCGGCCCTCCGACGGGGCCGCTGCTGGGAAAGGGGAATTGGTTGATGTCCGCGACGAGGCGGCGCTCGACGGGCAGGCGTGCGTTCGGATGCAGCGAGCGATCGACCACCTCGAACCCGGTCTCGGCGTCTTCTTTCACCGCATACAACGAGGGCACGTAGACGCCGCGGATGGCGGCGATTTTTTCGAGACGCTCGCGGCGCGAGAGACCTTGACGCTTGCCCTGCGTCCAGCTGAGCGCGATCTCGCTGGCAGCCTCTTCACCGTCACCGATCAGCACGGCGTCGAGAAAGATGGCCATCGGTTCCATGTGCGTCGCCACCGGGCCACCGGCGACGATCAGGGGGTCGTCGTCGCTGCGGTGCTCGCTGCGGAGCGGGATGCCTCCCAGATCGAGCATGGTCAGGATGTTGGTGTAGGTGAGTTCGTACTGCAGCGAGAAGCCCACCACGTCGAAATCACAAAGCGGCCGCGCACTTTCGAGCGACACCAAGAGCTGACCGTGCTCGCGCAGCTGTGCTTGCATGTCGACCCAGGGGGTGTAGCAACGTTCGGCGAGCGTGCGCTCGTCGTCGTTGAGCAAACGGTACAGGATACGAAACCCGAGATGGCTCATGCCGATGTCGTAGATGTCGGGAAAAGCCAGGCACACGCGCGCCTGCACCTTGCCCCAGTCCTTGTGCACCGAGCCGTGCTCGACCCCCGTGTACCGGTTCGGCTTGGCGACGCGGGCGAGAAAGCGGGCGTAGGGGTGACGATCGAGCTCTACCATGTCGGTTTTGGTGGCCGCGAAGCGAATGGCGCCAGCCCGGCCCGAGCAATGCGCGAAGGGCGTTCTTGAAGCCGAACGGCGCCGTTGTCAAACGACGGTTCAGTAAGCGGCCAGGCCGCGAAAACTCCAGGGTCCTGCCATGCTTGGGCCTCTTGTCGAGCGCCCCCACGGCGCCACCGAGCCCGAGAAGGCCCGAACGCGTGGGGGCGGATGTCGCCGGCAAAAATCGAGGGCAGCCAGTGGTCCGGTGGGGTATTCTCGCTCGGTGGTTTCAGCCTTGCTGCCGGTGACGGTCGGCCAGATCGTGGCCGAGAAGTACCAAGTCGACTCGGTCATTGGTCAAGGCGGCATGGGCATCGTGATGTCCGCCCATCACATCGATCTCGATCAGAAGGTCGCGATCAAGTTCTTGCTGGCGGATGTCGCGCAGCACGCAGACGCCGCGGAGCGCTTCCGCCGCGAGGCGCGCGCCGCAGCTCGGATTCACAGTGACCACGTGGTGCGTGTGCTCGATGTGGGCGTGCTGCCGGACGAGATCCCCTACATGGTAATGGAGTACCTCGAAGGTAAAGATCTCGGCGCCATGATGGCCGCCGGCGAACGCTTCAGCGTCGAAGAAGCAGTTGGCTATGCGCTAGAAGCGATCGACGCGATCGCGCAAGCGCACAAGGCAGGCATCGTGCATCGCGATCTGAAGCCCGCCAACCTGTTCCTGGCGAAGCGTCCCGACGGCTCGCATCGAATCAAGGTACTCGATTTCGGGATTTCGAAATCACTCACGGACAGCTCACTGGGCGCCATGCGGCTAACCTCTACCACGACGCTGATTGGTTCGCCGCTGTACATGAGCCCGGAGCAGATGCAGTCAGCGCGTGACGTCGACGGCAGAGCCGACATCTGGTCGTTCGGCGCAATCTTGTTCGAGATGTTGGCGGCGCGCCCGCCGTATCAGGCCAACACCTTGCCGCAGCTTTGTCAGGAGCTGCTGACCGCCGATCCGCCCAAGCTGCGCGCGCTGCGCGCGGACGTGCCCGAGGGCGTCGAAAATGCGGTGGCGCGCTGCCTCATGCGCAACATCGACGAGCGCTGGCAGGACATGCGGGACGTGGCAGCCGCGCTGAGACCGTTCTCGCCGAGGCATCGCAGCCATCGGCCCGAGCTGACGTCGTCGCAACGACTATCGACCGATGCAGGCCTGGGCGTGGAGGCGCTCAGCGCAGAGTCACCCCCCGGCACGCTCGATCCATGGGGCAACACCCAAGCGCGCAAGCAACGCACGACGAACCGCCGCCTGGTGGTCGCGGTGCCGCTCACGCTACTGGCGATCGGCGGCGTCGCAGCCTTCTGGGTCATGCGCTCGGACCTCGGCTCTGCGCACGCCCCGGGCTCCGCCACCCCCCTGGCTCCCGGCGCCATCGACACAGGCTCAGTGCCAGACGCTCCGCTGGTTCAGGAATCAGCGCCTCGATCGACACCGGGCACCATCGTCACCCCGGTCGATCCCAGCGAGATCGCCGACACTGATGCCAACGCCGACGCCCGCCCGCCCGCTCGCGTTCCCGTAGTGCGTGGCCCGCTTCCGAAGCCAGCAGTCCCAGTCATCGCGCCGGCAATCGTGCCACCAGCGGTGAGCGCCTCGCCCCTAGATCCGCCCTCCGCCTCAGACACACCTACACCTGCCAGCGACGTTTCCGATTTCGGGGGCCGGCGCTAATCAGTCGCCACCAGCCACAAGCCCTTAGGAACGCTGGTTTCTGCACGAGCGTACCGTGGGCCCTCGTCGCGAGGGTTGCTCGTCTCCGAACGCGCGACCAAATCGTCAGGCGCTGCAAGCCCGACCCGGCGTGCCGAAAGATTCAAATGGCAGCGGCGAGACAACCGGTTAATGTACCAGGCGCTATGAGCCAGATTCTTCTCGTGATCCGGCGGTGGTCGCTCGCCGCGCTCTGCTTGCTGGTCGTGACACCCGCTTACGCTCAGCGTTCGGTCAGCGACAAAGCCGCTGCGGAGGCGCTTTTCGACGAAGCCCTCGAGCTGATGACCAACAAGCGTTACGCCGAAGCGTGCCCCAAGCTCGAAGAGAGTCAGCGTATCGATGCCGGCATCGGGACGTTGCTCTATTTGGCCGAATGCTACGAGAAGACCGGCCGGACCGCGAGCGCCTGGGCGACATTCCGTGAAGCCGCGTCGGCGGCCTCCGCCGCCGGACAATCCGATCGAGCGCGCCAGGGCAAGGCTCGGGCCGATCGCTTGGAACCCAGCCTGTCGAAGCTCACCGTCCGCGTCGCGCCGGAGAACAAGTCAATCTCCGGCTTTCAGGTCACCCGTGGTGGCGAACTGGTGCAAGCGCCGCTGTTCGAAGCCGCGCTCCCGGTCGACCCGGGGCAACAGTTGATCGAAGCCACCGCGCCGGGCTACGAAACCTTCACCAAGACCGTGTCGGTGCCAGCAAACGGTGGGCGCGCCGAGGTCCTGATCCCGGCGCTGGTGCCGCTCCCAGGCACAGCCGCGCCCGCGGCGCCGGCATCGACGGAGGGAACTGCAGCTGACGCGGGTCAGCCGGCTCAGGCGGATCAAGGTTCGGCGCTCACTACCGACACGGGGACCGGCGGCAGCAGCACGGCGAGCACGGTGGGCATCGTGCTGATGGGAGCGGGCGCGGCCGGCTTGGTGGTGGGCACGGTGTTCGGCTTGGAAGCGATCAACAAGAACAAAGATGCCAAGGACATCTGCGGGGACGACAACAGCTGTCCCACGAAAAAGGGCGAGCAGCTGTCGGACGACGCCCAACGAGCGGCGCTCGTCTCGACGATCGGCTTCGTCGCCGGGGGTGCCGCGCTCGCTGCCGGGGCGGTGCTCTACCTGACGGCCGACGATGGCAGTGAAGCCGGTCGCGTGCAGGTCAACCCCGTTGCCGGCGGCGCTCAATTCAGCTTTTCTGGGAGGTTTTGATGAAGACTCTCAAGGCATCGTTGGCTGCGCTGTTGCTCTGCGCCGGCGCCGGCGCCTGCGCACAAATCGCGGGCATCGAAGATAGAAACTTCGTCGAGCAGCAGGTGAACGCCACCGACGCTGCCTGCGAAGAGTACTGCAAGATCATCGAAGACAAGGATCCCGAAGACGACAAACCCGACGACGGGGTCTGCCCCAACAACTACACGACCTACGACGTGTGTATCGGGGTTTGCGGCAAGTTCGAGCCGGGCGATCCCAGCGAACCCACGAACGAAAACACCGTGGCTTGTCGCCTGAACGCGGCCAGAGCCGCCAGAAGCGCCAGCGAGGGCGAAGTGGATTCCTTCTGCCAGGCCGCTGGTCCCGGCGGCAACGGTGCTTGCGGCAGCAACTGCGAGAGCTACTGCCGGCTCGTCGAGATGGAAGGCGTCTGCGGAGAGCGAAACGTCAAGGTTCCGAACTGCGTCGAAAAGTGCGAGGCCTTCGGCGACTCGAACCGCTTCCACGTCGGCACGCCCACCCAGGAATTCGATCACTCCGGCGACACGGTGCAGTGCCGCCTCGTGCACGTGAGCACGGCCGCTGGCTCGCTGGCGACCGACGCTCTCAAGGATACGCACTGCGCGCACGCCGACTTCCACTCGACCCAGTGGTGCATCGCCGACGAGCCCTCGTGCTCGCGCTACTGCGACGTGCTCGAGGTTGCCTGCCGGGGCGACAACGAAGTTTACGAGAACCGCGACCAGTGTTTGGGCGCCTGCGCCGAGCTCGAACTCGGCGAGCCGCTGGATGACATCGAGGACACGATCGGCTGCCGCACTTGGCACGCCGTCAGCTCCCTATCCGATCCGAACAATCACTGCTCGCACGCGGGCCCGACGGGCGACGGGCACTGCGGTCTCGATGACCCGCCGGTGGATCCCACGGAGTTCGCCGCCTGCCGTCCCTACTGCCGGCTGATCGAAGCCGCGTGTCCCACGGAGTTCGCGAGCACCTTCGGCAACAACGGCGCCTGCGTTTCGCAGTGCGACGACGCCGGCGAGTCCTTCGGCGCGGATGCCGACCAAGACTACACCGTCAAGAGCGTCATCGAGGCCGAGGACGGCGATACGCTCAGCTGCCGAACCCTCCACGCTGTGCGCGCGCTCGGTGCCATGCGTGCCCTCGACGACGACGCGACCGAGGACGAACGGGCCGAAGCAGCGGCGGAATTCTGCCCAGCAGTCTTCGGCGCGGCGCCCTGCGACTGAGCCAGCCCTGGTGTCCTGTCTCCAGAGTTCGGACTCTGGCGTCCTATTGAGACTAGGAAAGCGTTGTTTATTCGTGGCGAATCAAGATTCAGCACACTAGCGAACCTTCCAATGGCGCGCGAGAGCCTCGAGCGCCATCGGGTACAGCATCAGGTGGGCGCAGTGGTCGAGCTCGCCGCCGCCACGGTAGCCGCGTGCGTGGAAACCGCCCTTCGAGAACATCTCTTTCAGCTCCATGCCGCCCACGTCTTCGCGTTCGACGAAGAGAGGCTCGCCTCCGAGCGAGCGGATCAGGCGGCGCCCGGTCTCGTGCGTCGAGGCGTAACCGTCGGTGGCCACCGACGAGTAGCTGACGAACATGAACGCGTCGCCGCGTGCGGCGCGCTTTGCAAACTCGATAAAGGGAGCGAGCTGCAGCTCGGCCATGTCGTCCTTCCGCGACGCATGCAAGCCGTCCAGCAAGATCACCGCGTCGATGTTCTTGGCGTTGCCTGGCTGCTCGAGCACGACACTGACACCGTCGTAACCAGCGCTCCAAGCGCCGAGCGCGACGCGGTTGACCGTGCTGGGGACGCCGTCGAGCTTCTTGAGTCCCGCGGTCGCAGCATTCTCGAGCGCCTCGAGGCCACGGCGCCCGCTCAAATGTCCGCGATAGTTGAGGCCGCCGGAGTGAAACGCCACCCCGAGGAACGCGATCGGCACGTCGGCCTGAGCGACCTCTTTGCGCGCGAGCTCGTAGCCCGCGAAATGGAAGACGACATCGACGCCGTTAGCGGCATCGAGACGATCCACGGGCGGAACGAGGAGCTTCCCGGCGCCGCCGCCCCAGCGCCACTTCTGAAAGATGCCGTAGCCTCGGTCCGGAGTTTCGCAAGGATTGAGGCCGCCGCGAGCCTCCGGCGGCTTGCGCGCTCGGTCTTGCTCGGTCGGAAACAACGTCGCCGGAACGGTTCCCAGCTTGGCACTGATCCAGTTGCCGTCGAGCGCGCGGTTGCCCACGAGCTTGGCGGGGCGCCCTGGCGCCAGCGGATCGTCGACGATGCGCGACTTGTCTTCGACGTGCGGCAGGCGTGCCCCGACGTGCGTGAGGACCGCTCGCAATTTCTCGGGCGTGGCTTGAGACTGCCCGATACCGACCCACGCCAGCGCTCCCACCGCCCCCAACGCAGCGACGATGGGAAGCAGCCACATCCGTCCAGCGCGCTTCACTGGCACGAGTGTAGCAGCAAGCTAGCGGGGGCGCGTAGCCCTCACTTCAGGCGTTTGTACTTGATGCGGCGCGGCTGTGCCGCGTCGTCACCCATGCGGCGTCGATGGTCCGCTTCGTACATCGCATAGTTGCCTTCGAACCACACGACCTCGCTGTCGCCTTCGAAAGCCAACATGTGTGTGGCGATCCGGTCCAAAAACCAGCGATCGTGGCTGATCACCACGGCACAACCAGGGAAGTCGAGCAGCGCCTGCTCCAAGCTGCGCAGCGTGTCCACATCTAGATCGTTCGTCGGTTCGTCGAGCAGTAGCAAGTTGCCGCCCTGCTTCAACAGCTTTGCTAGATGCACGCGGTTGCGTTCACCCCCGGACAGGTTCTTGACCAGTTTCTGCTGGTCGCTGCCGCGAAAGCCGAACCACGAGCAGTAAGCGCGCGAGGCGACTTCGCGTTTTCCGAGCTCGATCTTCTCTTCGCCACCCGAGATTTCTTTCCACACGTTGTGGTCATCCGAGAGCATGGCGCGGCTCTGATCAACGTAAGCAATCTTGACGGTGTCGCCGATGCTGAGTGACCCGCTGTCAGGTCGCTCCTCTCCGGTCAGCATGCGAAACAGCGTGGTTTTACCGGCACCGTTGGGGCCGATCACACCGACGATACCGCTGCGCGGCAGCTGAAAGCTCAAATCGTCAATCAACAGGCGATCGCCGAAGGCCTTGCGCAGAGACTTGGCCTCGATGACTACATCGCCCAGACGCGGCCCCGGCGGAATGCTGATGTCGCCGCCGTCGGCGGGTCCCTTGTTGGCCTTCTCGACGAGCTCGTCGTAGGCCTTGAGGCGAGCCTTGCTCTTCGCCTGGCGCGCGCGTGGAGACGCCTGCACCCACTCGAGCTCTTGCTTCAACTTGCGCTGCCGCGCGCTCTCCGCCTTCTCTTCGACAGCGAGCCGCGCGCTCTTCTGCTCGAGCCAGCCCGAGTAGTTGCCCTTGTAGGGGTAGCCGCGACCGCGGTCGAGCTCCAGAATCCACTCGGCCACGTCATCGAGGAAGTAGCGATCGTGGGTCACTGCCACCACGGTGCCGGTGTACTCCTTCAAGAAGCGCTCGAGCCACGCCACCGACTCGGCATCGAGATGGTTGGTCGGCTCGTCGAGCAAGAGCAAGTCGGGCTTTTGGAGCAGGATGTTGCACAAGGCGACCCGGCGCTTTTCACCGCCCGACAACGTCTTGACGCTCGCGTCGGCTGGCGGCAGCCGCAACGCCTCCATGGCGATCTCGATCCGCGAATCGAGGTTCCAGGCGTCTTCGGCGTCGATACGATCTTGCAGCTTTCCTTGCCGCTCGAGCAACTGATTCATCTCGTCGTCGCTCATAGGCTCGCCGAGCTTCATGCTGAGCTCTTCGAACTCGCTGAGCAGGGCGCGCGTTTCGCTCACTGCCTGGTCGACCACCTGGAACACCGTCTCTGCGTCACCGAGCTGGGGCTCTTGCGCGAAGTAGCCGATCTTGGTGCCGGGGTGAGGCGCGGCCTCGCCCATGAATTCGGTATCGACGCCCGCCATGATGCGAAGCAGCGAGCTCTTGCCCGAGCCGTTGACGCCGAGCACACCGATCTTGGCCCCCGGAAAGAAAGCCAGCGTGATGTTCTCGAGCACTTTCTTGTCAGGGGGATGGACCCGCGTGACCTCTCGCATCGTGAAGATGAATTCAGGCATGCGATCCCAATAGCATGCCGCCCGGCGCGGCGGCAATCACGGGACGCTGGCGTCAGCGTTCGCACGCAGCCTGCGGATGCGACGCTTTTGGTAGGCACCGAGTAAGCGCACCGCGAACAGCAGCACGAGCAGCGCACCCAAGGCGACCGGTAGGGTCGTGTCCTGTTTCACGCGCATATAGAAATGCACGACGCCGAGCACGGCGACCAGGTACGCGATTCGATGCAACCGACTCCAGGCGAGGTATCCGAGGGCGCTGATCGATCGCTTCGTCGACGTGAGCGCGAGCGGCACCAGCAGCACCAGCGCCACGAACCCGACGAGGATGAACGGGCGTTCCACGAGATCGGCGATCAAGGCGGTTAGGTCGAAGCCTTGATCGAGCGCGACGTAGACCAAGAAGTGCAAGCAGGCGGCGCCGAACGCCGCCAGGCCGAGAGCACGGCGCACGCGGGCCGGCCACGTCCAGCCCGACGCGAGCCGGAGCGGCGTGCACGCGAGGCTCGCGAGCAAGAGCACGAGCGCCAGCAGGCCCAACTGGTTCAGCGCGGTCGCGATCGGATTGGCACCCAGGCGCCCTGCGGCCGCACGCCAAGCCATTACCGCGAGCGGGACGAGCGACCCGGTGACGACCGCGGGCACCAACCAGCCCCATTGCGACGCGGCGCGGCGCATCAGAAATTCCGGGCGAGGTCCAAGCCCCGATACAGGTGCGCGACCTCGGAAGCGTAGCCGTTGAACAGCAGCGTCGGGCGGCGCTCGATCTCACCGATGCGCCGCTCTGTCTTCTGACTCCAGCGCGGGTGGTCGACCTCGGGGTTCACGTTGGCGTAAAAGCCGTACTCGTCGGGCGCAACGGCGCTCCAGGTGGTGCTCGGCTGCTCTGCCGTAAAGCGTAGCCGCACGATGGACTTGGCGCCCTTGAAGCCATACTTCCACGGCACCACGAGCCGGAGCGGCGCTCCGTTTTGACCAGGCAGCGGCGCCCCGTACAGACCCACCGCCATGAACGTGAGCGGGTGCATGGCTTCGTCCATGCGCAGACCTTCGACGTAAGGCCAAGGCAGGATGGGGCTCTCTTGGTTCGGTAGCTGAGCGGGATCGAGCAGCGTGGTCACCTCGACGTACTTGGCCCGCGAGGTCGGCTCGAGGCGTCGGATCAACGCCGCCAGCGGAAACCCGAGCCAGGGGATCACCATCGACCAGGCCTCGATGCAACGCATGCGGTACACCCGCTCTTCGACCCCGAACCAGCGGATCAAGGTGTCCACGTCCAGGCTCTGCGGCTTCACTTCGCCGTCGACCCGGAGTGTCCAGGGGCGGGGGCGCAGCAAGTAACCGAGCTCGGCGGGCCCCGACTTGGTCAAGCTGAGCTCGTAGTAGTTGTTGTAGGTGGTGATGGCCTCGTACGTGGTGAGCGGCTCGCGGCTCGACCAGCGCTGACTCCGCTGGAAGCTCCAGGGGCGCTCCGTCGGAGCTTCGGGGCGCTCCGCTGGTTTCACCGGCGGATCTGCGCTGCCGAGGCTCGAGAGTGCCGTCAGCCCCGTTCCTAGGCCGGCGCTCGTAGCCACGAAGAGTCCGGCTTGCTGGAGGAACTGACGCCGCTTGGCGTAAAGCGCCTCGGGGGTCACCTCGGCGGGTTTCGGGTTCGACGGCGAGGAGGGCATGGGGGGCGGCGACCGTCTACCAGTATAGCGCGCCGCCGCTCAGTCTTCCTCCACGCAGGGAGCCCCGCCAAAGACGGCACCGCAGTAGACTTCTGCGTCGTCCGGCTGCTCGAGCGCGCGCGGCGTGGAGAATGCGACATTGCAGCGTATCGCCGCGTTGAGCCATCTTTACGTTGTAGCCGTTGACCATCGCGTCTGGGACCGAACCCTCGATCGTACGGCAGTCTTCCAGACAGGCCGTGTCGTTCTCGTACTTCTCGCCGAAGGCTTCGGCGCACCCGGCCTTCGCGAGACGGCAGTACGGAATGCAGTTGCCGTCGTCCATGAAGCTGCAGACACCGTTGCCAGCAGGGCCCGAGTGCGAACAGTGCGGCAGCTCCGAAAGCGCCAGCGCGTTGTACGCATGGTAGGTGCGGCACCCGACCGTGTCTTGGCCACCGTTGTCGAGCACTTTACCGGGGTCGGTGTTGGCGCAGACTTTCTGGCATTGCTCGCGGTTCTCGTAGACTTCGAAGCTGCCGACGCACGCCACTTCGACGATGTTGCAGTAGTGTTCGCAATCAGGTTCACCGATCGGCTTGCACTTCTGGTCGGAGAACGGATACAAACTGGCGGACTTGCAGTTGTCTTCAGTGGGGTCGACGGCAGCCCGGCTCGCGTAAAAAAGCCGGCAGGCTAGCGTATCGCCTGACTCCGGAGCGGCGTCGACCGTGTACTCGCGCGCCGGCGTCAGAGCGCTGCATTTCTGGATGCACTCGGCCTTGTTGCCAAAGCCCCAGTCCATCGAGATCGAATCGCAGGCGTCCATGTACAGCGAGCAGTAACCTTCGCAGTCGGCGAGGTCGGCTTCGCTGGTGCAGATGAGACCGCCGCCCGGGCCAGCGGCAGGGCAATGCGCGGACTTCTCGCTGGTGTCCGCCCGAGCCGCCAAGCTGGCTTGGTGCAGCCTACACGCGAGCGTGTCCGCGTTCTCGGAGGGGTCGGTCGCGTCGAAGGCGGCGCAGGTCGCCTCGCAAGTCTCACGATTCTCGTAAACGCCGAGATCGCCCGGGCAAGCCTCGAGCACGAGGTCGCAGTACTCGGCGCAGTCCGTCAAGATCTGATCGGTTCCGAGGTACTCGACATCCTCGACGCCGGCGATGCTCTGGCAGCCGCCAGCGGCCCACACACCTGCGAGCGCCATAGCCACAACCCGGCCGCCGCTGGCAAACCTGCTCGCGTGTTTCATAGGCTGCCCCTCCACGCGAGCCCGGCGCCGCGATCGACCGCGAGCGGCACGAGCCCGCTGTCTGCCGCTTCTGGCGTGTCGTCGGGGCCGACGAAGTAGAGCACGAGCCCAGTGGCGAGAGAGGCGATGCCCACGCCGAACGCGATGTTGGATACGGTCGCCGAGGTACGCGCGTCGGACATCAGGTCTTCGCCCCGTTGCGACGTGCAGTTGCCGTCAGGACACAGATCGTTGGCTTCGTCCGCGTCGGACATGGCTGACGCGCCAAAGTAAGCGCCGACGCCCAAACCCACGAGCCCCACCCCGCCCAGCACGATCGACGCGACCGGCACGGAGTTGCCTCCGGTGTCTTGGCCCGGGGGAGCTGCCGCGGGTGAGCCACCCGCAGAAGAGTCGGCGGATGCCGCTTCGGGCGCCGTACCGGCGGCGACGGGACTCGGTGCTGGGGCAAGAACCGACCCGTCGCTGGTGAGCGCCGGGACGGTGAGCGCGCCGCGGCCTTTCGCGTCCAGCGTCACCTGGCGCGTGAACGGCAAGTAGCCGGGCGCGCTGGCCTCGACGGTGACCTGCCCCGGGTCGACGGGGACGGTGATGGTTCCGAGCGACGTATCGACGGAGACAGCTCCGCAGCGCACCTGGAGCCCCGCGATCTTGCGGGCTTCGAGCGCGATGTCGATCGTCAGCAACGCCAGCTCTTTCTGTAGCTGATCGGCCCGCTCTGCAGCCACCTTGGCGCGGTCGAGCTGGCCCTCGGATTGCGCCAACGCTGCGGCCTCGCGGAAGGTGACCCAGGCGCTGGCCGTACGCCCCTGCTTCTCGTAGCACTCGGACAGGTAAAGCAGTGTGCCCACCGCGGGGTCAGTGCGCTGGCTGCTTTCGAGCTTGGGGCACGCTTCGGCGAACGAGCCGTTGCGCATCAGCTGGAGTGCCTCTTCGAACAGGAGCTCGGCCGTGGCCTTCTCTGCGGTGGTCTGCGCGCTAGCTGTGGGGACATGTGCCACGCCGAGCAAACCAAATACCAATAGCGAATTGAGCCAGTGAAATCGCATGAAGCTCCTCCAGAACTTGTTCAGTAGCGACGCCCGCCAAAGTCGGTGATCGCTTGAGGCTTGCCAGCGCTGGGCTTTGGCGCAGCGCTGATCTGCGGCGAGCGTGGTGCGGCGAACGTGGTGGGGCGCGCAACACCGATGCCCTGACGCTCGTTCACCGGGGGTGTGACGCGCGGCGACACCGCCGGCGCGTCTGCGCTCGCAGGCGGCGCGGGCTCGAGCTTCGATGGCTCGGGTTCGAGCCGTTCGGGATTGGGTGCGCGCGGCATCTCGTCCGCGGCCGGCTTCAGCGCGGCGATCTCGGCAGCGGTCGGGTTGCCTTCGCCGGCCGACGCCGACGCGGACGTCGGGGATGCGCCGGGCCCTGTCGGCCCTATCGCCTCCCACGCGAGCACGGCACAAACCCCTAGGACGAGGACGCCCCCGACGACGAACGGAATGCTGCGTTTGCTCATAGCGCCCCTACCTGTGTGGCCCCACGACGTTTGCGTTGCGCCCGACCGCGAGGGAATCCGGCCATCGAAGCTCGCAGTCGCGTCGAGCCGCCTTGGATATTCGGATGCGTGAGAAACCGCGTGCGCTTCGGGCAGCATGCTCGCGCGCACGGAGGGTGTCGACAAGAGCCGCCTGGCTCGTTCGGCGTACCTGCGTGAGGCGGGCGCGAACTCCACCAGAGCGTCGGCTAGGTCTGCCGCCGTGGCGAAGCGCTCGGCGAGGTTTCGGTTCAGACAACGAGCCAACACGGCGTCGAGGCCGCTGGGAGCGGCGCGCACCAGCCCGCTGATGGGCCGCAAAGTGTCGTTCATGACGGCTATGCAGAGCTCGGGGATCGAGTCCGCCGGAAAGGGAGGCTGGCCGCTGACCAACTCGTACAGGATGGCGCCGAGCGACCAGATGTCGGAGCGCGCGTCGACATCGCGCGCCGAACGCATCTGTTCCGGCGACATGTAGAGCGGCGATCCGATCATCGAAGCAGTACGCGTCAGTACAATGTCGCTCGCGCCGGCCACGGATTTCGAAATACCGAAGTCGAGCACTTTGATGGATCGGGTCCCGTCAGCCCCTCGGGCCAGGAACAGGTTGCCCGGCTTCAGATCGCGATGCACCACGCCCATGGCGTGCGCCTCGGCAATCGCGTCGATGGCTTGCAGCATGTAATGCGCCGCGAGCGAGATCGGGAGCGAGCCGTGCCGCGCCAGCTCTTGCCCGAGGTCGTTGCCGTCGAGCAGCTCCATCACCATGTATGGAATGCCGGCGCCCACCACGCCGCTATCGAACACTTTCACGGCGTGTTCGCTGTGGATGCGGGCGGCGGTGCGCGCTTCGCGCCGGAAGCGCTCGGCGCTTTCGGCGCACACCTCTTTGTCGACGCTGAGGAACTTGATGGCGATCGGCTGATCGAGCTCGAGGTGATACCCGGCACCGACCACACCCATCCCACCGGACCCGATGAGCGAGTCGACCCGATACTTGTTGGCGATGACGTGACCCAGCGGAACGGGCAGGTCCATGATGAGTAGTACGAGTATGCACCTGCTAAGTTGCAAAACCAACGCTGAGATCCGTTAGACGAGCTCGATGAACACCTGTCTCGCGCCAGATTATTTTGACAACGCCCGAGTTGCCGCCCGAGTAGAAGCCATGCCTCGCCGAGTTCGTCGCCGCGCCTCGACAGCGGAAGCAGGTCGACTTCTGCGGTGAACGGCGTGACGCCCGCAATGCAGGCGAAGACTCCTGCTAGCCTCGCTGCGAACTGCTCGGAAGCGGTGCTGAAACGCGCCGGGCGCAACTCGCTTTCAGTCTCGATGGACGGCCCACACGAGCGGCGACGGCGAGAGCAGCTCCCCACTTGTGACCGCCATCTCGAACACCAACTCGGACATGCCGGGCGCCGTGCCCGACTCCGCGTCCTGCTGCCGGGCGCGTGGCACTGTAGAACCGGTGGCGGGACCCTCACCCCGCCTCCAGCGCGCCGCTCCCTGGACGACCCGGGGCCGAGCACCGCGCCCGCTCGCTGACCCGGCTTTGCGACCCGGACCCCCGAGGCCCGATCCGCCGCTCGTGAGTGACACTGTGTAACTTTCGTGGCACGCCGCACGCGCGTCATCGGATCGAGCGAGCGGTGATCGCGCACGCGCCACCACAGCACCACTGACGGTGGTGGCGTGCGCTCGCGAAATGGCGCGTGCGAAGTTTCGAAATCAGCGCGCCCCGAGGCTGCATTCGCGCCGCGGGGCTTGGCTTGACTTGCAGCTCGAGAGTGAACAATGCTCCCGCCCCACCGATGTTACGCCGCTATGTAAGTTGGGTCGTTTCGCGTCCGAAATCGATAATCGCGTTGGTTGCCCTGGTGACGGTGGTGCTCGCGTTCTTCGTCTCGAAGGTGCAGATCCTGCTCGACCTGGATGCGCAGATTCCACCCGGGCACCCGCTGGTCGTCGTCGGCAAGCGCATCGAGTCCGAGTTCGGCGGCAAGTACACGACGGTGGTCGGCGTGTACGTCGACAAAGGCAGCGTCTACGAGCCCAAGATCCTCGCGAAGATCAAGCGCATCAACGACGCCTTCGAGAAGATCCCGGGAGTAAAAGCCGGCAGCGTGCTGTCGCTCATGTCGCAGCGCATGAAGGACGTGCGCAGCACCGAAGAGGCGCTCGAGGTCCAGCCACTCGCGACCGAAGTACCGAAGACACCGTCCGAGATCGAGGAGTTCAAGAAGCGTGTCCAGCGCAACGACGTGATGACGAGCCTGCTCGTGAGCGCAGACGGTAAGTCGACCAGCATCATCGTCGACTTCAAGGACTTCGAGGAAGCAGGTGGCGCGAAGAACCTGTGGCCCAAACTCGAATCCATCATCGGCCCCGAGCGCGAAGCCGGCGTCGAAATCGTGAGCGCGGGGGCGCCCTCGGTCCTGCACTGGCTGCTCGTCTACACCCGCCGCGTAGCGCTGCTGTTCGCCGTCGCGCTGGCGATGATCGGGTACCTGCATTACCGCGCGTTCCGCACCCTTCAGGGCATGATCGTACCGCTCGTCACGGCGCTGATGGGGGTCATTTGGGCGCTCGGTCTGATGGGTCTGATTCGCGCCCCCATGGATCCGTGGAACATCATGACCCCCATCTTGCTGCTCGCGGTGGGCGCCGGTCACTCCGTACAGATTCTCAAGCGATTCTACGAAGAATACGCGCGAGCGAAGGCCGAACACCCCGAGCTGAGCGCGGCCGAGCACAACCGCATCGCGGTGGTCGAGGCCACCGTCAAGGTCGGCGCCGTGATGCTCGCCGCCGGCGCGATCGCATCGCTCAGCTTCGGCTCGCTCGTAGCCTTCGGTTTGCCTTCGATCAAGAACTTCGGCTTGTGCACCGCGTTCGGCATCCTCGCCGCGCTCGCGGTCGAGATGTCCTTCATCCCTGCCGTCCGCATGCTGATGTCACCGCCGTCGGAGCGACAGACGGAGCGCGAGCAGAAGAAAGAGTTCTTCGATCCCATTCTCGAGAAGCTCGCCGAGATCGTGTTGGCCGGCAAAGAAAAGCCCATCCTCTACGTTTCGCTCGCGCTGATCGCGATCGCGGGCGTCGGTGCCACCCAACTCGACGTCGGCAACAGCCTCGGAGAGCAGTTCTTCGAGGCCAACGCGCCGGTGCGCGGCTTCCGCCTCGCCGACTCGCGCCTCGCCGGAACGCGCGTGATTCAGGTCTTGGTCGAAGGCAAGCACGAGGACGCCATCAAGGACCCCAAGGTTCTGGCCAGCATGGACCAGCTGGCGAAGTTCATCCAAAAGCAGCGCATTCCCATCGGCAAGGTCGTTTCGATCGTCGACGTGCTCAAGCAGATGAACCGCGCGATCGACAACGATCCGAAGTCGGAAAAGATACCCGACACGCTCGAAGGCGCCGCGCAGCTCTTGCTGCTGTACTCCATGTCGGGCGACGCCGAGGACCTGACGCGGCTGGTCGACTACAAGTTCAAGAACGCCGTCATCACCGCCTACGTCAAGACCGACGACTTCCGCATGATGCAGGAGATGACCGTAGCCACCCAGGCGGAAGCCGATCGCCTCTTCGCCGGTACCGTCGCCAGCGCGAAGATCGGCGGCGGCGTCACCAACGCCATCGCCCTCAACGAAACCATGGTCCGCGGCAAGACCGTCAACCTGATCCAGATCTCGGCGCTGGTGGTGGTGATCACCGCCATCCTGTTGCGCTCGCTGATCGGCGGTTTCCTGGTTCTGCTGCCGCTCGCCACCTCCGCGCTGGTGAACCTGGGGCTGATGGGCGGCACGGGCATCATGTTGTCGATGGCCACCTCGGCCATCTCGGCCATGGCCGTCGGCATCGGCGCCGACTACGCTGTCTACTTTTTGTTCCGCGTGCGCGAAGAGTTTCAGCGCACCGGCGATCTGCGCCAAGCGACCTCCCAGGCGCTTTGCACGTCCGGCAAAGCCATCGCCTACGTCGCCAGCGCCGTGGCCGGCGGCTACCTCTGCCTGGCGCTCTCGCTGTTCAAGGTCCACGTGCTCCTGGGAGTGCTCGTTGCGCTCACCATGGTCACCAGCAGCGCCGCCACCGTCGCGTTCCTGCCGTCGGTGGTGCTGAAGGTGAAGCCCAAGTTCCTAACCCGGCGGGCAGAGCAGCCGGCGCCGGCAGCTTAGAACTACCTCGCGGTCGTACTCGCCGATCAGCTCGCGCCATGCGGCCCGTGCTCGCCGCCCGATACTGACGAGCCATGCGGCCCGTACTCACCTACCAGCCCGAGCCACGCGGTCGTACTCACCTACCAGCCCGAGCCACGCGGTCGTACTGCCCACCAGCTCAAGCCACGCGGCCCGTGCTCACCGCCTCATCCCGTACTCGCCGATCAGTTCAAGCCACGCGGCCCATGCTCGCCGCCCGATACTGACGGCTCAAACTGCTCGAGGACAAGGACCTGCAAGCAGGCAAGGAGCGAGTCACCCGCATCGTGTCGATGCTGGTCAAG
>JAICQQ010000371.1 GCA_025937785.1 Polyangiaceae bacterium
AGCCCCAACCGGCGGCGTGCTCGCAGCCCCAACCGGCGGCGTGCTCGCGGCCCCAACCGGCGGCGCACTCGCGATTGCAGCCGGCGGCGCACTCGCAGCCGCAACCGGCGGCGTGCTCGCAGCCCCAATCGGCGGCGTGCTCGCAGCCCCAATCAGCGGCGTGCTCGCAGCCCCAACCGGCGGCGCACTCGCAGCCCCAACGGGCGGCGCACTCGCGATTGCAACCGGCGGCGCGCTCACGGCCGCAACTGGCGGCGCACTTGCAGCTGCAGGCACGATGGCGGGTTCCACCGCGGCTTCGTCCTCGTCATCGAAGAACATCGGGTCACGCTGTGCCAGGAACTTCTCGATGCTCTTGTCCGCGCCTTCGACCAAGGTCAGAAACTTGACGCCCATGCCGGGAGGCACGTCACTCTCTTCGTTGTATTCGCGCAACCAGCGAACCTCGCCCGTGCCTTTCACGACGTCATCGTCGTCGGAGATGTAGATCGACAGCTCGATGACCTCGCCCACTGGACGCAGCAGGTGCGTCGCGACGAACACCCCGCCGGCCGAAAGGTTCTCGACGAAGCCAGCGTAGAAGTTGTGGTCGGACCCAAGGCTGACGTCGAGTTCGACGGCGGCGCGTGGGCTGCACCGATGGTGCCGACTGGAAGGCTCTCGGGTCGATTCAGCAGAGAGCTCGGTGATTTGGGCCTCTTGGCGCGGCTCGCGCGCGTGGGCGGTAGGCGTGGGCTTGTTGGCTTGCGACATCACTGGCTCCCTAGAAATTCATGGCGAGCTCCCACAACATCGCACCGGAAGGCAGGCCACACTCTGCAAGTGCAACGGACGTGATCCCAGCGACTTAAGAAGAAGCCCGCCACACCCGGGTCAAGCTGGCCCGCCCCCGGGAAACATCGTGGAAATACTCGAGCTTGCCCCAGGACGGACGGCGAGTTTTCGGCGCCACCGCCTGCTGTTTCGGGCCGGTGCAAGACTGGCATGCGTACTTGGTGAAGCATCCTGCCTAACCGTCGTGTGGGCTGGCCCGCGGGCACTGCGCCACGCACGGCCAGCCGAGCTGTCCGCGACTCAGCGCGAAAAATCTTCGATGAACTGCGACATGAACAGCTCCATCCCTGGGTACGGTGGGCGGTTCTCGGGGCGCATGCCTCGAGTGTAGCCACGCGCCACGAACTTCTCCGTGAAGCGCGGGTTCCTGCTGACGATGTGGATCGGAGCGCCGCGTGACTCGGTGTAGCCGGTGACCTCGCCCACAGGCTGATGATCCCCCAAGATGATCAACAGCGTGTCGTCGCGCACGAACTTCGTGATGTACTGCCGCAGCACCTCGAGATCGTAGAGCATGGCGGTCAGGTACGCTTGGTGCGCGTGCGTGAGCTCGCTCCAGTCCGTATTGAAGCGAATGCCTTGCACGTCGCGGTAAAGCGACCCGTCCCCGACCTTCTCCCAATCGTCGATGATAGGCGCCTGGTGGTTCCACGGCATGTGACCCGAAACCAAGTTGTATTCGACGAACAGAGGTGCAGCGGCCTTGTCGATCTCGTTCCTACGGATCCAGTCCATCACGAACTGGTCCGGCATGGGCGCCCACGAGAAGTTCCGGCCGCGATACCCGAATTCCCACGAGTAGCGGTGTTGCGAAAAGGGATAGATGATGTCGCCTGGATTCACCATGGTGGCGGGTTGAACCAGGAGCGTCTGGTACCCCGCCTCCGCGAAGTAGTGCACGATCGTCTTGGGGCGCATGTGATAGAGCCGCTTGTAGCGCACCTGATCGGTGACCTTGATACCGGTCGCCAGCGTGATGTGAGCCAGCCACGAGTAGCCACCTACCGTGGGCGAATCGAGCACGTGGGACGCGATGTGAAAGCCCAGCGGACTCAAGCTCGACTCCCACTCTCGGTACGCGCGCAAAATAGGCTGCCGGTACTGCTCGTAGCTGAGCACGGTCTCACCGTAGGACTCGACGAAGATCAAGAGCACGTTGGCGCCACGCAGCTCTGAGAACAGCTGCGTACCGGCCTGCAGCTGCGCCTGCGCCGCCACCTGACGCCGCACTTGTTCTGGGAACGAACGAGCATCCCAATAGCTCGTGAAGTCGTGGCCCAAGCGTGGCACGACGCTCGCCGCAAACGCGCCACTCTGCCAGTCGCGAGTGCGCGGCGAGCCCGCCGCGGAGCCGACGAGCGCAAACACCAGAACGCAAGCGCCAAACGCGACCACCCGCCGCTGGTCGCGCAAGAGCCGCGCCGACGAGCGCAAGATGCGGTAGGCGACCCAACCGACGAGGCAGAGCACGAGCACCCCTGCAACGGTCATCAGCACCAGTTTCTCGATGGGCACGGTGGTGTAGGCGAGCCGCACCAGGCCCGGGAACAGCTGGGCGTCGATGAAAATGTTGGTGCCGCGGTGCTGCATGCGCTCCGTGATGCCATCGGCGACACGAAACAAGCGGACGAACGCGAACAAGAAGGCAACGAGTCCGAGCACTAGCCGCGGCACCTGCCAGCGCCACACGCCGCATGCGGCCAACGCGACGAAGAGCACCGTGGCGTCCACCGATGGCCTGAAGTACCAAAAATTGGGCTCTAGCGCAGGGTAACGCACGTTCTCGAGCACGCTCAGCGCTATCCACCCCGCGAGCAGCAACAGCACGTCGCGCAGCAGCGGTGCCGAGAACCAAAGGTCCTTCACGGAGCGCGTGAGCCGGCGCAGCGTGATACGCCGCCGAGGAGCGCTCCCTGCCGGCACATCCGAACCCGTGAACGCGCCCGCGCGTGGATAATCCATGTCTCGATCGTGTCCGGAGGTGCTGGCGCTCGAATCCTCGAGGGCCTGGAGAGTAGGGGAGCATAGCCCAAACGCCGAGAGCCACTCCTTTGTGCGCGATTTCCATCGACAGCGCAATCTTGCCATGACTACGAATGCGGGCGCTGCCCCGAACGTTGCCGCGGTGACGTCGCGGAGCGACTCTGGCGGCTCGCCGAGTCCCACGATGCGTTGTACATAGCCGGTTCGGGCTTCGCCGATTCGTCCCGTCCGTTCGCAATGATCCGCCAGCTGCTGCCGACAAAACTCTGGAACGAGCGTAGTACGGAGCTGTTCTGCGACGCGGTGAACCTCGTCAAATACAAGACACTCGACTTCTTCAAGGTCGTGGAGCTCGAGACGACCACCGCTTGCAACCGCACCTGCAGCTACTGCCCCAATTCGGTCTTCGACCGCGGCAGTGTCCACAATGAAAAGCTGATGGAGGAAGCGACCTTCCGCACCATCGTCGACCAGCTGGCGAGCCTCGGATTTTGGGGGCGGCTGTCGCCCCACTTTTATGGCGAGCCGTTGCTCGACGCGCGGCTCCCCGAGCTGATGGCGTACGCCCGTAAGCGGCTGCCCTACACCAAGCTCATCATCTTCACGAACGGCGACCTGCTCGGGCCGGCTGCGCACGACGCGCTGGTCGAAGCAGGGGTCGACGGATTCTTGGTCACGCAACACGGACCCAAGCCACCACCCAACATCGTCCGCCTCCGGCGGCATCGCCAAGAACGAGGCGCGGCACGAGCGCCGCTCGATTACCGCGTGTTCACGTCAGAGACGGAATTGTCCAACCGCGCGGGTCTGGTAGACCACGACGCGCTCGAGACCAAAGTCGACTGTTCGCTCCCATCCGAGAACGTCACGATCGACCATCGCGGCAACGTCATCCTGTGCTGCAACGACTACCACAGCAGCATCAAGTTCGGAAATGTGCTCGAGCAGCACCTCGGCGACATCTGGAACGATGACAGGTACAAGTCCATCCGGCGCAATCTGCGGCGCGGCGACTTCGAACTCGAGATCTGCAAGAAATGCGCGAGCGGCGAGCGAGGGCTCGGCGGCTAGGCGCGAAACTTCCGCACCCCGCCCTTGACCGACTGCCAAGTGTTTGGTTCTCTTCACGGACTGTGGAACCCGTTGAGACGTCCGCCAGCAGCAGTGGGGCTGCGCTGGCCAATAAAAAGCAAGCGCCCGTCAAGGGCCCCGACGGGCGAGGCTTCTTCAAGCGTTCGCTCGAGTGGTTTTGGGGAGCGGAACCGGAAGGGGACGCCGAGTCGGCGCCGGCCCGCGCGCTCGAGTACGAGCGGCGCGCGCGCGTGGCCGCCGAACTGGCGCGGCGCGCGCTAGAGCCGCCGGAGCCGTTCGCGGATGGCTCGCCGGACGCGCTCGCTGCGGGGCTGTATCATCAATCGATCGTCTGGGGCCTGCGTTCGCTCGCGGAGCGGCACAGCGTCTCCACCGGCACCGCCAACGGCAACGGGGCGAGCGCCAGGCCCACGCCAAGCCCCGCGAAGCCCGCAGCGAAAGCCAAAGCCGACGACGACGCTGGCGACGACGCCGCAACGGACGAGACCGAGGGCGACGACACCAGCAGCGCAGCGGACTCCGAGCCGAGTCCGATCGCTACGGAGTCGGACGCAGCAAGCGCCGGTAGCAGTGTTTCGGGACACGCCTTGGGCGACCTTGCGAAACTCGGGGTCAGCGAGCTCTGGCAAGCAGCATCCCCCGAGAAGCTACTGCAACAAGCCAACCTCACACCAGCCGAGATCGGCGAAGCCAAGCAGCAGACGAGCGGCTGCTCGTTTGCTGACTACGCCGATCTGCCGAGCGATGACCAACTGCGTTGGGCGCGCAAGCTGCGCATCGTCGCCGAAGGCCTGCTCTACGGCATCGAAGTGTCGTCGGGCCGCTACAGCCCGCCGTGGCTGAGCCGAGCTTTGCGGGTAGGCTTGCTGATTCTCCTCGTCGGCGGCATCGGTTGGGGCGCCGTCTCGGTGCGAGAGTGGATGGTCGAGCTAGACAACATCGCCCGCGGCAAGCCGTGGACGACGAGCTCCTCGTACGCTACCGCCGCCTGCCGATCGCCCGCGCAGAAGTGCCCGGAGAGCCCCAGCTTCTTCTTCCACACCAACGAAGAAAACCAGCCCTGGATCGAGCTGGACTTGGGCACCATCCAGCCGTTCTCGTCGGTGAAGGTCAAGAACCGCGAAGACTGCTGCTCCGACCGCGCCGTCCCCCTACTGCTGGAAGTCAGCAGCGACGGCAAGCAGTGGAAGCAACTCGCCCGCAAGAACGACGTGTTCACCACCTGGACCGCCGAGTTCGCCTCGGTCGAAGCCCGCTGGGTGCGCCTGCGCCTCGCGCGCAAGGGCATGCTCCACCTCACCGGCGTCGACATCTACAAGTAAGGCTGGCTCTTAGCTCTCGCCAGAGAGGCTCCGGGACATCGTTCGCCTGTATCGGCCGCGCCAAGAGCTCCTGACCGGGACATGGTCGTTCCCTGTCGCTGAGCCGATGCCGTAGGGTCGCAAAGCACGGCTTCGGCTCGGTAACGTTTGGCTCAACCCGTCGGTGGCCGTGGCCGTTGGCAGCTCATCGCCCCCTTCAAAGCCAGGGGTTCAGTGAGAATGCGGTGGGCTGCGTGCCCGATCGGATCGCCCGCACGACGCGGGCAGCAAAATAGAGCGCGAGGGCGGCTGCCAGCAGGAACACCACCAGGCTGATGCCCTGTTGGGCTTGCTCGAGGAGCGCGTAGCGAACGATCCCGCGCTGGTAGGCGATCGAGAGCACGAGACCGCCGAGCGAGAG
>JAICQQ010000257.1 GCA_025937785.1 Polyangiaceae bacterium
CCGCGCTCAATGGTAGCGAAGGCTTGTTCGCCAGAGCAGGAAAGCGTACCTCTCGCCTCGAAGACGCTGTCAATTCTGCTCGTGAAACCATGATGGCGCTCCGGTTGGCGGGCGCCTGTGGTTACTTGTCCTCTGCCGAAGCTCAGGCCGGCGTCTTGGTGCTCGATGGCATCATTGCCGTCCTGTGGACCTTGGCTTATCGGCGCTGAGCCAACAGCTTGGGGTCGGCTCGCCACCGGGGCGAGCCGGCCTCGTTCGGTTCTGCTGCTGTCAGCTCTTCACCGCGAAGTCAGGCGGCTTCGGCGATCGTCAGCACGAATGTCACATCAGGGTTAGTCGGCGGCGGGCGGCTGTTTCCACCAGGTCGAGCTGGGCAGGCTCTTCGACAGCTCGAACGACTCGCCCGGGGATGGTTGCGCGAGCTTGACGTGCTCGGTCAGCGCGAGAGAACGCAGTCGTTCGATGGGTTCGCTCCAGGCGTGGAACGCGAGGTTGAAGGTGCCCCAGTGGACGGGCATCAGCACCTTGGCGCGCAGGTCTTTGTGCACACGCAGGGCGTTCTCGGGTCCCAGGTGGATGTTGGGCCACAGTTCGTCGTAGGCGCCCGCTTCGACGAGCGACGCATCGAAGGGCCCCAGCCGCTCGCCAATCTCTGCGAACTCGCCGAAATATCCGGTGTCTCCCGTGAAGAAGACGCGGTGCTGATCACCGACGATGGCCCAGCCGGCCCATTGGGTGCGGTTGCCGCCGGTGAGGCCGCGACCCGAAAAGTGTCGTGCCGGTGTGGCGGTGAATTCGAGCCCCGCGTGCAGCGCGCTCTGCCACCAGTCGAGCTCCACGACGCGTGCGGAGTCGACGCCCCAAGCCTTCAGGTGCGCCGCCACACCCAACGGAACGAAGAACTTCTGGGTGACCGGTGCCAGCGCGACGATGGTCTCGTAATCGAGGTGGTCGTAGTGGTCGTGCGAAATCACGACCGCGTCGAGCGTGGGTACGTCCCTGAGCGCGAGCGGCGGAGCAAAGAAGCGTTCCGGCCCCAGCCAGCGCGACGGAGAAGTACGCTGCCCGAACACCGGGTCGGTGAGCACGCGTTGGCCATCGATCTCGATGAGCACCGTGGAATGCCCGAGCCAGGTGAGCCTGAGACCCGAGGCGGGGCTCGCGGCGAACGTGGCAGGCTCGACCCCCGGGAACTCCAGCCGCCCGGGCGGGTGCCGCGCCTCTGTGCCGAAGCCCCAGCGCCAGAGCATGGACCATGTGCTGCCCGTGGTCATCGGCGTCGGCAGCGTGTTGACGAAGACACCGTCGGAGTAGTGACGCGAGCGCTGGATGCGCTCCAAGTCGGCGCCCGAGGCCGAAGCGCCGAACGCCCGGCCCCAGCTCGTGCTGTACCAGCCGAGCAGCAACGCGAGCGGCACGATCAGCAGCAGCAGGCGGAACAGCGCCCGCGCGAGCACGAAGCGCGCGGTCGGGGTGGAGGGGGCCGATTGCGACTTGGCCAAGCTGGCCGAGACCTTGGAAAGCGCGCGCTGCTCTGTCAAGCTCCGCCCATGTGCGCGCGTGTCGGGCTCGGGCTTTGGCGGCCAGTCGGTGCGCTCGCGCTCGTGATCGCGTTTGCCGGCTGTCGATCCGAGACGCCGGACCACGAAGGAGTCGCGCCGACCGCGGGGGCATCGGCGGCGCTGCCGGCGCCCCCCGTGGCCCCGAAGTCTGGCGCGGCCGAACCGGCTCGTGAGCTCACGTGGGCCTTCGAGTCGACGCCGGTGGGACCCATGAGCGTGGTGGTCTCCGTGCCCGCGCACACGGCAGCGCAAAAGTTCCCCGTCCTCGTAGCGCTCCACGGACGGGGCGAGGCGTTCAAGGGACCAGCGCGTGGCGCGCGGGGGTGGATCGACGACTACGGACTCGGTCGTGCCATCGAGCGCCTCGCGCACCCCCCACTCGTCAGCGACGACTATGGCGGCCAGGTCGAGCTGGCGCGTCTGACTTCGTTGAACCAACGCTTGGCTCAGGCGCCGTATGCCGGGCTCATCGTCGTCTGCCCGTACACGCCGGACATCCTCGCGGGGCGCCGTGCATTCTCAGCGGCGGAACCGCTCGCGGCATTCATCGTCGATCAGCTTTTGCCGCGCGTGTTCCGAGATACTCCGGCGCTGACCGCGCCCAACAGCGTGGGCATCGACGGTGTCAGCCTAGGCGGACGCGCCGCCCTGCTCGTGGGTTTCGAGCGGCCCAAGAGCTTCGCTGTCGTGGCCTCGTTGCAAGCGGCGATCGACGCGAGCGAGATCCCTCCGCTCGTCAGCAGGGCGCGGCAGGCGCGCGCATCGAACCCCGAGCTGGTGCTGCGCCTGTTGACCAGCGATCACGACTACTTCGTGCGTGAGATCCAGGCGCTCTCTGCTGCGTTCCGCGAGGCAGATGTCGTTCATTCGTTCGTGCGCGTGCGCGGCGATCACAGCTACGAGTTCAACCGCGGGCCCGGTGTGTTCGAGATGCTCACTTTCCACGCCTGGGCGCTCCGCGGGGAACCCACGCTGTAGCGCTGCGTCGCCGAGGCTCAGCGATACACGGTGGTCGCGAGCAGATCGGTGAGGGCTCGCAGCGTGGATCCCGAGCGGTGGTTGAAGCGCACTCCGACCCGTGCGGTCTTGGTGCCCTCTTGAATGGCCACCCATGCCACTTCGGCATGGATCACGAGCGGATCCCACAAGTGTGGTGCTGTGATCGAGACGTCGACGGGGGTCCCCAGCGGGATGGCCTGTGTCACCGACAGCCGCGCGCCCCCGAGGCTCAGATCGATCACCCGCGCCGGTTGTACCCAGGCGTCGCCGGCCGAAACGCTACCGTCGAGGGCGACCAGGCGTCGGGCGAACGCGCGGAAATGGTCGCGAGGTGGCATCGACACTGCACGTTAGCAGCAAAAACGCCCGTGGACGCGAGTGTTCCGACCTGAGTGGAAATCGCGAAGCGTCCTCCGGCCACGCGGGGTAGGGAAATGTGGCGATCGAGCCTGCCCGGTCGCCGGGACGTTGTTAGGCTCGATTTTTCGGAACGATCGAACTACTTGGGTCATACGTCTCAGCCTGGCTACCATTAGCTTCCTTTGGAGATGCAGCCGCTCAGACGACTTCCGTAAGTTTCGGGGAGCTACAAGTTCATGGCCCAGGATACGCGAAAAGACCCACGTGCAAAGGTGCTGACGATGACGGTCCGCTACAAGAGCGCGACCCTCGATGAATTCATCGAGCACCATTCTTACGACGTGAGCCGAGGCGGCATGTTCATCAAGACGCCGTCTCCGTTCCCTCCAGGCACGCTACTGAAATTCGAAGTGAAGATCGCCGACGACCAAAAACTGATGCAAGGCGTCGGTCGCGTGGTTTGGAAGCGCGAGTCCACGGAAGCATCGCCGGAGAAGCCCGCGGGCATGGGCGTCAAGTTCATCAAGGTCGACGAGGAGTCGAAGCGCGTGATCGGCCAGCTGGTGTCGAGCCGCGGTGACGACTCCCAGAGTGCCTTCGACGCTGGCCGCGCGTCGGCGGCACCGCCCGCCGGACCCCCGAGGCCGACGCCATCGAGTCCGGCAGCGAAGCCCACCCCCTCGCAGCCTGCAGTGCCGCGCGCCAGTGCCCAACCTGGACCGAGGCCCGAGAACACGCGCAAGGGAACCATGATCGGTTTGGGCGCGATCGCAGCAAAGACCGCCACGGAGCCCGAGCCGGAAGCCGCAGCTCCCGCAGCCGAGTCATCATTCTTTCCCGAGACGGACTCGAAGAAGGACCTACCGCCGCCCGAAGATCGCACGGTGATGAAGCAGGCGGCGGAGCTCCTCGAAGATGCGCTGCGCGAGGCGGGTGGATCGATGGAAGAAATTGGCGACACCGCGGCGGAGCCTGTCCGCCCAGCGCCGCCCGCCAAGACGAGTCCCTCGGCTGCGATGCGTCCGCTGTCGAAGGTGCCCGACGACGAGAAGACCGTGCCCGCCAGGAAGAGCGTGGCGTCCAACCCGCCCAACCGGCGCGTCGAACCTGCGAAGAAAGCTGTAAGCTCGCCGCCGTCCGCGGCGCGGCCGTCCCGGGCGCCCTCGGCGCTGCAACAGACCGCTGCTGAAGAGAGCGGCGGCGGCAAAGCCGTGTGGCTCATCCTCGCGGCCGTGCTGGTTGGCGGTGGCGTGTATGCGTTCACCAAACAGCAGCGCGATCGGGCGGCTGCCGATGCGGCAGCAGCTCAGGCATCCGCGGTGGCTCCCGAACCTGCCAAGGTGGAACCGCCAAAAGCGGAGGAGCCCGCACCCGAACCGAAGCCCGAGGCAGTGGACGCAGCTGCGCCCGATCCCGAGGCTGAGGCGAAGGCGGCTGCCGAGAAGGCCGAAGCCGAGAAGGCCGAAGCCGAGAAGGCGGCCGAAGCCGAGAAGGCGGCTGCCGAGAAGGCCGCGGCGGAGGCTGCCGAGGCGGAAGCCGCGCGCAAGGCTGCCGCACGGGCTGCGCGCGCCGCCGCACCGAAACCCAAGCCCGCGGCCCCCAAGCCGGAAGCTGAACCGAGCGAGGCGCCCGACGCTCCCGCGCCGGCTCCTCCCGCACCCGAAACGGCACCAGCACCGGCGCCAGCACCGGCTCCGAAGCCGGTGGCGCCGACCACCCCGCCCGCGCCGCCGCCGGTGGACGAGAACCCCTACTGAGCGCCGCCAGCCACCCACTAAGGCATCTGCGCGCCCTGGCCGCTAAAATAGGACGATGAGCCTCAGTCCTACTCGGCAGATCGGCGAAGTGGACCTCGCGTGACCGACGATCCTCGACTCGGCACCACGCTGGCCGATCGCTATCGCTTGGACGACTTGCTCGGAACGGGCGGGATGGGTCGCGTGTACGCCGCCGAGCACGTGTTGATGCGCAAGAAGCTCGCGGTGAAGGTGTTGCACCGCGAGCTGACGACGGTGCCGGAAGTGGTCAAGCGCTTCGAGCGCGAAGCCATGGCTGCGGCGCACATCGAGCATCCCAACGTCGCTGCAGCGACGGACTTCGGCAAGCTGCCGGATGGCTCTGTGTTTCTGGTCCTCGAGTTCGTTCAGGGCGAGCTGCTTCGCGACGAGATCGCCAAGGGCCCCTTGCCTGCCGATCGTGCGCTCCGCATCGCGCGCCAGATCGCTTCCGCGCTCGCGAGCGCGCACGAGCTCGAAATCGTCCATCGCGATCTCAAGCCCGAGAACGTGATGCTGGTAAAAAAAGGGAACAATAGCGATTTCGTCAAGGTCCTCGATTTCGGCATCGCCAAGGTGCCGATCGGCGAAGTCGGCGAGCTGGCTCGCGACGGGCAACCCATCACCCGCGCCGGCATGGTGTTCGGCACCCCCGAATACATGGCTCCAGAGCAGGCGCTGGGGCAGAGCGTGGACGGGCGTGCGGATCTGTATGCGCTCGGTACGATGCTCTTCGAGATGCTCGCCGGGGTGCGTCCCTACAGCAGCAAGAGCCAGGTGGGGATCCTGGGACAGCAGCTGGCCAATCCCGTGCCGAGCTTCTCGGTGCGCGCACCCGGCATCAGCATTCCTCACAGCGTGGAGCAAGTCGTGCACCGGTTGCTCGCTAGGGACGTCGACGATCGATACCAAAGCGCCAACGATGTCGTCGCCGCCATCGACGAGCTCCTGCGGTTGACGGCGCCGCCCGACACGCGCCTGTTCACGCAGCTAGGGGGTTCACCGCGCGAAATGTTGGGATCGTATCCGGGGCTCGACACCGACGCGAAGAGTGGCGAGATTCCGTTGCCGTCTTTTGCCGACGAGTCCGACAGCGGCGTGCTGGTGCGCTCGGAGCTCGCGTCCGGCGAAAGCGCGTCTGAGGGCGCGCTACCAGGCTTCGACAACGGTCTCGATCCGATCGGTCCGAGTGGGGCCGTACCCACACCTTTGGCGAAGACCAGCTCGGCGAAAGGCGTCGAGCTCTTGCAGCGCCTGAACCGCACCCCCCTGCTCAAGGGTGCCGTCCAGTTCGTCGAAGCACGCCGCAGCTCGTTGCCACCGCCGATCGGTAACGCATTCAAGGGGGTGCCGGGGCTGGCGCTGCTGGCCGGGCTGGCCTTGGCCGCGATCGGGTTTTTCGGCGTGCTGCTGGCCCTGCTCGTGAGCTCGCTCGGTGACGAGCGCCCGCTGCCCCAGGCTCAGAGCTCAGCAGCGCCCGATGCGAGAACGTCGACCTCCACGGAGGGCGTGATCGCGCCGCCCGTCGCACCCCCAGAAGCGGCGCCGCCGTCGCTGTTGGAGCAGTTGAGGCAGGCAGAGGCCCAGGGGCTCCCCGCTCTGGAAGCGCTGGCCAAGGCACACCCCGACGAGGGGACCGTGCTCTTGGCTCTCGCCCAGGGGCGTGTCGACGCCAAGCAGTACGCGGAGGCGGTGAACGCGGTGAGCGCCGCACTCGAAGTCGACCCGGAGCTCAAGATCTCGAAGAAGGTCGCTTCGCTGCTGTTCACGACGTCCCAGTCCAAGTCAGGCCGCGAGCGAACGTTTCAGTTGCTCGAGGGGCCCATGGGCAGCCGTGGCGCCGACATCGTGTACGACATCGCGGTGCACCCCGACATCAAGCCGCAGGTAAAGGCGCGTGCCGAGAAGTACCTGGCGAGCGACGCCTTCGAACGAGCGTCCTCACCCGAGCTGAACATCGCGGTGGCGCTGCTACAGGCCGATCGCTGCGAACAGAAACATGCCCTGCTTCTGCGCGCGAAGAACGTGGGTGACGCGCGATCACTGAAGCACCTCGATACGCTCCTGAAGACGGACGGCTGCGACGGCGGCAAGCGCGATTGCTACCCTTGCTTACGCGCGGACTCGCGCCTTGCCGACACGATCGCCGCCATCAAGTCGCGTTCTCCGCGCAAGTAGTGCCGCACCGGCGCCGGCGTCCATTGGGTCAGCGGGCGTCGTCGGCGGCGGGGCTCTGTGCGATCTCGAGGAAGTTACGGCCTACTAGTTCTCCGAGACGACTCTTGACCTCGACCCGCAGTACCCAGGGACCGACCATGTAGCGTGGGGGGGCAATCACGGCGCGCATGGTGTTGCCGCTGCGCTGCCAGCGAACACTGCGTCGCTCGGAATTGATCGACACCTCCGCCGTGTACCCCGCGCTGCTGGTCAGCGGCTGGCCAGCGCCCGTGACCAGCTTCACCACTGCCACGGTGCGGTCCTTCGGCCAGGTAGTTCTGGGTGAACCGAGCTCGATCCGCGCGCGCACCACGTGGGGCACCAGCTGAAAGCGTACTTCGCCGTGATTGCGCGGATCGACGAGGCGCACGAGCGCGCCTCGGCCGCCTCGTTGCAAGCCCAGCGTCCGGGGGGCTTCGATGAACGATTCTCCGAAGCCAAAGCTCATGATCAAGCCGTCGATTTCGGAGAACTCGAGATGTTGCTTCGGAGTCAGCGCGATGCCTCCGGAGACGAGCTGTGCCCCTTCGGGCAGCTTCACCCCCACCGCTCGGAACCCCAGGGCCGCCGAGGTCGGGCTCTCGATGCCGAAGCGATCGAACGCGCGCCCGATCACTGCGTAGTCCCCCGATCCGTTGCTCTTGAACGATGCCTCGGTGTTGCTGGTCTGGTGGGTGGCGATCGGCACCCAGGCATCCGCGCTGCGCTTGAGCAGGGCAATCTCGTAGCGTTCGATGGCCGGGTCGGGCTTCATGCGCACAGTGGCTTCGAAGCCAACGCGGGGTAAGTTCAAGGCCAAGCCTTGTTCCAGGAAAAGCGCGGGCGGATTCGGCAACGCAACCTCGTGAAAACCGCCGCGCGCGACGTCGATAGCGAGTGTGCGCTGGCTGCGCAACAGCCGCGAATGCTCGCCTTTCGCCACCAGCATCGGCGCGGTCTGCGCCGTGAAGCTGATCACGTTCGGATCCACTCGGATCACGCCCCGGCCACGACCGATGGCCGCGGACAGCCCGTTCGGTGTGTACACGAGCACCGCGGTAGCCTTCCTGCCGTTGGGCGACACCGTCACGTCGAGCGCGCCTCGGGTCAGGCGGTACACGTAGGTGTTTGTCGTGGCCTGGGCTCCTGACCGCACCTTCATGTTCGGCAGGCGCTCGAGCAGGGTGCCTGGACCAGTGGTCACGACGACACCCCCCGCGAGCAGCGTCGAAGTGACGGCGGGTCTTTCCCACGCGAAGTCGCCCAGCGTCGCTTGCAGCGGTGCAGGCTCGCGGCTCTGCTCGGCGCCAGCGCTTGCGCCAGTGAGACACGTCAGTACACCGAAGAGAAGCGGCACCAAGCGCCGGCGGGACATGCCCGTATCAACGTCCAGGTTCGGGTACAACTTGAGCAACGGTTCGCGGGCCGACCCGCTCAAAGCGTTGCAACCGTGACGATCCGCTGGCCCATTCTGCGCCGCCAGCTCGGCGGCGCCGCCGGCTCCCAGCGCGACTCGACGAAATCGAACATTTCCCGCGTCACGCTCAGCGCGTAGGTCGGTCCTCGCCCGTGGTTTCGTGCAACCACACGCTGCCAGCGAATCTCCCGGGGGGCCTCCAGCGCCTACAACTTCAGCTTCAGGCCCGCCTGCTGAACCTTCGCGTAGAACGCGCGCCGGGCTTCACGCTCCGGGAGTCCGATCTCCAGTACGCTGGGCACAGCGCTCGATGCGCGGCGCGTACCAATCGTAGCCCGCGTCTGCGGGGCGATCGGCGCCGCCCGTACCCACGACGCTAATTCTTCCTGCGTGCAGCGACGGAGTCCGCCAGAGCGCGTTCGACCAGCGCGCGCAGATACCGAAGCGGACGCGCACCCGTGGTCAGCCAGCGCCCGACGATGAAGCCAGGCGTGCCGTCGATGCCGAGCGTGTTCGCGCTCGCGATATCGGCGTCGATCGCCGCGTCGTGCCGACCGTCTGCCATGGCTCGATCGAAACGCGCGACATCGAGGCCGAGTTCGGTGGCGTAACGTCGCAGATCTTCGGGGGCGAGCGCAGGCCCGGCTTCTCCCACATGACTGGCGAAGAGCAGGTCGTGCATGGCGTGGAACGCGCCGTTGCCTCGCTGCGCATGGGCTTCGAGCGCGGCGGCCGCCGCAGCGCGCGCGTTCTTGTGAAAGGGCAGGGGCAAGTTGTGCCAGACGATCCGCAAGTCTTTGGGATAAAGCCGCAAGAGCTCGCCGAGCGTGGCTTCGACGCGCGCACAATAGGTGCACTCGAAGTCGCTGAACGCGTGCATCACGACCGCGGCCCGCTCCGGCCCCCAGCTGGGGTGTCCGACCGTTGGAATCGCTTCGGTCACCTGTTTGGGACCAGCCAGCGGCTCGGCAGTTTGCATCAGCTGGGTGTAATAGCTCGCTGGCGTGACCCCGGCTGCAGCGTCTCCGAGCGCTTGGCGTGCCTCCGAAATGGCAGCCAGCACCCGGCCCTCGAATTCTTCGTAGGGCCGTGCGCCCGCTAGCCGCTGGCCGTTGATGAAGAAGTGCGGTGTGCCGCGCACCTGCAGGTCCTCGGCTAGGTTGAGATCGGCGTCGACCACCTGTTGTCCCGCTTCGCCGCCGAGGGCGAGGCGAGCCTGAGTTTCTGGCAGGCCCGCGCGGCCAGCGGTCTGGAGTAGGTGTGCTTCGCCCAAGTCGCCCGTGAACAAGTCGTCGGCAGCCTGCCAGAAGGCAGCGTTGCCCCGCGTTCGATAGACTTCGGCCGACAAGCGCGCCGCCGGCAATGCGTGCTCGTGAAAAGGTAGCGGCAAGTGCTTGAACACCACGCGCACGTCGTGCGGAAAGCGTTCGCGTAGCTTTTCGAGGGTAGGATGCACCCGCCGGCAGAACGGACATTGAAACTCGGAGAACTCCACGATGGTGACCACGGCGTCCTCCGGGCCGAGAGCGGGCGAGCCCTCGATGGGGACCCGGTATACCGTGCGATCGATCTCCTCGGTGGGGCCGGCCTTCAGATTCTCCACCACGCGCAGCGCGTAGATTTCTCGCGGCTCGACGCCGTCCTTTTCGAGCTTCTGCACGGCTTGGAGCTCAGCGTCGATCGCGTTCTTGAACTCGGTGGCAGGTTGCGCACCCACCAGCAGCCGGCCGTTGATCAAAAAGCTGGGTGTGCCGTTGATCCCGTGAGCAGCGGCCACGCTCATGTCGTTGTCCACGGCGGCCAGCAATCTGGGATCTCGCAGGCGCGCGCGCAGTGGTGCGCTTGCGACGCCGAGTTCGACCGCGAGCGCTACCAAGTTGTCTTCCGAAAGATCGTGCTGCTCGGCCATCAGCCGATCGACGTACCTTGCCGCCAACCGGGATCCCCCGAGTTCACGCACGGCCTGCAGCGCTACGGCGGCGGGCAATGCATCCTGGTGAAAATCGAGCGGCAGGTGCTTGTACACCACGCGCAGATCCGCCCCATAGTGCGGTTCCAGGGCTTTCACTGTCTGATGCGCGCGTGCACAGAACGGACACTGGAAATCGATGAACGCGACCAGCGTTACTGGGGCATTGGGTGCACCCCACACGGTGTCGTCCGCCTCGACGGGGACGGCGGAGGGCAGCTCGCCGGGGCCCAGTTGGCCCACGGCGCTCGCCTGTGCATCCGGGTTGCCCGAGCCTGCTCGTAGCGGAGCAGGCGTCGGGCTATCGGCGGGCCCCGGAGGCCCGCAGTTCGTGCCGACGAGAGCGAGAACGAACGTTAGAACCCACCCTCGCCAGCCGCCGTTCATCCACCAGCTTCCTTGAGGGCGCGGTCGATGAGCTTCTTGAAGGACGGGAACGGCTGAGCACCGCTCAGGTAGTAGCCGTTGATCACGAATGCCGGGGTGCCGCTGATGCCGGCCTTCTCGGCAGCGTCCTTGTCGGCCTGGACGCGGTCCTTGTGGGTGCGGTTGTCGAGCGCGGCCTTGAACTTGGCCATGTCGACGCCCAGTTCCTGCGCGTACTTCTCGAGGCCGGGGCGGAGCAGACCGTCTTCGGACTTCTGATTGGCGAACAGCTTCTCGTGGTACTGCCAGAACGCGGCGTCACCCTTTTGCTTGTAGACCTCGTAAGAGGCTTCGGCGGCGAGGTCGGCCTTCTTGTGGAAGGGCAGCGGCAGGTTGCGCCACACGATCTTCACCTTGTTGCCGTACTCTTGCTTGATCTGAGCCATGGTGGGCTCGACGCGGCTGCAGAACGGGCACTCG
>JAICQQ010000269.1 GCA_025937785.1 Polyangiaceae bacterium
ACGACCACGTCGAAGGCGAGCTCGCCCTTGCCCTTCAAGCAGTGGTCCTTGGGATCGAGGATGCGGATGCGATCCAGCGTAATGCTGACGAAGCTTGCGTCCTCGGACTTGTCGGTGACGATCGCCGGCGGCGCCTGCTCGACGCCACGCACACCAGTGGCGTACAGGCCCAGCGCCGGGAACTTGTGTCCAGTGGGCAGCGTCACGGTCGCCGAGTAGCTGCCGTCCAGGTTGTCGACCGTCACGACAGGGCCGAGCTCTTTCCGTACGGATGGGTCCACCCAGGCAAAGCCGAGCATGTAGCCGAGCCCCGGCCCGACCGCGCGATCGGTCGCCGTGCGTGGGAAGATCGTCGCGGTCCAGGTCGTTCCGCCGTCCGTTGCGGCGACCTGCTGCAGCGCCGATAACGAGTTGGCCGGCGACGGAATCGGAGCCAGCGTGGAGCATCGGTTCTGGTCGCGCCTGAATGCGTTGCCGCTCGGCGTGTTGCCTTCCGCGTGGAACTCGAAGGTGTACAGGCCGTCTTCTTGAGTGAAGCCCGCGCTCAGCACGGCTTCGTAGAGCCCCGGCTCCAGCTCCGTGAGCGTGAGGTCATCGGAGGCTTTTTGCAGAGTCTGGCTGCGCGCCTTCTCGGCCGCATCGAGCAGCGTGCGCCTGAGCGACTGCGTGTCGCCGTTCTTGTGCACATCGAAGCCGACCGCCGCCGTCGCCGCCGGGATCGCCTTGCCGCGAGTCGCACCCGCTTGGTCCACCGAGACCGGCGCCACGCCGGTGAGTGAGGTGTTGCGCAGCACCGTGAACAGCCCGCCCCCACGCACGAAGGCGGTGATCACCTCGCCCGCCGACTCCCCGGGCCGCCGCACGGCCACGCGGATGTTGGCTCCAGAGACGGGCCGACCGTGGAAGTCGAGCTCCGCCCGCACCTTCACCGGCTGCCCCACGCCGTTCGCTTGGAGCGAGCAGCGCAGCTTCAGGGCGAGATCGAAGATCGCAATGCCCGGAGGGTTCAAGGTCCAATTGAGCCCTGCGCGCGGAGCATCCACGACGACCCAGCTGAGCCCGTTGCCTGTATCCGTGGTGGGTATCGGCGCGCCCCCCGGAGGCGTTACGCTGAGGCCGCCTTCGCCTGGCGCCACGAAGATCGCCCGGTCGACCCCGTCTTCGACCGGGAGCGAGGCGCTCGGCGCATCGAGGCTCCCGACACGGTCGATGGGGATGATGGTGGCGAGGATGTCGATGAACTTGTCGCGCAGCTTCTCCGGATCGAGCTCGAACTCATCCGATTCACTGCCGAGCAGGAGCCCGCCGTGCGCCCCGCTGAGGGCGTCGAGGGTCGTGATCGCGGTTTCGCCCGCCAGCGCATACGAGATGGCGTGGATCACCACGCCCCCAGCCGCCGCTGGAATGGGCACACCAGTGGCGGGCGCGGTGAGGTCCGGCGAGCCGCTGTTGTGCATGCCGTCTGTCAAGAGCACGATGTGCCGGCGCCGCCAGCCTGTCGTTCCGCTGGTCTCGAAGTTGTCGTTCGAGTCCGTGAGTGCTTGCCCGATCGGGGTGCCACCGCCCGCGGTCTCGGCACCCGGGATGCTGGGCATGGTGGAAGCGTTGTCGAAGCCCATCACCGGTGTGTAGGTCATGCTGAACGACCCCGGGAAGCCAGGGAACGTGAAGCGCCCGAGCTTGATCTTCTTTGCGTTGAGCACGGTCGAGCTGGGCCCGGAAAGGTTCGGAATCGCCGAGCCATACAGCTGCGAGAACAGGTTCGCCGCCTCCTTCGCCGCGTCCCACTTGGTCGTGGTGCCCGTCGAGATGGCGTTCATGCTGCCCGATCGGTCCAGTTGCACGACGACTTCTGTCGGAAGGTGCAGGTCCATGGTGAGATCGCCGAATGCAGTTACGGTTGCAGCTCCACCCGAGCCGTTCACGGACGGAACCGCGGTCGCCTGGATGCGCAACTGCTGGTTGTCGACGCTCGCGGGTGCGGTAGCAGCCGTGGCGGTGATCCGCCCGTTGTTGTTCGACGCCAGCGCTCCCGCTCCCAGCGCGCCGGTCGGGGTGCTGTAGCTGTAGTTCCCGATGGCGTCGCCGGCAGGGACGACGAGGTTCGGGTTCGCCGTAGCAGACGAGTGAGCAGGCTGGGCGAACACGGGACCAGCGGGGTCGATCAGGTAGTCGGTGGTCTTGAGGATGCGGAGTTCGATGGGCAGGGTCTGGTCGCCCGTGACCCCCTGGATCGCGATGTCCAGCGACAGGCGTGCTCCCGCGGCGAACTGCTGGAGTAGCGCCCGCTTTGCGCCGTCGGCAAGCGCATTGTAACGAGCCCAATCAAAGGTCAAGTCAGCCGTAATGGTGGTCGCGTTGATCTTGTTGCCGTTGCTGAGCTGAAACGGTTCATGGATGACTGCGGTCTCCTGATTGACGACGGTGACCGCTCCCACGGGCGCTGTAGACCCACCCTGGAACGTCACCACCACCGGTAGGTTCGTTTGGACGCCTTGGAGCACGCCGCTGCTGGCGCTGGGGTATCCTGCGGCGAAGATCATCGTAGGTTGGAAGGGCATGATTCTTGTTCTCCCTGCGTGCGAGGCACGACTGGTGTCAAAGCGGTGAAATCGATTGAATGAGATGTGTGTTGGAGGTCGATCCGTTGCCGAGCTGGCCGTCGAGGTTCTTGCCCCAACACACCCCAGCACCGTTGCTGCGAATGGCGCAATTGTGGAGGCCACCGCTGACGAGCGATGACCCGGACAGACCGGCGACTGTGACATGCGTGGCGCTTGGGCTTCCGAACGAAGCATCGCCGCGTTCTCCCACGTCGTTGTTACCCCAGCACACCACGGATCCTCCCGCGCGCAGTGCGCAAGTGTGCAGAGCTCCTGCCGAGATAGCAACGGCGTCCGTGAGGCCAGCGACCGTGGTGGGTGCTGCATAGCTGCTGCCGGTGGCTTGGCCGACTTGCCGGAGGCTGTTGTCGCCCCAACACTGGACGACTCCCGAAGCGAGCGCGCAGGTGTGAGCGGTGCCAGTGACGAGCATGCTGACCCCCGACAGGCCTGGAACGGCGGTTGCGACGGGTGTCGGATGGGCGGTGCCCGTACCGAGCTCGCCACTCACGTTGCTGCCCCAGCAGTACACCGCGCCCGCGGTCGTGCGCGCGCAAGTGTGGGTTTCACCGGCAGTGACGTCGGCGACGCCGCTCAGGTTCGTCGAGAAATCATCCAGCAGGACAGCGGCTGCGTTTGGTCCCGGAGAGGACGCCGTCGAGCCGTTCCCCAGCTGTCCGCTGCTGCGCTGACCCCAACAGCGCACCTGGCCACCGGCAACCACGGCACACGAATGAAATCCGCCGCCAGCGAGGTCCGTGGCGCCAGTGAGATCGCCCTCGTCGACCGCGGACGGATTCCTCGATGCCGAAGCCGCGTACCCGAGCTGTGCCTGCTCGTTGTTGCCCCAGCACCAGACTTCGTTGGAAGAACCGACGACGGCGCAGGTGTGGTTGTAGCCAGCAGCGATGGCTTTGGCTTGGTCACCGAGGGCATCGACGAGTTCGGGCTCGGCCATTGGGTCTCCATTGGAGGAGGAGACCTGGTGCGCGCCATTCGCTCCCCAGCAGGCGACTCGCCCGCCCGTGGTCACGACGCAGCTGTGGTTGTATCCGAGCGCGAGCTTCTCGACCTCGTCGCAGTTGCTGCTGTTGCAGTTGAACCAACAGCCGTTGTTGCAGTCGCCGCAGTTGTCGATGTCGTCGGAACCGTCGATCTCGCAGTCGAACTCGTCGTCGCAATCGAGGTAGCTGCCCAGGCAGCTGGCGACCATACAGGTGTTGGTCTGGCAGGCGGCCGTGGCGATTTGGCCGGTGATTTCGCAGCTGGCGTCCGCCGCGGGGTCTTTGGTGTCGTTCTGCCCGTTGCAGTTTTGGTCGACGCCGTTGCAGGTTTCGGTGGCCTCCGGGTTGATGTTGGCGTTGTTGTCGTTGCAGTCGAGGCTCGATGAATCGTCGGGGGCTAGTACCCAGCCGCTCGGTTGCTGAGCGGTGCAGTACGAGGCGGCGTTGTTCTGGTTGCCGTAAGTGTCGAGGTCCTGATCGCGGTAGTAGGTGCTCTTCATGTCGTTGTCGGCGCTGGCGCCGTCGACGATGTCGTCGCAGTTGTCATCGTAGCCGTTACACTGCTCGTACTGAGTCGGGTTGATGAGCTTCTCGCCGTCGTCGCAGTCCCCGCCCTTCTCGGCGGTGTAGGCGCCCGCAGGGTCACAGGCCAGCTGGGTATCGGAGCTGACGCCGAAGAGGTCATCGTCCTGGTCGCGGTAGAATATCCTTTTCTGTTCGTTGCTGGCCGTAACGCCGTCGAGGATGTCATCGCAGTTGTCGTCGATGTCGTTGCACACCTCGGTTTGCCCGGGATTGATGGCTTCTGCGCCGTCATTGCAATCAGCGCCTTGCAAGGCCGTGTAATCGCCCGTCGCTTCGCACGAAAAGCGCGTGTCGCCCGTGACTCCCCAGGTGTCCCCGTCGACATCGAGGAAGCGCGTCTCCTTCAGATCATCCGTGGTCGTGTCGCCGTCCGTGACGCCGTCGCAGTTCTCGTCATCGTCTTCGCCGAGATCGGCATCGGTGCAAATCTCGGGGATCGGGCCGACGGAGCCGACGCACTCTTCGGCCCAGTGCGCGTCGACGCAGCCTTGGGTGCCGCGAGCGCAGCGACCGGTGACCAATGGGTCGCCGTTGGGATCCAAGAGCATGTCACCGTTCTCGTCGACGGGGCCGCAGGGGCGCGGCGGGTCGCTGGGGAGGCAGGGGCAGTTCTCGTCGATGGTGCCGTTGCAGTTTTCGTCGAGTTGCTTGTCGTCGCAGGCTTCGGCGACGCCGGGGTTCACTCCCGCGGAGTCGTCGTTATCGGGGTCGTCGAGGCAATCGCCGCTCTCGTTGACCCACTGGGTTTCGGTCTCCGGGGGCGAGCAGGCTTCGACCAGTGAGCTCGTGAGCCCGTGCCCGTCCGCGTCGCGATCTTCGTACCACTTGAGCTTGAGCGTGACGCCTTTTTCGTCGACGTCGATGTCGCCGTCGCAGTTGTCGTCGATGTCGTTGCAGGCCTCTGGGCTGCCAGGGTTCACGCCCGCTTGGTCGTCGTCGCAGTCGTTGCCACAGGCAAGCTCGCCGTCGGGCAGCTCGTTGCAGCATGCGCTGTCGTCGTAGTTGTCGTCGTCCTTGTCGGCGTCAGAGGGGCCGCCCAATGTCTCGAGATCGCAGTCCTCGTCGTGACCTTCCTCGTCGCAGACCTCGGTGTTGCCGGGGTAACGATCGGGGTCGTTGTCGTCGCAGTCGTCGCCGCCGCAGGCAAGGGCCGCGTGCCCATCTTCGTCGACATCACCTTCTTCGCAGCTCACGCAGCTCTCCGCGCGCTCGTCGCAGCTCACCGTCGGGCACGGGTTTTCGCCGGAGACGCAGCCGTTCGCGTCGGCCTCGGCGTCGTCGGGACCGCAGCGTTCGTCCCCGTTGCAGAAGCGGCCGTCGTCGCAGTCCTGATGCAGTTGGCAGGGGCCGTCCGGGCCCGCGGTGGTGCCGCCGGCACCGCTGCCACCGGTGCCGCCGTTCGAGCTGGATGCGGTCGTATCCGTGCCGGGTTCGCCCGCCGCGCCACCGCTACCGCTACTGGAACTGCTGCCGGACGACGAGCTCGAGCCACAACCGCCCAAGGCCACGAACGCGCTGAGCGTCACCGGCCAAAGCAAGGAACCGTTTCGTCTAGCTATTGAGTGCATGACACCTCTCCGGCCTGAAGCTTGCTCGACTCGTGATCGAACACGGCAAAGCGGGTTTGTTCGGCTGCCTGAAAAAGCAGGGGAGTCAAGAGGCCCTCGCCCTGGTGCACTTGGAGCGGCTGTTCGTCGAGGAGCCGTTGGTCGAGATCGAGGATGCGCCGCGCGTAGAGCACGCCGTCGTCGGCCCACGCGATCACGAAGCCGCCGTTGTTCGTGGCGGTGGCGCGATCGCCGGTCTCGGGGCTTTCGTAGCCGGGCATCACGAAGCCTTGCTCGACGTAGCTGAGTGTCGGCGCCGCGGTGGGTGGGCTCGAGAGCTTGGTAATGGTGAGCGGCTCGTCGGCTCGAAACTCGCCGTCTTCGTATCCGGCTTCGGCGAAGTGTAGCGTGCGGCCGGAGCTGCAAGCGTCCTCGATCCAGGCGAAGCCGAGCCTCAGGCCGTCGTCGTCAGCACCCACCTCGAGCAGTGCGACGTGGTCGATGTCGCGGTCCTCGAACAGCACCCGTGGCGCGCCGATCTCGAGCGGAGCGGTCGCGCGGATCTCGGTGGTGTGTGGGGTCGCGAGTACGTACTCGTTGTTGTGGTCCCGAAACGGAAACTCTTCGACGAAGTGCAGCGCGAGCCCGCCGCCCGCGGCGCCGTAGGCTACCAGGTAGCCGGGACCATCCTCGGTGTCGGTCGCGAGCACCACGGGGCGGCCGCCACCCGCGCTCTGACCGATCACCTGCGGCACTCCGTCGTTGGTGCCGCTAGTCCAGCGGATCTTCGGGTTGTTGCGGATTGACTCGCGGAAGATCCCCAGAACCTCGACGTCGGTCGACGCACCTGCGCAGGCGTCGCTGTCTTGCGGAGCGGCGATGAAGCCCACCAGCGCCTGCGGGTAGTCACCCTCGGGCTGGCGCGCCGCGATCGCGGGGCGGGCGACGCCCAATGTGCCCGACGCTCGGCTGGCGCCCGTGCACTTGCCGTCGGAGTCGACGCCGTAGGCGATGTTGGAGTGCTCCGGGGGGCGGCGCAGCACCAGCTCGCGTCCTTCCAGGTGCCCGATGCGAAGCAGGCCATCGTTGCAACCCTCGGTGTCGATCGCCGCCACGATGAAGTCGCCGCCGGAAGAGGCCGCGACGGCCTCGGTGAAGTTGCAGCTGGTGAGATCGGGCGAGCCGAGGCGGGGGCACTTGCGCTTGTCGATACCCTCCTCGGTCGAGACCTCTTTGTCCTGTTCGATTTCGCTGCGGTAAGCGAGCGCGCTGGCCTCCCAGGGGCTTTGGCGGATGTCGATGGCTTCGACGCTGGCGCTGCCGTTGCCGACCGAGACGCTGAGGTCACCCGCAGCCTTGGAGAAGTAGACGCGGGCGTTGGCCCCGGTAAACGTGATGAGCTCGTCGCCGTTGCCCGCACTCAGGCCCTCGTCGATCACCAGGTCGCAGTCGTTATCCACGCCATCGCACTCTTCGTCCAATTCGGGCGAGCGGTTGCCGTCCTGATCGTCGCAGTCGACGGGGCCGCCGTCGGCGCAGGCGGCCGCGTACACGCCGTCGCCATCGAGGTCGCGCTTTCGGAGCTCACAGCCTGTCTTGTCCTTTCGGCACTGGTACGCCATGCAGTCCGTTTCGTCGATGCCTTCGGCGTCGTTCAGCGACTGGCACTGGTCGTCGTTGGTGCATTCGCCGATGTCGAACTCACCGAGGCCCATCAACGAACAGCTCGCGAGCAGCGCGCCCGAGGACGCGAGCGCAGCCCGCAGTAGCGTCGCCGCGCGCATCAGAAGCTCCCCCGGATCGAAACGCCCAGCGAATCGGGCCCGACGCGGCCTTCGACTTGGGTGTCCCCTGGCGCGCGCTCGTCCGGGGCGTCGCCCCAATCGGTCATGAAGTAGAGCAGCGTGGTGCCGACGCCGAACACGGCCGCGCTCGCGAAGCAGATGTCGGCCGTGAGCGCGAGCTCTTTCACGCGGTCCGCGTCTTCCTGACTGTTTGCGAACTGGCCATCCTCTTCTTCGCGGTCGCGAGCGGCTTGGTCTTCCGAGAGCGCCTTGAGCCCGAAGTAGCTGCCCGCCGCCAGTGACGCCGCGCTGAGCGCGACTCCGCCGTAGAAGTAGACGGGGCTCAAACCTTCGTACTGGCTGAGCTCGTTCAGCGTAAATGCATGGGTCTGGCGCTCGCGCGCGGCGATGTTTAGCTCTTTCTTCGAGGCCTCGTAGCCGACGGCGCGCAGCTCGACCACGTGCAAGCCCCCGGGCACGAGCACGTCGCCTGGCGCGTTGCCCATCAGGCGATCGTCCACCCACACCTCGGCGGAGACGTTGCTCTGAATGGTGAGCGTGGCCAAGAGGCCTTCGAGCGTGCGGATAGTCGCTTCGACCAGCGCGCGGTCTTCGGCCGCTTCGCCACCCTCTTTCAGGTAGCGCCGGTAGTACTCGAGCGCGCGATCGTAGCGAAATTGGCGCTCGTGGCACTGCCCGATGTTGTCGAGCACGAAGAAGCGTTTGGGGTGCCCCTGCATGTGCTTGTACGCCCGCTCGAACTCGGTCAGCGCCGCGTCGTAGTTTTCGGCTTCGAAGAACTGAACGCCGCGCTCGAAGTACTTCTTGGCTTCGGCGTACTGAGGGTCGGCGGCAGCGGCTTCCGCAGGGGCGTCAGCGGCGGGGGCAGGAGGCTCGTTCGGTGGTGCGGTGGACTCAGCGGGCGCCTCCGCGGCTTCAGCGTCCTGCGCCTGCGCGTCGGGGCACAGTCCTGTGAGCGAGAGCGACAGCAGCAAGGCGTGGGCGTGGAGGAAAGTGCGAGGCATGGATCAGAACGGCTTCTTGAGCGTGCGCTGCGTGGAGGTGGTGGTTCTGGGTGGGCTTGCAGGGGCGGTGCGGGGAGCTGGTTCGGGCGCTGGCGCAGCTGGTATGGGTGGCGGCGGCGCCGCGGCGACTTCCGCAGCGGGAGCCTTCGGTGGCTCCTGGCTGGTTTGGCGTCGCGCCTCTGGTGTTCTGCCGCGTGGCGGGTCCGCAGCGGGCGCGGGCGGAGCTTTCCCAGCGTCGAGCTCTACTTGCTGCGGCGCGTCGGCCTTCAGGTTCAGCTTCACTCGCTGCGGGTACATCAGCACCAGCTCTTGCCGGACCGTGGGATAGCCAGACAGCCGCGCTTCGAGCACGCGGGGCTGCGTCGTTTTGGGCAGCTCGGCATCGAAGGGGTTGGCGATGCGGTTGCCGTCGAGGAACAGCTCGGCGCCTGCCGGATCCGTATCGACGCTGACCCGCACCGCGCCCGTGGGTGCCGCGGGCGCCGCGGGCGCGACCAGTGCGTTCGGTGACGTTGCCGATTCGGGGGTGGCAACCGCCGCGGGTTGCTGCTGCTTTACCCACCAAACTCCGCCTGCTGCCAGCGCCACCACGCTGGCGATCGCCCCAGCGACCGCCGGCTTACTCGAGCGGCGCGGCGGCGGTTGGCTGACGACCGACGACGAGGCGCCGCCGAGCGATCCGGAGGCAATCGTGGGGGCGCCGGGGTCGGCAGTCCGTGCGGGGACGGCCACTTGGCTTGGAGCCGTCGCTGAGGGCTGAGCGCTCGAAGGCAGGGCCTGACTGGGCGCCGCGCGGTCGAGGCTGGCATAGGGCAGCAGCGCCCGCCGGAGCTCTTCGGCGTTCTGGTAGCGATCGGCGCGGTTTCTGGCGAGCGCGCGGTGTACGATGGCTTCGATGTCGGGCGGCAAGTCGGGCCGAAATGTGCGGAGGCTGGGGGGATCTTCCGTGCAGATCTTGATGAACAGCTGCGGCAGGTTCTCGGCCTCGAACGGATGGTGGCCGCTCAACGCGGAATACAAGATCGCGCCGAGCGCGTAGACGTCGACGCGCTGGTCGATGTCGGGCACCCCTTGCGCTTGCTCGGGCGCCATGAAAAAAGGCGTGCCGAGCATGGCGCCCGTCGCCGTCATCTTCGCGTCGCTGTCGTCGAAGCCCTGCTTGAACTTGGAGATGCCGAAGTCGAGCACCTTCACGAAATCCGGATTGTCACCGCGTTTGATGAGAAACACGTTGTCAGGCTTCAGATCACGATGGACGATGCCTTGCGCGTGCACGGCGCTCAGGGCTTCACACAGCTGCAGCAGGATGTGCACCATGCGGCCGAGTGGTTGCGGCCCTTCGCGTTCGATGCAGTGCCCGAGGTCATGCCCCTCCAAGTACTCGAGCACCATGAACATCGCGCCGCCCGGCAGGTGCCCCATGTCGGTGACTTCGACGATGTGCTGGTTGCCGATGCTGGTCGCCGCCAGCGCCTCGCGATGAAAGCGATTCACGACGTCGGGATCCGTCGCGTACATCGCGTGCAGCGTCTTGATCGCCACCTTGCGGCGGATCAACGAGTGCTCGCCGAGGTAAACCACGCCCATGCCACCCGCGCCGAGCCGCTTCAGAACACGGTAGCGCCCCTGAATTTCCGTACCAACCAGCGGGTCGCTGTCCAAGACCCGAGTCGAGCTCACCTCGTCCGACGGCATTATCCCTCGCTAACAGTGCTAACCCGGCGCCGAC
>JAICQQ010000168.1 GCA_025937785.1 Polyangiaceae bacterium
CCGGGGGTGGACTCCTCCCGGGGTAGGTCTTGCGTTAGTTGCTGATGTATCTTCCTATTGCTCACCTACCGTCTCCTGCCGGTTTTGACCGGCGATTACCAGAACCTGATCCAGATCCTGCCATGCAGAATTCACATCAGGGCTAGCAGTTGAGAAGCACATGGCTCCAAGCGGCGGTCGGGCGCGCTGCGCAGCAGGCCATGTGGCCCCCGTAGTAGCTCGAACTGGCGCACGCCCCAGCCCTGGGCTACACGGGGACGACTCCGTGACGGATCCCCACTCGCCCGCTCGCGAACGCAGGCATCGCTTGTTCTTGGCAGGCGTGGCGCTGCTGGCGCTGGTGAGCCTGTGGCTGAGCGAGCTGGCGCTATTTGCCGCCTTCCTGACGTTTTTGACCTGGGCCAGCTTGCCCGAGCTCAGCCAGAGCCAGCGCCGGCGTTGGCTTTGGGCGCTGAGTGTCGTCGCGCTCGTCTGCAGCGTGGGCCTGACGCGCTTCGTCAGCCGCTACGCGCTGCTCGGCATGACCAACGCTGGCAAGCGCAGCGTCGACAAGGAGATCGTCTCCAGGCTGCGTGAGATCTTGTTCGCGCAGGACTACGCCCGCGAGCACGCCCTGATCGATCCCGACGGTGACCACATCGGGGGAGCCCTCGCGCTGCCCGCGTTGGTGGGCAGCGCTCCGCTGCGGCCACCGGCGAGCGGTCGCGTGGAGCTGCTCGATCGCAGGTACGCCCAGCTCCGTGCCACACCAGAAGGCCCGGCGAGCGCACTGAACGGTTACCTGTTCATGGTGTGCCTACCCGAAGCCGAAAGCTGGTCGGCAGCGGCGACGGCCCGCGTCGACGAAGAGCGCGCCGAGCGAGAGTTCATCGCGCTCGCGTGGCCCGACGGTGAGGGTACCAGCCACGGGAAGCTGTTCAGCATCGACGCGGCAGAACGGATCCTCGAGTTTTCCAATCGGGGCGAGCGCGGGCTCGTCTACTCAGGTGCGGGGACTCCGCCGCCCTGCGACGTCGCGACTCGGGGTGACCACACTTTCGTCGCCTGGCAGGGCAAAGCGCCGCGGGATCACTTGCCGGGTGCCCCCTGACGCGCCCGGCTCGCGCGCTCGAGCATTGGACGGTCGCCAGCCAGGGCCCTAAGCTAAGCTGGACATGGCCAAGGAACCGACCGACTCCGGCGCAGCTCCTCTCGGCGGGCGCATCGTAGAAACTCGCGCTTCGGATCGCGACTTGGCCGAGGAGGCAGAACTCCCCCCCGTCGTGGCTCGCATGGTGGTCGAAATTCGCTCCGACGGATCGCGCACGGTCGCGCGCGGCGCGCTGGAGGACATCGCCTCCGGCGAACGGGTAGCGCTGCGCGCCGATGGCAGCACCCCTCTGGCGCTCGCCTCGGCCCTGGCCAAGTCGTTGCTGAAGACCCCACTCTTCGCCAAGCAGGCGGTGCTAGCGCTGCTACAACCTCGGCGGGGTCGCCGCTAACGCGCACAGGCTCATGGCCGCACGGTACGATCGCGCTCGGAAGCACGCCCAGGCAACCCCTGCTGCGACGGACACCGAAGCGCGCGGGCTCGACGCGCCGAAACCCGCATCGAGGCTGCGCCGACTCAGGCGCTTCGGTCTCGAGTTCGGCGTGATACTCTTCGTGTTCTTCGGCTTGGGTCTCTGGCAGACACGCGGCCTGTTGCCGCGCGGGGAACCGCTCCCCGAGTTCGACCTCGTGGATCTCGACGGCAAGCGAGTAACGCTCACCGACTACCGCGGCAAGACGCTGCTGGTGCACGTCTGGGCTACCTGGTGCGGCGTCTGCCGGCAAGAGTTCTCCGCGCTGAACGCGCTGCACGCGGATCTCGAACCGGACCAAGCCCTGGTGACCGTCGTCGCCGACAGCAAGGACCGAGCGCGCCTCGTGAGCTTCATCCGCGAACACCAACTCGAGTACCCAGTCCTGCTCGGCACGCAAGAGCTGCTCGAGAGCTACAAGATCGAAGCCTTCCCCACCAACTACTACGTGGATGGCGCCGGCATGCTCCGCGACAAGACCGTGGGCTTGTCGACGCGCGTGAGCATGGCCGCGAGAATGGCGTGCACCAAGTAACTGGCGTCGCGTCCCGAAAAAACTACACTGCGCCGTTCAGCCTGCCTATACCCCGTCGATCATCGTGGACGATCCCTACAAAAGCGCTGTCAATGCGCAGGTTTCCCCGGCCCACGCCGGGGAGTTCAAACCGCTCACGCTCGGGAGCCTCACGGTGTGGCCACCCGTGGTGCTGGCCCCGATGGCCGGCGTCACGAACTATCCGTTTCGTGCGATTTGCCGCGCGTTCGGCGCGGGCCTGTACGTGAGCGAGATGATCACCGCGCGTCCGCTCGTCGACGGCAACCAGAAGACACTGAAGCTCGCCGACTTCGGTCACGACGAAGCGCCGCGCAGCCTGCAGCTGTATGGCGTCGACCCCTACTACGTGGGTCGCGCAGTGCAGCGCTTGGTGCACGAAGGCAGGGTCGACCACATCGACATGAACTTCGGTTGTCCCGTGCGCAAGGTCACGAGCAAGGGCGGGGGCGCCGCGATCCCGGCCAAGCCCCGTTTGCTCGCGAAGATCGTGCGGGCAGCGGTCCAGAACGCGGCCGGCGTTCCGGTGACGCTCAAGTTCCGCATCGGGATCGATGATTCGCTGATCACCTATCTGGATGCTGGAAGGGTGGCAGAGGCCGAAGGCTGCCAAGCCGTGGGGTTGCACGCCCGCACTGCCGCTCAGTTGTACGACGGCGTTGCCGACTGGGAGGCGATCGCAACGCTGAAGCAGGCGTTGTCGATCCCGGTGCTCGGCAACGGCGACATCTGGGAAGGCCAGGATGCCTTGCGCATGATGCGGACTACGAACTGTGATGGGGTGATCGTGGGGCGCGGCTGCCTCGGACGCCCCTGGTTGTTCCGCGACCTGGCGGATCTGTTCGACGGGCGCGAACCCCAGAACCCGCCGCTCTTGGGGGAGATCTGCGACGTGATGCTCGATCATGCCGAGCGACTGGTCGCGTGGATCGGCGAGAGTGGGGCCATGCGGGCCTTTCGCAAACACGCTACCTGGTACACGAAAGGGTTCCGGCGCAGCGCAGCACTGCGACAACGTTTGATGCGGGTGACGACCTTGGCCGAACTCCGGGCAGAGCTTGGGGTGTTGCCGGCACACGAGCCGTTTCCTCCCGAGAGCATGCGCGTGCCTCGCGGAAAGACGGCCGGCACTCAGAAGGTGAGCCTGCCTCCGGGCTATCTCGATCAGCTCGACGACGACAGTGTCCCCGTCCTCGCCTCCGAAGACCTCGTGTCGGGGGGCTGAGGCGCCCTAGCCCAGGGTCGGAACGGACGAGAACCCCGCGAAAATCGAGGGGCCTGAGCGCCGTAGCGCCGGGCGGCCCCACGATCGCGTTGTTTCGCGGCCGGGAGGGCGTATATTCCCTGCGTGGCGCGGGTGGTCCAAATACTCTCGGATTTCATCAGGTGGCGCTGGGCACCTTTCGTTGGCCTGGTCGGTGCGTCGCTGTTCTACGTGCTGTTCGCCATCCTGCTCATCCCGAGCAATGTAGGCGCTTCCGAGAACGAGGAGGAGGAAGCGCCCGCCGTCGACGCGCCGGAATCGGCCAGCGACCGAGGCGACGAGAGGTCCGAGACCGACGCGCAGACCGCCGCCCCCAGTCCGGTAAAGCACATCGAGCGCAGCTCGCCGCTGCCGGCTGCCCCCGCCCCGAAGCGCCGGGGGTTCTCTCCTCCACTCGAGCGGGCAGAACCGGCGCCGCCCCCGCCACCAACACCCCCCCCGCCGCCAGCAGCGGTCGTCGAGCAGGTGCCGCCACCACAAGCGCCGCCTGCCCCCGACCCAGCCGCTGGAGAACAGCAACGTATCGGCGCGGCCGCAGCCGCGCGCGCAGCCACGCTCGCAGCTACGCGCGCCTCGCGCCTCTCCGGTCGCGGGCTACGACCTCGGATGCCTGCCGAGGCCGCCGCAGACGCGCCGGTGCACGAGGAGTCCGAAATCAGCACCGAGGACGAGGAAGAGAGCGAAGCGCCGGCGGAGGCCAACGCCGAGCAGGAAGACGATAGCGACGGGGACGACTCGGAGCGCCAGCCCCCCGCCGAAGCGGAACCACAAGAAGCCGGGGACGAATAGCGCTCGACGCCAGCGCTGTGCGGCCCCCTGATTGCGGCGAGGCGTCCGTTACCAGCGGCGCATTTTGTCCAGCTTGCGCCGGTCGGCCTTGGTGGGGCGGCCGCTGCCGCGCTCGCGGCGGAACACCGGGTCGTCGGGCGGTGGAGGTGGTGAGCGATCTTCGTAAAGCAACACCGCATCTTTCGGCGACAGACGCTTGTCGGCGAGCCTGATCACGATGAGAACGACGGGGCCTCGAGGCGGCTTCGCACGGACTTCGTCGCCAACTTTTACAGCGTGGCTCGCGCGAACGGCGCGACCGTTGACGCTGACGTGGCCTGCGCCGCAGGCCGCCGCGGCGAGCGTCCTCGACTTGAAAACCCTCGCTGCGCAGAGCCAGCGATCGAGGCGAACCAGAGGAGAAGCGGGTTCGGGCTGCATCTGACGCCTACGTTATCGCACCAAGAGCGCTTGGGATGAATCTCTGAACCGCCGCGCTCGCGTGCCAGCAGCGCTCCAATCGGACACGGCGCAGCGCAGCGAACACGACATCGGCGTCAGAGTTGACGTCCGGCTCGCTCTAATTTGCTGGGGTGGATGCACCCACGAGAGCCTGCCACAGTGAAACGTTCCGGCAACGTTCCGTACCAGACGACGTCACCTAGCGCGATTTAACCTCGTGGTGAACGTCAGGGAACGTCGTTCGCAGTGCTGGAACCAAGCATTACCTTAGCAGCCCAAGGCGGCATGCGTGTTGCTTGTCATACAGTTCTCATCGCCGAGAATCCCCGACAGAAATTTGCATTTCTACGCCGCCCCCCAGAAGGTCGAATCCTGCCGTCCCTCTTCCACGCGGGTGGCCCTCCACCCTCCAAGGCTGGTCCAACATGAAAAGCTTCGATGAAACTGAACGCCCCACGGAGCTTCTGAGAAAGCTCGAGGAGCACCGCGTCACCTATTCCGAGCTCGTCGTCGAGTCCGGCGGGTTGGCTGTCGCTGCTTATCGGATCGCGCGTGCACGCTGCCGCACCGGTGTGGTCCCATCGACGGTCCCGACGCTCCGCGAGCTCGCGGCAGCGGCCACGGAAATACTCAATCATGCCACACTGACCGGGTTCGTGCCCGACGCCTCGATGCTCGCATCCGAATGCGAGCAGCTCGGTCTGGTCGTGATACCGCCGCTGAGTCGGCGGGTCGCCTAGCTCTCACCCTTCCGCGAACGCCCGTCGACGCGGCGCGTGGGCGGCGCTATGGGAAGGGTCAGCTGCCTGCAGGAGCAGGTAGCGAGCAGAGCCCCTCGTGAACTTCTACGGACATGCCGTGCTCGCGGCAGCGACAGGCGGCGACAGCGCGTTCGTGCTCGGCGCGATGCTCCCCGATTTCATTTCGATACTGGGCACGCGTCCCCCGCGTCTCGAGCTGGGAAGCCTGGCGCTCGGCGTCGCTTTCCATCACCGCACCGACGCAGCCTTCCACGACAGCACGACCTTCCGCGCCCTCCAAGGGCACGCATCGAGCTACCTCACGGCGCGCGGAGTGCGGCGTGGCCCTACACGCGCCGTCGCTCACGTGGGTGTCGAGCTGTTGATCGACGCCGCGCTGGCCGCGCAGAACCAGCACTCGGTGCAGCTCGGCACGAAGACGGCCGACGAGCGGTATCTGGCAGCGCTCGAGCTTGGCGAGTCGCGACAGGTGCGACTCGCGTGGGAGCTCCCCGCACAGACCGAGCGCTTCGTGGAACTGTGCCGGCGACTTCGGCACGCCGGGGTCGACAGATTTCGCGTCGGTGCCGAGCAGGCAATGAAAGACCTGGCTCGGATCCTGGCGCGGCGCCCGCGCCTCGCGCTCCAGGAAGCGGAGACCCGCGTGGTGCAAGAGTGGGCCACCGAGGCCTTCGTCGTGGTCAAGTCCGAGCTCCTGGTGCTGTTGCAGGAGCTCGAAAACCGGCTCCGCGGGCGTGTGGACTGACCGGCCGCGCAGTTCGAAGCGGCGGAAGCGGCGAAACATGGGCGCCGGGGCTCTGTTCGGCTAGAAGGTTGGCGACCTCGGAAACACGCATGCACCCCCATTCGCCGTTGGCCGCCTTCGCCCAGGTTCCTCGACCCCGCCCGAGACTCGGTAGGTTGGCTCTCGGTTTGGTCTTTCTAGGTTTGGTCTTTCTAGCCGCCACACTGATACCTCGCGCTGCTCTGGCACAGATCAAACAACCGGGAGCCCACCTGAACTACTCCGCCGAGCTCGAGCCCCAAGGCGTGGTTCAGTGGGACGGTCCGCAGGGCTTCGACGAGGGATTGGGACTTGGCTTTCGCGCTGCCATCCCGTTGTTTCATAACGGGCCGATCTCGAAGATCAACAACAACATGGCGATCGGCTTTGGCTTTCATTGGGCTTTTTTCGAAGACGACTGTCATTCCCGCTACGCCAACGACGTGATCGTGCTCGGCTCGGACTGCGAAGCCAGCGATCTGTGGTTCCCGGTGGTGCTGCAGTGGAACTTCTACGTGACGCCGAGCATCGCCGTGTTCGGCGAGCCAGGGTTCGCGATCCGGCACACCCGTGTGTCCATCGACCGCTGCCCCGACGAGCCCTTCGTCGACTGCGACTATGCGGACACCAACTTCGAACCCTTCGTCTTGTACATGGGGGCGAAGTTCTTCGTATCGGACACGATCGCCGTCACCGTTCGCCTCGGCTTCCCCACCATCTCCGTGGGCGCCAGTTTCTTCCTCTAGCGGTCAACAAAGAGAAAGCACGCGCTGCAGCATGGCCGCCTCCGACTCGGGCACGAACAACATTGCCGCCACGGTCTTCAAGGACCTGCTTCGGCAAATCCTCAGCGGTGAATTGACGCAGGGGGAGCGCTTGCCCGGCGAGCGCGAGCTCGCGATGCGCTACGGGACCAACCGCAACACCCTGCGCGAAGCGGTGCGCAGGCTCGAGCAGTCTCGCCTCGTCACGGTACGCCACGGTCAGGGCGTTACGGTCTCGGACTTCCGAAAGACGGGCACGATGGAGCTGCTGCCTCGCTTTCTGGAGGCTACGTCAGACATGGCCGAGGTGGCCCACTTGATCGAGGATCTGCTGCCGGCGCGCTTGATGGTGATCGAGTTCGCGACGCGCTTGGCAGCGCGGCGCGCCGACAAGAGCGACATCGAGCGGTTGCGCGACATTACCGAACTCTTGATCGCAGCCTTCGAGCGGGGCGACCCCGTGGTCATCGCACACGGGTTTCAGCGGTGGCTCGAAGCATTGATCGACGCAGGACATTCGGTGGCCGTACGCTGGATCGCCAATCCCTTCCTGGATGCTTATCGCGAGCTGATGGACCGGTTTCCGGCGTTGTGGGTGCTGGAGCCCAGCTTTCCCAGCCACTTGCGCGAATTTCTCGTCGCGCTCGAGCGCGAAGACGAGGCCACGGCGATCGGTGCGCTCCGGGCTTACTACGAGCGCGTCGACTCGCGCATCTTGATGGCGCTGGCGCCGGCGATCGCGATGCGCGACAGGAAGCTGGGCGTGAAGCCACAGCGCGAAGAGGCTTGATCCATGCCGCTCGACCCGCACAGCCCGGTGCTCGTGCTCGGCGCCGGCTACGTCGGGGAGGCGTTGCTGCAGCGCCTGGCAGACGTGGGCTGCCCCAGCTACGCGCTCCGCCGTAGGTTCGAGCAGCCGCCACCTGCAGGCGCCCGCGCCATCACCGCCGATCTGAACGATCCGGGGACGTTCGCCGAGCTTCCTCGAGATCTCCGCTTCATCGTCTACCTGCTGAGCCCCGATGCGAGTACGGACCACGCCTATCGCGCGGCTTACGTGACGGGTCTCGAGCGCTTGCTCGCGAGCGAAGCTGTCAGAAGTTCGCCGGTGGAGCGCATCTTGTTCGCGTCGAGCACCGCGGTTTATGGCCAAACCGACGGAAGCCTCGTCGACGAGCAGTCGCCGACCGAGCCGGAGGGCTTCGCTGGACGGCGCTTGCTACAAGCCGAGGCCGCGCTCCGAGCCTCCGGAGTGCCCGCGGTCAGCGTGCGATTCGCCGGCATTTACGGACCGGGGCGCCAGCGCTTGCTCACGAGCGTACGCGAAGGAACCGCGAGCGTGGGGCCTCGACCGCACATCACCAATCGGATCCATCGCGACGACTGCGCCGGCTTCTTGCTGCATCTGATGCAGCTCGAGCGCCCCGAGCCGCTTTATGTAGGCGTCGACGACGAACCCAGCGATCTACGCAGCGTGCTCGAGTGGCTTGCCCAAATGCTCGGCGCCCCTCCGCCCCGCATGAGCGACGCTGGCAGCGCGCGCGGGCGTGGCGGCAACAAGCGCTGCTCGAACCGGCGTTTGCGCGCCAGCGGGTACGAGCTCGCGTATCCGACCTTTCGCGAAGGGTACGGCGCACTCATCCGCGCCGGCGCGTGAGCCGATTGCGCGCGCGCGGCCCTATGCCAAGCTAAGCGCCGTGCTTTTGGCTTCGAACCGAGCGACCCGTGGGGCGAGCCTCCGTACTACGCCAGCGCTGCGGCTGACCGCGTTCGTGTACGTGCTCGCGTGCCCCGCTTGCGGGGGGGGTGACTCGGGCGATCCGAACGAGCCGACGCTGGTCGAGGCGCCCGCGCAAGCGTTTCCGCCAACGTTGAACCAGGTGGGCCTGTACCAAGACCTGGTGCAGCGCACACCGTCGCCGCGAGCGCTGCCGTACACGCCGCGATCGGGGCTCTGGTCGAACGGGCTCGCCAAAGAGCGGTTCATCGTAGTGCCCCAGGGGGAAGCCATCGACGCCGATGAGGCGGATTGGGCGTTCCCCGAAAATACGTTGCTGTTCAAGACCTTCGTGGGCGACGACGGCCCGGTCGAGACCCGCATCGTGCGCACCACCGGAGGCGCGCCGGAGTTTGCGGCGTATCGCTGGGACGGCGACCAGGCAGCGCTGCTCGACGGCGAGCGCGGCGTGGATCTCGAGGTCCGCGTCGATGACGAGACCACAGCGCACGAAATCCCCTCGATTCGGAGCTGCGAACAGTGTCACGAGTCATCACCGAGCCCCGTACTCGGTTTTGCCCCGTTGCAGCTGGCGGGAGCAGCCGAAGCCGCTTCGGAGCAAGTGGATCGTTTGGTCGCCGCCGGAGCGCTCTCCGAAAAGCCGCGGCTCGACGCCGCACTCGATCGATTCGAGGGCGAAGAGCTCTCCGTGCTGAGCTACTTCGTCGGTAACTGCGTGCACTGCCACAACGATTCCGGGGGTATCGCCTCGAGCTTCGACCTATCCCCCGCGGTAGCGTTCGATGCCGTCATCGACCAACCGACCGCGAGCAGCGCGTCCGCGGTCGGCATCCGCGTGGTACCCGGCGACGCGGCCGCGAGCATCCTGTTTCAGGCGGTGAGCGGTGAAACCGACGACCGCGAGGTGAAGAGCATGCCGCCCGTCGGCGTGCAGCGTCGGGACGAAACCGGCATCGAGCTGTTGCGCGGCTGGATCAACGGCCTCTGAACCCGCCGCGGGTCAAGGTTCGAGTCGCTCGTACCCCGCCGGCAGCTCCCTCGGAAGGTTCCGCTCCGCTTCGACGATCCAGCGCAGCGCGCGGCGCGGCGCTTGGCTCAGCTGAGCGGCGGACACGCCCGGCAGCGGCGCGGACGACTTGGTGGACCAGAACAGCGTGGGCCCCTCGGCGCGCTCGCAGCGCGCCAGGAAGGCCGCCGCTGACTTGGCGCTGTACGTCGTATCGAGCTGCGGCAACCCCGCCTCCGTCCAGCGCCGCATCGCGGCACGCCCGGTCTCGGTGACGCGCCCGTACCCGCGCCCGAGATATCCAGCGTCGAGTTCGAGCCGCTCGCCGAGTTGCCCCGCGCTCACGGCGAGCGCAGGATCTTGCGCCCACGCGGCGAGCAGGCGCGCCGTGCGCTCGGCCAGGCGGAGGATGCGCCAACGACTGGTGACGGGCCACGGAGTGACCCGGACGGCGACCAGTGCTGGCTCCGTCGCTCGAAAACCGAGGCCCAGCTGCTTGGCGAGCTCGAGCCCCACGAGCAGGCCCGCCGTGGTGCAGGTCGACCCGATGCCGATGACGATGCGAGCCGGCGCCGGCAGCACACCCGCCTCGATCTGCTCTGCGAGCTCGAACGCGGCCGATACGTAGCCGAGCGCCCCGCGCGGGCAGGCGCCGCCCGGCGGCATCAGCGTGACACCGCCGAGGTCACGCCGGCGCGCGTGATGCCACATCGAGAACGGCAAGCAGCTCCAGTGCGGCAACGCTTGCACCGCATCAGAGAGCGCCAGCGTGACGCGCAAGTTCTCGAGCGCGGCCCAGGATACCGGCTGCGGAAACAAGAGCGCCCGCGCCGACAGCCCGACTCGCGGAGCATGCAGCGCCGTCGCCACGGCGTGATTGGAGCCGTAAGCCCCCGTGGCGATGATCGTGCGAGACTCGCGCGCCAGTGCCGCGCCGAACAGCGCTTCGAGCGTTCGCACTTTGTTGCCCCCATACACGGGCGAGCTGAGATCATCGCGCTTCACGAAGCCGAGGTTTTCGGGAATACCGCCGCCCCCCGGGAACGGCGTGACCGGGGTCGGAAACTCGCCGAGCTTCGCCCACGGCAGCGGCTCGCGCGATCCAGCGAACACCCGGAACAGCGCGCGCGTTCGGATCGGATCGGCAGCCACGCCGGCCTTTCAGGATGCGTCCTCGAGCGAAGCGTCGAGCGCCGCCAGGACCTCCGGGATCTCGGCACACGCGTTCGGGTAGTGGGGTGCGAAGCGTAGCCACCCGTCCGGAGTCCCGCAGGCGATGCCGCGAGCCCGGAGCCCCAGCGCCACCGCCGATAGCCCGACGCTCGCCGGCAACCGAAGCGACAAGATCCCGGAGCGCCCGGCAGCGTAGCGCGCGCGACCGTGCACCAGACCGCGGGCCTCCAGGCCGAGCTCGAGCTCGTCGAGGTAGCGCGTGACGTGCGCGAAGATGGCACCCACGCCGAGCTCCAGGATGGCGTCCATCCCCGCCTCCAGAGCGGCACAGCCGAGCACGCTGCCCGAGCCCGCTTCGAAGACGCGCGGCGTGTCGACCAGCGGACGCTCGTAGTCGAGCAGCTCGCCGCCCCCCAGCAAGAACTCGATCGGCCGCTCGTGGCTGAGCCACCCGGCCGTGACCGGCTGCAGGGCTCGCACGCGCTCCGAACGCACCACGAGATAGCCGGCCCCCTCGATGCCCATCAACCATTTGTGGGCGCCGCCCGCGACGTAGTCGAGCCCCCAGGCGTCCGTCTCGAGGGGCACCACGCCCGCGGCTTGGATCGCGTCGACGGCGATCTCGGCGCCATAGCGGTGACACAAGCTCGCCATTTCGGCGAGCGGCATGCAGAGCCCCGTCTGAAACTGCACGGCGCTCACGGCGACCAGACGCGCGCCTCGTTCGAGCCGATCTTCGAGGGCGCCGAGCAAACGGTCGGGGTCCTGTTCGGCCCCCTCGAGGGAGAGCCAATGCACCTCGAGCCCGTATAGCCGCGCCGCCGCGCGCCAGGGCGTCACGTTGGCCGGAAATTCCCCCTGCAACAACACCAACCCATCCCCCGAACGCCAGGGGAAGGACAGCGCCAGGTGGGAGAGCGCATGGCTCGTGCCCGACGCCAGGGCAACGTTTTCGGCGCCCGTGCCGAGCAGACGGGCGAGCTTCGCCCGCACACGTTCGCGCAACTCTTCGGCCTCCGGAAAGATGCCTTGCCCGAGCCGCGCCTGCACGCCCAGCATGCGCGCGACCGCCGCCTGCACTCCGATCGAAGCCGGGGCAATGGCCGCGTGACTGAGGTACGCCTTGGCTTCCAGATCGGGGAACAGCGCTCGATCACCGAGCGCTGGTCTTCGATCGTCGCCGGGAGAGTGCGCCATGGCCGAGGCTATGCACCCAAGCGATCGATCACCGCCTGCGTGAACTGCTTGGTGCCGAGGCTACCGCCCAGGTCCTTGGTCTTCTGCTCGTCGGCGAGCGCCTTGGTGTAAGCCGCAGTGACGCTCGTCGCCGCTTCTTTGCAGCGCGGATCGGCGCGCTGTTCGGCCAGGTGCTCGAGCATCATCACCGAACTCATCAAGAGCGAGAGCGGATTCGCCAGATCTTTGCCGGCGATGTCCGGAGCCGAGCCGTGCACGGCCTCGAACACCGCGTCGGTGTCGCCGATGTTGGCGCCGGGCGCCACGCCCAAACCGCCAATGAGCCCCGCACACAGATCGGAGACGATGTCGCCGTACAGGTTCTCGCACAAGATGATGTCGAACTGACTCGGGTCCTGCACCATACGCATCGTGGCGGCGTCGATGATTACCTCTTGGTACTCGATGTTCGGGTAGTCGCGCGCATGCACCTTGCGCGACTCGTCGAGCAACAAACCGTCGCTCATTTTCATGATGTTCGCTTTGTGAAACACGCTGATCTTCTTGCGCCGGCGATGGGTCGCATAACGAAAGGTCCAATGAGCGATGCGATGGCAAGCCGAACGAGTCGCAACCTTCATCGAAACGACGACGCCATCCGTGATCAAGTTTTCGATTCCGCTATACAGCCCTTCGGTGTTCTCACGCACGATGATCAAATCGACGTTCTCGAAGCGAGTCTTCACGCCGGGTAGCGAACGCACCGGGCGCAGCGCCACGTACAGGTTCAACGTCCGGCGCAGCGCCACGTTCACCGAGCTGAAGCCGCGCCCCACGGGCGTGGAACAGGGCCCCTTCAGCGCTACGTGGTGAGACTGGATGGCCTGCACGGTGTCTTCGGGGAGCACGTCCGTAGCGCCTCGCTCGAGCGCGCCCAGGCCCGCGTGGAACGTTTCGAACCTCACCGGGGCGCCTGCAGCCTCGAGGATGGCGAGCACCGCGTCACTCACTTCTGGACCGATACCGTCGCCGGGAATGAGCACAACCGAATGCGTTTTCATGGTCGCTCCGTGATAGTACGCGCCCACCAAAGTAGCAATTCGACTCGACCCGGCGCAGGCTCGCGGCGAATGGCCGCGGTAACGTCCCTGAAACAGCGGGAAACCGCCGGGCCTAGAACGCCTTTTTCGTGTCGATCAGGATGGTCACCGGACCGTCATTCACCAGAGCGACCCGCATGCTCGCGCGGAACCGCCCCGTGGCGACCGTGATGCCGCGCGCGCGCACACCGGCGCAGAAGCCCTCGAACAAGAGCTGCGCGCGTTCGGGGTCCATCGCGAGCGTGAAACTCGGCCGATTACCCCGCCGCACGTCGCCGAGTAGCGTGAACTGCGACACCGCGAGCAGCGTTCCGCCGATGTCGGCGAGGCCGTGATTCATCTTGCCCTCGGCGTCTTGGAAGACCCTGAGCTGACTCACCTTGTTGACCAAGAGCTCGACGTCGCGTCCATCGTCGTCCTGAGCTACCCCCACGAGAGCGCACAGCCCTTGGTCGATACGGCCGACCACCTCGCCCTCGACGGTGACGCTGGCTTCCAAGACCCGTTGCACCACGGCCCGCATGCACAGCGAGCTACCATGACGCCGTCACAGCGCCAAGCCGCGTCGCAGCGCCAGCGTCACGGCGTGAAGGTGCGGCGAGCTTCGCGCTCGGAGATCCGCTGCCAGCGCGCGTAGCTCTGCACCGTCTTGCTGCGGAGCTCCTGGACGCTGAGGTTCTGGCCCAGCCCCAGCGCGATCGCATGGATCAGGTAGCCTTCGGGCGCCATCAACGCGCGGGTGGTGACGAGCAGCGTCGACCCCGCTCGCTGCAAGCTCGACGTGAAGTACTTGTCGGAGTAACACGCGAGCACGAACGAGGGAATCGCGCCGGCACGCGCCGCCTCAGCTTCGAACGTCGGCGGGGCCGGCAGCCTCAGGCCATCCATGAGCCGGTTGTGGCCGGCGTAGCCGGCGACGTGAACGCTTTCGGTGCGACGGCGCCCCCGGTCCTCGAAGCTCAGCTGGCGGCGGGAGGTAGCGAGCTCCCAAAAGTTCCCGACCGCAGCGTCGATCTGGTCGCCGTGCACCGCCTCGAGCACCACGATCTGCTCCACCTCCGTCGATCGCCCCCAGGGCGCACCGTCGAAAAGGCGCCGGTACACCACCCGCTCGACCAGGGGTTGGCCCGCGAACTGCTCGAGAGAAACTCGCTCGTAACCGCTCTTGGGGCGCTCGAAGAAGCGCCGCGCGCCATAGATTGCGCCCCAATAGACGTTGGTTTCAGCGCGGCCAGGTTGTCCGGCCCAGCGCGCCCCGCAGTTGATCTGAGCATTGGAGCACAACGGAACCACCACCGACACCAGCAACGGACGCCGCTCAGCGATCGCACGCGCCACGTCCAGCCTGCCCGCGCTCCAGGCAGCGGGGTCGGGCGGCGGCGGCTCGGCGCGCGCCACAGCGACCCACAGCAGCATCAGCAGGAAGCACCGCATCCCGGCAGCGAGAAAACGGGGGACCATCAGCCTTCGACCCACGGGCGCGGATTTCCTTGGGCCGATCTCGAAAACCTCGCCCGGACCTTGCCAGCGCGGCGCGCCGCGCCAACCCTTAGCGGGTGACGCCGCAGCCAGGGGTTACCGATCCGAGGGCGCTCGCCGGCGCCCAGCCCGCGACCGAAGTCGACCGCCGTCGAGCAGCGCCGGTGCCACGCTGGGCCGAGCTCCTGGCTCGCGCTCTGGACGACGCCATCGGCATCCCGGGCACCCGGATCCGCGTCGGGCTCGATGGCATCATCGGCCTGCTCCTGCCAGGCGCCGGGGACGCCATCACTGCCATCGGCGCAGGGGCCATCTTGTTACTCGCTATCCAGCGCCGCGTGCCCACCTCCGTGCTCGTACGCATGCTGCTGAACATCGCGATCGACGCCTGCGTCGGCGCCTTCCCGGTCCTGGGAGATCTGTTCGATTTTGGCTACAAGTCGAACCGCAAGAACCTCGAGCTACTGAAGGGGGAAGAGCCCGGCGCCAGCACCCGCGGGCTCTTGGGGAACGCACTGGTGCTGGGTGTAGGCTTGCTACTCCTCGCGCTGTGCATCCTGCTGCCGCTGCTCGTCTGGTTCTTGATCTTCGACGCTTTCGAGGGCTGAGCGCCGCCAAACCGGCTGATATTCGCGGTACGCGCGCACGCGCCGCAATCCCGGCGCGTTCTCGGGTATGCTGGGAAGGAACGCGGTCGTCACGATGTCCGATCCCCCCCTGAGCCTGGATCGCCTGTTGGGAACTAGCCTGCCCAGCACCCTGCACCCGCGCGTCGCCTATCAGCTGAGTCGCGGCTTGGGGCAAGGCGGCACGGCCATGGCGTTCCTGGCGATTCGCCATTCGGCGGAGGGTCAGTCGCCCGTGGTGATCAAGATGATTCTGCCACATATCGCCGATGAAACCGGTGACCGGGCGATGACCATCATCAAGAAAGAAGCCGTGGCTCTCGGTCGCTTGAACGAACGCGTCCCGCCGTGCCCATATGTCGTGCGGCTCGTCGACACGGGCAGCGTCGACTTCAAGATCGGCACGGTGTCGATTCCCTTGCCGTGGCTCGCCCTCGAGTACGTGCACGGCGGAGTGGAAGGCACCACGCTCACCGAACGCGTGATCGCCTCCGTGCGCACCACCGGTTACGCTTTCGATCCTGCGCGCGCGGCGCACTGCATCCGCAGCCTGGGGCTGGGCTTGAGCGAGATTCACGCCGAGGGAGTGCTGCACCGGGACCTCACGCCCGGCAACGTCCTGTGCTGCGGCGCCGGCGACTCGGAGCTGTTCAAGATTTCCGACTTCGGCTTCGCAAGGCCGACGGGGCTCGCCGCTACTTTCGGCGACGCCGTGGTCGGTACGCCCGGGTACGTCGCGCTCGAGCAACTCGATTCGAAGCTGCAAGAGGGTCCCTGGACAGACATTTTCAGCCTGGCCGCCATCAGTTACTACGTGCTCACGGCGGAGAGCTACTTTCGCTTCAAGTCCATCGGCGAAAGCGTGATCGGATTGCAGCGCCCCGAGCGACGCAGCATCACCGACGCGAAGGCGCTGGCGCCCGAGCTCCGGGGCAGAGAAGCCGCCTGTCGCGCGATCGACATGGCGCTCGCCACGGCTACCGCGCACGACCCGCGCGCTCGCCCCGACAATGCACGCTTGTTCATCGACAGCCTGCTGCCATGGATCTGGCGCGAGCACAGTTCGACGCGTCCCAGCGAACGCTGGGTCACTGGCCTCGCGAAGCTCGAGCGCGGCGACCTCGGCGTGCTCGACTGGCGCGTGCTACACCCCCCCGGCGACGACCGCGTCGTGCTGAGCGCCGCGTGGAACGCGGCTGGCCACGCGCTCTGTTCGACTACCGGGGGCCTCTCGTACTGGAACGGTACCGAGTGGCTGCCGACGACGCACTACCCACCGGTTTCTAGCGTGCACTTCGTGCGCCGGCTGTCGCCGACCAGCTGGCTCGTGGGCGCCGACAAGCATCGCCTGATCGAGTACTCGCGCGAGGGCTGGCGCGACCTCTACCGGGGCCCCGTCCCCGACGTCACGTTCACCGACTGCGTCGGAGAGTTCGAGGACATCGCGGTCGCCATCGGTGTGCCCGCGGCGGGCCCAGTGTTGCTCTGCGCCCTCGTGGGCGGACACTGGCTGAAGCCGCTCCCGGTGCCTGACGCCGCCTTCCTCACGGCCATGGCTCGCGTCGGCGACGAAACCTGGCTCGTCGTGGGCCGACGCCGCGACGGCGGCGCCTTCGCCGCTTTCTACTACCCGCTCGCCTGGACCATCGAGCCTATCCTGGTGCCACCCTCGCGCGTACTGCTCGCTTGCGCCAGCCGCTGGGAACAACAAGCGACGCTCGCCGTGGGCTCCGACGGCGTCGTGCTCGAGCTCCAGCAGAGCCAGCTGTTCTCAGCCGCCGTGCCCACGCCCGTCGACCTCAGCGCCGTGGCCATCGACACCTTCGGCCAGCGCTGGGCCGCGAGCCCAGGACGCATCTGGTATTCCGACGCGTCGCGCGCCTGGCGCTGCGCCCACGCCCTCCCTGATTGGAGCGTGCCCTTCGTCAGCCTCACGGCAGAGGTCGGCATGGTCTGCGCCATGACCGTCGACGGAGCAGTCCTCGAGTGCCAATCCACCGGTACCGCCACCACGCGCCCCGGGGTTTAGGCTGACCGGACTGCTCCGCGGGCGAACTTCCCTGGCGGATGTCGTCATCGATGTAATACGCGTTTCCGCGAGCCGAGGGGAAAGTTGGCTGGATGTAGGGCGAGCAGCACCTCCCGACGCACTGCGTAGCGCCAGGTCGTCCATGCGGCAGCCGCAGCCCACGTGGTCCCGACCCGAGACGTTTTTGCGGTCGATTCGCGTAAAACAGCGTCGAGTGTGGGCAAGCCGGGCGTCACCATCCACAACCAATACCCACCCTGTGGATCCGATGGCAGCTCAGTACCGTATCGCTCACCAATACTGCCGAGCGATCTTGCTCTGCCGGGTGCCAGCAGGGCCCGAGAACCAGGCTCGGAGGAAGCCCTGAGACACCACGCTTCCGCAGCGAACGGGACGCTTCGAGGGGTAGCTTCGACTCCCGCGCCGCGGACTAGGGCCTGTCCCTGAATTGGACGATGGCCCCGTGAACGTAAACGTAAACGTAAACGTGCCCGTGCCCGAAGAAGCGCAACCGATGCCGAGGTGGGGCCGATGGCTGGAGCATGACGCTGCGATCATGAGGGATTGGAAG
>JAICQQ010000279.1 GCA_025937785.1 Polyangiaceae bacterium
GATACACTTCCAATCCCTCATGATCGAGCGTCATGCTCCAGCCATCGGCCCCACCTCGGCATCGGTTGCGCTTCTTCGGGCACGGGCACGTTTACGTTCACGTTCACGGGGCCATCGTCCAATTCAGGGACAGGCCCTAGTGAAAGTCGCGGGACATGCTGGATAGACCTTGGCCGGGGGTGTCCAGGCGCTCCAGGGAGTCGACGAGGACGTGGATGACGGGGGTTTCATCGGGGGCGAGCGGTTTGCTTTCGCGCTCGAGGACTCCCGAAGCGAGCAGCAAGGTCGAATGGCGTGCAACCCAGTGGAAACGCTCGAACACGTGCCGATACAGGATGAGATTCACGAACCCCGTTTCGTCTTCGAGCGTCACGAAGACCACGCCGCTGGCCGTCCCCGGTTGTTGCCGGCTCAGTACCAGCCCGGCCACGCTCAAGCGCACTCCTTTCTCCAGGTCTACGAGCTCACGAGCCAGCACCACCTGCCGTGCCTGCAATCGTTGGCGCAAGTGGCGCATGGGATGGTCGTTGACGCAAAGCCCCTTGGTTCCGTAGTCCAAGAGCAACTGTTCGGCCGCGCGCAAGCGGGGCAGCTCGACGCTGGGTTCTTCGAAGCTGGTGTGTCCGAACAGCCCCGCCACGCGCGGAGCTCGCGCTTGCCAGAGTGCTTGCCGGCGCCCTCCGACCAACGCTTCGAGAGCCCCCGCCTCGGCGAGCGCTTCTACTTCGTCTTTCTTGGGGGCGACTCGGCGCATGAAATCATCGAGCGAACCAAACGCCCATTGCTTGCGCTCGCTCTCAATCCGCTGGCCCAAAGGTTCGCCGACCCCTTTGATCAACCTGAGCCCAAGGCGCAGAGCCCGCTGCGCCCCGGGGTAGCTGCTCTGAATGTTGCTCTTCTCACTGGCAGCTTCGAGCGTGCAGTCCCAGTCGCTATGGACCACGCTCACGTCTCTGACTTCGACACCGTGTTTTTGCGCATCGCGGACCAGCGTCGAGGGGCTGTAGAACCCCATGGGCTGCGAATTGATGACGGCGCAGGCGAAATGGGCTGGGAAATGCGCCTTTTCCCAGGAAGATGCGTACACCAAGAGCGCGAAGGACGAAGCATGTGATTCTGGAAAGCCGTAGTCGCCAAACCCTTTGATCTGCTCGAACAGGGCTTCGCCGAACTTCTGGCTGATGCCTTTCACGGCAAACCCATCCAGCAACCGCTGGCGGTGGCGCATCAGCTTCCCGGTTTTCTTCCAAGCCGCCATGTCGCGCCGCAGCTGATCGGCCTCCCCTCCAGAATAGCCGGCGCCTACGATCGAAATTTGCATCACTTGCTCCTGGAACAACGGCACCCCCAGCGTTCGTTCCAAGATCGGCCACAGATCGGGATGCGGAGCCGAGGGCTTCTCTTCCCGATTCCTGCGCCGCAGGTACGGGTGGACCATGCCTCCTTGAATCGGTCCTGGGCGCACGATGGCCACCTCGATCACGAGGTCGTAAAACCGTCGCGGTCGGAGGCGCGGCAGCATGGCCATCTGAGCTCGGCTCTCGATCTGGAAGACCCCCACGGTATCGGCCTTGCAGATCATGTCATATACACATGAATCCTCCGGCGGAATGCGCGTGACCACCTCCAGAGGATCGAAGCGGTCGCTCCCAGCCGCCTCCACGGCGCCCTCGCTCAGGGTCTCGCTCAGAGCCGCCGGCAGCCCCCCATCCGCATGAATCAGCGCCAAGGCTTTGCGGATCGCGGTGAGCATCCCCAGGCCCAATACATCGACTTTGAAGAAGCCAAGCTCCTCGAGATCGTCCTTGTCCCAAGGAACTACGGTGCGATCTTCCATCCGTGCAGGTTCTATGGGAGCCACCTCGTACAGGGGACGCGCCGAGAGCACGAAGCCGCCCACGTGAATCGACAAGTGCCGCGGAAACCCCTGCAGTTGCTGCGCCACGCGCACCACTTTTTGCAGACGCTGGTCGTCCGCATCGAGCCCCATCTCGCGCAGGCGTTGACTGCTCACCTCGGCGGTGTCCCAGTGAGTGATGACGTTGGTCAAGCGATCGACTTGTTCCAAGGACAAACCGAAGCTTTTGCCGACCTCACGCAGCGCGCTTTTACCGCGAAAACAAATCACCTCTGACACCATCGCGGCGCGGTCACGGCCATAACGCTCGTAGATTTCCTGAATCACTTCCTCACGTCGCTCGTGCTCGAAATCGATGTCGATATCGGGCGGTTCACTCCTTTCAGCGCTCAGAAACCTCTCGAACAAAAGGTTGCTGCGAGCCGGATCGACTGCCGTAATCCCCAGCGCGAAACACACGGCACTATTGGCGGCACTGCCGCGCCCCTGGCACAAGATGCGCCGCCTGCGCGCGATCTCCACGATCTCCCAGGTACTCAAAAAGTACGGCGCCACGCGGATCTCGGCGATGAGCGCCAGCTCCTTTTCGACCTGTCGCCCCACCTGTTCGGGGACACCGCCAGGATACCGCCGCTCGAGCCCTGCCAGCGTCAAGTGTCGCAATCGTTCATCCGCGCTCTGCCCCGGGGGGAGCTCACAAGGAAAATGGTACCGCAGCTCTGCCAACCCGAACGTCAGCTGCTCGGCGACGTCGTGCGTGCGCCGCACCCACTCGGAGTGCTCTGCGAACAACCGCAGCATTTGCCAAGGCGAACGCAGATAGGCCTCTGCGTTGATTTGCAGACCGGCACCTGCCTGATCCAACGTGGTTCCCTCTCGGATGCAATGAAGCACGTCCGCCAGCGGTTTGCGCGACTTGTCGTGATACAGCGGGCGCGCGGAAGCTACGACGGGCAAGCCATACGCCGCCGACGACTCGAGGACCCAGCGGAAGCGCGCTGGGTCCACTGCATCCAAACGCCGATACATGCCGAGCATAGCTCGAGCTTCGAAACACTCTTTGATGACGGCGCACAGCCGATGGCTGTGTGCCTCGGGCACCTGTTCGGGCGCTTCCGGTACTGGCACCACCGCCCACAGACCTTCATGTCTGCCCGCGAGCCAACCGAGTTCGAGCGCACTCTGACCTTTGGGTTGTTGCTCGTGAGCCAGCGTCAAGAGCTGACACAGGTTCTGATAGCCCTGGCTATTTTCCACCAAGAGCACCAGGCTCAAGCCACCTGCACCGTTGTCGGGCGCTGCGCCCGAGCGATCGGACCCATAGTTTTCATCGCTCCTCGACTCCCCTGTCAGCGAGGCGTAGTCCAAGGTCAGCTCGGCGCCGACGATGACCCTTTGCCCGAGCTCGCGCGCCTTGGTGTACGCGCGCACCGACCCATAAAGCCCGTCGAGATCACACAGCGCGAGCGCGCTCACGCCGAGCTCTTGCGCTCTCCCTACCAGTTCCTCGGGATGCGACGCACCCCGCAGCAGAGAGAAACATGATCGCGCTAACAGTTCGGCAAACACGCTATCCAGACCTAGACCGACACCGGCACTTTTCGACGGCACCTCGCCGGCCATCAAGTGGGTGTCGTTCGCACCTGACGTTTCAGCTCACAAGACTCGACTCACCTTCGAACTCAGCCCGGCGTGATTCCCTGCGGCGCTTGCCGAACCACCGAGCCAACCGGAACAGCTCTCAGTCAACGATGGCCTGCAAATAACGCTTGCCCGAGTCGAGCTCGACGTACACCAGCCCCTCGAAAACGCCGTAAGCCCCTTTGAGCATCACCTTGAAGTAGTCTCGACTCACAGGACGCGTCCACCACTCGACGGCTTCTAGGCGGCAGGAAAAATTCATGGACTCGATCGAGTACAGCTGAGTCCCCACGCTCAGCACCGCCCCAGGCTTCAGCGGAACTTTGAGCGGCACGGGCGCCGCCAACAGCCTCGTGATCATTGCCCCCAAACCGCAGAAGGCCTGGGGCGAGGGCGCTGCATTGAGCGAGGGCGCTGCATTGAGCGAGGGCGCTGCATTGAGCGAGGGCGCTGCATTGAGCGAGGGCGCTGCATTGAGCGAGGGCGACCATTCGTTCCGCGCTGGACTGGTTTTTCTCAGCTGGAACTTCGAGTCGATCGGCGGCTGCCGCTTGCGGCGCTGCTTTGTCTTGGCATTCCCCCGGCCAGCACCCGTTTTGCTCACGCCTGCCTTACCTGAGCGTGTCCGAGTAGCTGGATCGTGATCGGGCATGGCAGGCACCAACACGCTCTTGGCTTCTGGCCGGTGGTCGTTGTTCACGGCAAGAACCCCCACGTTCTCTTTACCGATATCGGCGTTGAGCTCAGCCAAAAGCACCGGCAAATCTTCTTGCCCTCGCGTGCCGCCGAACCTGCCCCCCAAAGCGCGCGACAAGTCGAGCTGTCGTTCGACGGCATGAGTAATGCTCGGCACGCTGCAACGCACCCCCACACTGGGAGCCTTGAGCGACAACCTTTCGACTCGCGAACACAGGACTTTCAGCAGCTCGCGCTCACGCCAGAGCGGAGATGCCAGCTCGAAGCGAAGCTCGACGACAGCAGGAGTCTTCTTGATTTCGGCGATGCTTTTGTCCAAGAGCACCTGGAGCACGATCACTTGCGCGGCTTCTCCGCGCCCTGCCAGTCGCGCACTGAGCCGGCTAGTGAGGCCGCGCAGGGCGAACACCAAGGGCTCACACCCCGTCACGGGGTGCTCCCACGACCGTTCTTCGACCAGCCGGCGTTCGGGGCGGTAAGCCACGAGGGGCGCTGCGTCGATGCCTTCGCATAGATCGAGGATCCGATCGGCATCGGCACCGAGCCGTGACACTGCCGCCTTGCGGGGCAACTTCTTCAAATCAGCGATTGAGTGCACCCCCAGGCGTAACAACCAGCCAGCTCGTTCTTTTTCGAGCGGCAGGGCCACGATCGGCAACGGCGCCAACGTGCGCACCGTCGATGCTTCGGGGACGACACACACTCGTTCACCCGGGGCAGGCGTGCCCCAGCGAGCGATCGCTTGCGCGATGTGCATGCCACTGGCTATCGCCAGACGCACCTCGTGCCCCAGGGCGCGCACCTGGTCGTGCAGCTCTTCTGCCAGTTCTTGCTCACCTCCCCTGAGGTGGGCGGCCCCGGTGATGTCGATCCACACGGTGTCGGGAGCTGGGCGCCCGTCGTTCAAAGGCTGCGCAGACTCTACCGACACCACACTGCCGTACCCCAGAGCCACCTCGGCGACGCGCGCAAGAGCCGCGTGTACTTTCTCGGGAGCAAGCGTGCGCACTACCAATTGCGACAAGAAAGCCTGCGCTTCGACGATAGTTTGCCCGGTGCTGATACCGAAACGCCGAGCCACTCGATTGACCGCATCGAGCTTGGCAGCCGTTTGATCGGCATCGAGCACCACGGCCAGAGGCAGCTCGCCCAGCGAACCCTGCTTCAGTGCTTCTGCGGCGATTTCACACAGAAGCTCTGGTAGCACCAGCGCGACGATGCGCTTACCCGACGCAAGTCTACCGCTTCTACCCGACATGGCGCACCCCCTCATCCTCTCGCAGTTGCCCACGGCCGGACTGACGCTGAGATTGGAGCGCCCCTCGTGCAGCCCAGGACGAGCGCTCGTGCAAATCGATAGAGACCGGCGCTGAGACCCGCCCTTGCCTGTCTTTGGCTACCTGCAAAATCAGTTTGTGAGCCTGATTGCGCTCGAGCTCGATGCGCTGAGCCACGGGCAACGTCAGAGGCCGGCGCGCGGTGCTGTCGGTGATCAAGAGCGCCGTGCTCTGAGTTTCTTGCAGCGCCAGGGCTAGGCGGCGCACGATGCGAGGCCAGCACCCCAAGGGAACGTTGAGCTCACCCCCAGGTACACCCACGGTATCGATGACGACGACGGCAAAACACTGCGACTCGACGACCCGAAGCGCTACCCTGCTGAGCGACTCGATCGAGGGACGCACGACCAAAAGCCGGTCGAGCTGCACCCCTGCGTGCGCTACCCCAGGCGCGTAAAGAGAGCGCGAGGGATCGATGAACGCACACCAGGGGACGGCACCGCCTAACTGTTCTGCAGCCCGTTGCGCGCTGCGACACGCAGCCAGCCCCAACGTGGTGGCCAGTGAAGCTGCGCCTGCCACGGCCAACTCGACTAGCGCCCCCGTGAGCAGGCCCCCATTGGGTAACTGTCGATCGACGGGGGCAAAGCCGGTCGGCAACGTACGCCCGGCTGGAACCCCCGCTAGCTGGGCCCCGACCTTCAGCGTGCTGACGAGCGCTGGCGGCAGTTTTTCTAGTCTTTCTTCGAGCCTTTGTTCTCGCAGGAGAGTGGAGAGCGCCATGGGTACTGAACATAATATCAGATTCGTTCAGTGTCACCAGAGGCTCTTGTTCAGTATGACAAACAATGTCCAGACGCGAGCGCTACTAACCCTCCGAACTGCGCTGGGAAATCAGCGCGCAGCCAACGCTCGAAAATCAGCCGCGGGCAACTCACCCCGCGCCCTGCCGCGCTTTCACCTCCTCTTCGTCGGTAACGGCCTTGAGCGCCTCCCAGTGGAGCGCACTCATGCTCTGCGCGCTGTAAAGCCCTACCCCTTGCGCTCCTGATTCGAGCGCGAGGCGCACAGCCCCCGTGAGATCGGGCGGACTCAAGTGCGACACCAAGAGCCCGCTGTAACAGGGCGCCTTGTTGACGAGCCGTTCGACACTTTGCTGTGTCTGAAACCCAATCCAGCCCAGGTCTTCTTCGTAGAGCGAGTGGTGCAAGAGCGGCAGTGCCGCATCGAGCTCCCAAGCGCCCCAGTTTTGTCGCGCCGCCTCCCAATCCGGCAGCACCGATGCGGACACCTTCTTGCCCTGCGCCCGGATGATGGGAACCAGATCGGTGTTCACGATGCGCGTGAGCTGGTCGTACCTGAACTGGCGCCAGGCATCGCTGGCACTCGGCATGTTGAACGTTATGGGATCGATGTCCGTCTGCTTACGGAACTCGCTACGACACACCTCGCAGTAGCAATAGTCGAACTCGGGCCGCTCCGCGTTTTCTTCAGCCGGATCCTGAGCTCGCCCGCCCTTGCCGGACGCTGTGCCCGCCGTGACGCCGTAGAGATCGCGCAGCCCGGGCGGCAACACCACCTGGGGAAACTGCAGGTAGTCGAGGTGCACGCCCGCGATCGGATATTTCAGCAATTCTTCGACCCGGCGCAGGAGAAATGCCCGCACCGGCGCCTGTGTCGGGCACAGATACCGAAACTCGGGCGAGTAAGCAGGATGCTCTACCGTCGACTTGCCCTTGTTGTTCAGCATGTACCACTCGGGCGTTTGCTGCATCACCGACTCGACGTTGCACGGCAGGCACCAGATCCAAGCGTGGACGTTGAGCCCCGCGCGACTCGCCAGCGGCAACACGCGGTTCAAGAGATCGGCCTTGACGGGCAAATGACCGCTGGCAAAAAACGCCTCTCTGCCGTTGAAGCATTCGAACAGTACGTCGCCGACCCCGGCAGCCTTCATCATGCCGAACTGACGCTCGTAGTCGCCGTCGCCGAGCTCGGTATCCGCGGTCAGCCACGCCCAATGCCGATACACGCGTGGCGGGTCCACCGGAGCCGGTGCCGGCGCCGATGGCTCCGGTGCTGGTACCGGCGGCGGCGCCGGCGGCGGCAGCGATTCGCCGCATGCTGACCCCGCCAAGGCGGCCAGCGACCGCAAGAACTCTGCGCGCTTCATGCCGCGCTCTCCTTTGCTGTCGTGTCCCCTGCTGTTACGTCCCCTGCGCTTGGTCCCATTTGAGCCCACTCCTTGGGCATAGCCCTGAACTTCGCCAAATCAAACCCCAGAACGGTCGCAGCTTTGCCCCAGGTGTGCCGCGGCCTCCAAATGGTGTTATGAAACCTGCTGGCATGTTTCCGTCGACCGAGCCCGAAGTGTCCCCTGCCGAAAAGCTCGAAGCGCTGCGGGGCTTGCTGCGAGCGATGCGGTCCGTGTTGGTCTGTTATTCAGGCGGTATCGACAGCGCCTTCGTGCTGGCCGTCGCTCATGCAGAGCTCGGCGCGCGAGCGCTCGGTGTCACGGCCGTGAGCCCCAGCCTGCCGGCCAGTGAGCTGGAAGACGCGGTGCGCATCGCGCAGAAGCTGGGCGCCCCCCATCGCTTGCTCGAGTCCCACGAGATCGAGCGTCCAGAGTACGTACAGAACGCTCCCGACCGCTGCTTTCACTGCAAGAGCGAACTCTACTCGCTCACCGCGCAAAGTCGCATCGACTTGGGTTTCGAGGTCGTGGTCAACGGCACCAACCTCGACGATCTGGGCGACTACCGACCCGGACTCAAAGCGGCCACCGACCACGGCGTGCGCAGTCCGCTCGTCGAAGCTCGCTTCACGAAGGCCGACGTGCGCGCAGCCGCGAAGCTCATCGGCATGGACATTTGGGACAAGCCTGCGGCGGCTTGTCTATCCAGCCGCATCCCCTACGGCACCAGCGTCACCCGCGAGCGCCTCGCGCAGATCGGTGGCTTCGAAGCCGACCTGCGCCAGCTCGGCTTTCGGCAGATCCGCGTGCGCTGGCACGATCAGATCGCTCGTATCGAAGTCGATCTCGCCGAGCTGGGTTCGTTGCTGACCGACGGTATGCGTGATCGCGTGGTCGAAGCCGGCAAACGTCACGGGTTTCGCTACGTCACCCTCGACCTCGGGGGTTACCGCACCGGCTCGCTCAACGAGATGCTGACCGGACGCTCGCTGAAGCTCGTGCGCTGAGCGGGTCGTCCCGGCAACACCGCCCGCGCACGTGGGCCGACAAACACGCGAGCGCGGCCCGGCAGTGCCAGGTCGCGCTCGCTCGCAGGGCCGAACCTGGGCGGTTCAGTCGCGTCGGGGCCGGCGGTCGCCGCGGTCACGACCGCCGCCGCCGCTGCCGCCACGACCACGGTCACGGTCACCACGGGGCCCGCCACGATCGCGATCGCGGCCACCGGAACGTGAGGGCGGACCGCCTTCACGTGCCTTGGCGATGCGCTCGCGCGCCCGCTCGCCCTCGTCCCCTTCCGGGAACGCCAGCAGCTCGCGCCGCGTCAGGCGAACCTTGCCGTCGCGCTCGACGCTGATGACCTTGACCTCGATCTCGTCGCCTTCGGCGAGCACATCGCCCGGGGCTTCCACCCGTTCGTGCGCGATTTCGGAGACATGGAGCAACGCCTCGGTGTTGGGCAGGATCTCGACGAAAGCACCGAAGTCGACCACACGCCGCACGATACCCTGGTAGATCTTGCCTACCTCGGGTTCGGCGACGAGCCCGTCGATCAGGGCCAGCGCACGCTTGACGGCCTCACCGTCGGTACCGGCTACGTTCACCGTACCGTCATCCTCGACGTCCACGGTGCAACCCGTCTGCTCGATGATGCCCTTGATGGTCTTGCCACCCGGTCCGATGATGATGCGGATCTGGTCCGGCTTGACCTTCACCGTCGTAATCTTCGGAGCGAACCGATTGATCTCGGGGCGAGTTTCACGCAGCGTTTCCAGCATCTTGCCGAGGATGTGCAGCCGGCCCTCGCGCGCTTGATCGAGAGCGCGCTCGAGCACGTTGCGCTCGAGACCTTCGATCTTGATGTCCATCTGGATGGCGGTGATCCCGTTCTTGGTGCCACAGACCTTGAAGTCCATGTCGCCGAGGTGATCTTCGTCGCCCAAGATGTCGCTCAGAATCGCGATC
>JAICQQ010000102.1 GCA_025937785.1 Polyangiaceae bacterium
GAGCGAGTCCTGCGCCACCACAGCACCGCTTCGATGAAATTCCGGTCGTCTTTCCCAGGGCGCTCTGCTCCGCGCTTGGCGCAAAGCACCGCGCGAACCTTCTGCCACTGCCGCTCGTCCAGCTGCTGTCTAACCATGCTGGCCACCCATGGAACACACTTCCACCGCCATGGATAGCTCTTTCCTCGACTTCTCGGGCATGGGCACGCACACGTTCACGTTCACGGGCCGGACCAATTCAGCGACAGGCCCTAGATGAGCCTACTGGGTAGCCTCATGGTGCGGACCGCGCGTGCGTCGACAACCTAATTTCGGCCGGAGGCCTGAGCGGTGGTGATGCGCCTCCAGTTGTACGAAGCGCGATGAAGAAGAACTCGTATGACGTCAGCGAGGAGATGTGATGAAATCCTCAGTGGCGGCTTGGCGGCCTTACAGAGGCTTCCGACCGGTCAAAGCCCACTGAATGGGCTCTTGACCGAGGCGGCAGTGTGGTCGCGGTGGGCTCGGGGTCAACCGCCGGGGATGCTGCCGGCGTATTCGTCGTATTCGCCGAAGTCGTAGTCGTCGTCGGCGAGGTTGTCGAAGCGTGTGAACTCGGCCGTGAACTTGCTGCGCACGGTGCCGGTGGGACCGTTGCGTTGCTTGGCGATGATGATTTCGGCGACGCCCTTATCCGGGCTGTCGCGGAAATAGTACTCGTCGCGGTAGATGAACATGATCGTGTCGGCGTCTTGTTCGATGGCGCCCGACTCGCGCAGATCGCTCAGCTGGGGTCGCTTGTCCTTGGTGCCTCGCGTTTCGACCGATCGATTCAGCTGGCTGAGCGCGAGCACGGGCACCCCCATTTCTTTGGCAAGCGCCTTGAGCCCCCGCGAAATCTCGCTGATTTCTTGCTCGCGACTGGCCGCGTCGCGCCGCCCCTTCATCAGCTGCAAGTAGTCGACCGCGACCAGCCCCAAACGATCGGCGTTCCCCTTCCCGTGCGAACCGCGGCTCAGCTCGGCTTGCAAGCGTCGGATCTTGGCGCGCAGCTCGAGGATGCCGAGCGCCGGACTGTCGTCGAGCCAGATGGGCAAGCGACCCAAGCGCGCGGCCGCCTCCGTCAGCTTGTTCCAGTCGTCGGGCTGAATCTGGCCGCTGCGAATGCTCTTCATGTCGACGCGGGCTTCGCAGGCGAGCATACGTGCGGCGAGCTGTTCTTTCGGCATTTCCAGGGAGAAGAACGCGACCGCCTGACCCGGTCGCTCGACGGGTGCATCCTGGTAGGGATCGTCGCTCAAGGCCTCGCCCTTGGGCATGGCTACGTTCACAGCCATGTTCAAGACGAACGAGGTCTTTCCCATGCCGGGTCGTCCAGCCACGATGTACAGGTCACCTTTGTGCAAACCCGACGTGAGTTTGTCGAGTTCCACGAAACCGCTTTCGTAGCCGGTGATGGCCCCACCTCGCTGGCGAGCCTCGGTCAAGATACGAAACGCGTCGTGAATCGCCTCGTTGACGGGCACGATCGAGGACTGCGACGCCACGCGAGCGATGTCGAACACCGCTTGTTCCGCCGAATCGATGAACGCTTGTACGTCGCCGGTGTCCCCGTAGCCTTCGACGCCGAAGCGCTGGCACGTGGCGATCAAACGACGAACACGCCATTTTTCGAGGATGATGCGCGCGTGCGCCGCGACGTGCGCGACGGCGGGGGTTGCGTTGGCCAGCTGGTGCAGGTACGGCGTGCCCCCGACCTGATCCAAGCGACCGCGATCTTTGAGCCGGCTCGCGACCGAGACCAAATCGACAGGCGTGCCCTGCTGGTTCAGCTCGATCACCGTCTCGTAGATGCGACGATTGGCGTCGGAGTAGAAGTGCGCCGCATCGAGCACCTCTTGCACCTCGTCGAACGCCTCTCCCGAGAGCAGGATTGCGCTGAGGACGGCCGCCTCGGCATCGAGATCGTTGGGGGGCACCCGGCCCTCGAGGGGCCGCAGATCTCGTTCGGGGTGCCGCTCGTTTCGGCGGTCAATCGCTTGCAATGGTCCCTCCTGTCGGTTCCGTAGTGTCCCCCACCCACGGGCGACCGACCGCTCGCGAAACGGCCGTGCTAGGACAGGTGCTGTCCGACCTCGGCTGTCCCCTTCTTCTTCCCAGTCGCTCCACTTTGTGCTCCACCGGTTATCCCCAGGGCCCTAAATGCAGCACACCCCAGCGGCCTTGCGACTGCTGGGGTGTAGTGACGTTCGCTCTAGGGTGTCGCGTCCGTTAGTACGGGTTCGCGACGTCCGTGTCAACCCCTGAGTGGGTGAAGACTGCGTCCGTTTCGAAACTGCGTTGTTGCGACGCTCAAGCTTTGATCACTTCGACACGCAGCGTGGCTACGACGTCGGCGTGAAGCTTGACCTTGACTTCGCTGAGGCCGAGCTGACGAATCGGATCGCCGAGTTCGAGCTTCTTGCGATCGAAGGTCAGCCCTTGCGCAGCATACGCTTCCTCGACGTCCTTCGCGGTCACCGAGCCGTACATCTTGCCTTCTTCGCCGGCAGCGCGTTCGATCTTGACGCTCACGCTCTCGAGCTTTTGCTTCAGCGCTTTGGCGTCGTCCAGCTTCTGTTGCGTGTGGCGGGCTGCGATTCGCCTCAGCTCGTCGATACGCGCGAGGTTGCCTTTCGTCGCCGGCACCGCGAGACCGCGCGGGATCAAGAAGTTGCGAGCAAAGCCCGGGCGTACGCGCACGGCTTGTCCGCCCTGCCCGACGCTTTCGACATCTTGTTGTAGGATTACGGTTACTGTGTTCGCCACGGGAGTCTCCTACTCGTTCGAAGTGAAGGGTAGCAGGGCGATGTTGCGGGCACGCTTGATCGCCAGTGTGATTTCGCGCTGGTGTTTGGCGCAGTTGCCGGAAACACGACGGGGGACGATCTTGCCGCGCTCCGTCACGAAGTAGCGCAGCGCCTGGGGATCTTTGTAGTCAATCGCCAGGTTCTCGTCGCCGCAGAAGCCGCAACCGCGACGCCGGGTGCCCCGGCGCAGCGCGCTCACGGCGTCTTTCTCACCTTTGCCGTTGAGAGTGTTCATGCTTCTTCCTCCTCGTCGCTCGATCCTTCAGCAGCTTCAGAGTCGTCGTCCGACTTCGAGTCGTCGCCCGATGCGGCCGCGGCCGCGGCTGCAGATGCAGACGCCGCTGCGGATGACGCAGCGCCTGGCAATGGCTCGGCCAAGCCCAACTGCTGCTCGAGCGTTTCTTCCATCTCTTCTTCCTCGGGTGGATCCAGGCTTTCGAACTTGATCACGGCCTCGTCTACCTTGAGCGAGGCGGGATCGACGTCGTCCCGCACCTTGACGGTCTGAAACTTGAGGACCTCGTCGAGCATGCGAAAGTTACGCTCGAGTTCGGCGACGGCTGCGCCGCCACCGGTGTACTTCAGGTAGACGTACACACCACGGCGGTGCTTCGCCACCGGGTACGCCAGCTGGCGGCGGCCCCAGTTTTCCACCAGGGTCAGGGTTCCGCCCTCACGTCCCAGGACTTCCGTCACACGCGAAGCTACCTTGTCGGAGGCCTCTTTCGCTGTGGTGGGGCTGAGAACGTAGATCGTTTCGTATTCGCGGACTTTGGGTACTTCGGTTGCTTCCAAGAGTGTCTCCCTTCGGACGTTGGCCCCCCGGGTGCGGGGAGCAAGGAGTGGTTCAAAGGTTCTGATCGGAATCTGTTGGTTTTGCCGCCCGTGCTCGTCGGTTCACTTGGTTCATCGCGGCTGCGAGTCCCAGTCGAATCACGAGCCCCAGAGCCTGACTGCCCTCGTCGAGGACGTCCGGCAGGAGCCTCAGCTCCTCGGCGGCGAAGCCACTTAGCACAAAATCGGGGAGGGCTCCCGAAAACTCGGGTCCGGGACGACCGATGCCCACGCGTAGTCGGCAAAAGTCGCTGGAGCCCAGCGCCGAGGCCACGGATTTCAGGCCGTTGTGGCCCGCGTGCCCCCCACCCTGCTTCAGTCGCAGCTGCCCGAACGGCAGATCCAGCTCGTCGTGCACCACGACCACTGCCTCGGCGGGCAGCTTGAAGAACGCGCTGGCGTCCGCCACGCTTTCACCCGAGCGGTTCATGAACGTCTCGGGTTTGAGCAGGCGGACGCGCTCGGCGCCCGCCTCGATCGTGGTGAGGAGCCCGCGGTGAGCCCGGCTCCAACTGGCGCCGGGCCCGGCAAAATGTTCGACCACGAGGAAGCCGGCGTTGTGTCGGGTGCCAGCGTACTCGGGACCGGGGTTGCCGAGCCCGACGACGAGCGTCACTTCTTCTCGGCTGGCTTCGCTTTGCCCTTGTCGTCAGCGGCCGGGGCCGCGGCAGCCGCACCGGGTGCTGCTTCGTCTTCGTCCTTGCCGCGATGCTTCTCGGTGACGACACCGGCGACGGTGCGCTTCGGTGCGAGTTCGACCGCGACGCCTTCGGGCAATACCAAATCTTCGGCGTGCACGTGCTGCTCGATGTCGAGCTCGGTGACGTCGTGCGTAATCTTGACAGGAATGTGCTTGGGCAGGCAGCGCACCGGAAGCTTGCGGAACACCTGGCGCAGCGTGCCACCCATCACGACGCCCTTCGCCTTGCCGGTCAGTTCGAAGGGAACTTCGACCCGCACGTGCTCGTCCAGGTTGATCTGGAGAAAGTCGGCGTGGAGCAGCTGGCGCCCGACCGGATGGTATTGGTAGCTGCTGAGTAGCACCGTGAGCTTGTCTGCGCCCTGCACATCGAGCTCGATCACCGTGTTGCGCCCGCGCTCGCTGCCTAGAATGTCTTCCAGGTCTTTCGGCGACACGCTGAGCGAACGGGGCGCGAGCTTCTTGCCGTAAGCTACCGCCGGGATCTTGCCGCTCGCGCGCAGGCGGCGCACTGGGCCCTTCTTGGTTTCCTGACGATCGGCGGCTGTGACTTTTCTAAGTTCCATCTTCTTTGACTCACTTCTTGCTTTGCTTGGTCCGAGCAGCGCTGGCCCAGCAGACTAGCCGGCTGTGGTTCACCTTACGCGAACAGCGAGCTCACGGAATCGCTATTGTGGATGCGCCGAATGGCTTCGGCGAGTAACTTGGCAATCGAAACCTGGGTGATCTTGGGGCAAGCGCGTGCTTCGTCCGAGGCCTTGATGGAATTGGTCACCACGACCTGCTTCAGCGGGGACTCCGCAATTCGCTGGACAGCGGGCCCACTTAGCACACCGTGGGTAGCGACCGCAACGACCGAGCGCGCTCCGTGCTCCATCACGGCGCGGGCCGCGTTGCACAGCGTTCCGGCCGTGTCGATCATATCGTCCACGATGATGCAGTCACGATCTCGCACGTCCCCGATGAGGTGCATGACCTCGCTGACGTTGGCCCGCTCGCGGCGCTTGTCGATGATCGCGAACTTCGCGCCCAAACGCTTGGAATAAGCTCGGGTTCGCTCCACGCCGCCGGCATCGGGAGCAATGAATACGGCGGCACCGTCGTAATGCGCCGTTAGGTAATCGTTGAGGAATACCGGCATCGCGTAGAGATGGTCGAATGGAATATTGAAGAACCCTTGAATCTGGCCGGCGTGCAGGTCGACGCACACGACGCGGCTGACCCCCGCCGCGACCAGGAGGTCAGCCACCAACTTGGAGGTGATGGGCGTTCGCGCCGCGACCTTACGATCTTGCCGGGCGTACCCGTAGTACGGAAGGACCGCTGTGATGGAGGCCGCTGATGCGCGTCGGAGCGCGTCGCACATGATGAGCAACTCCATCAAGTTGTCGTTCACGGGCGAGCACGTTGGCTGCACCAGGTAGATATCCAGCCCGCGGACGTTCTCCTTGATTTCACAGAACGTCTCGCCATCACTGAAGCGCGACACACGCGAATCACCCAGCGGCGTATCGAGCGCGTGAGCAATCTCGAGAGCTAGGTCGGGGTTCGCGTTCCCCGTGAACAGGCAAACTCTATTAGCGGCCACGGTAACTCGTCGCTCGGTGTTGGGATCGTTAGCGTAAGTGTAGGAAAAGCGCCGAAAACTTGCGGTCTTTCCCGGCGAAGCGCGGGAGAACTAGCAGGCAGCAGACGCACTGTCAACGTCCAGCCAGCCGGAAAAGATCTTGCGGCTGCCCCCCCCCGAGCTTTGCTCAGATTACCTCAGAATTCGTAGGGATTATCCGGGAGATTCGGCTTCTTCCCTTTCTTGCTGCCCGCCTTTCGGCTACCCGCCCTGGGTGCCGGGGCGTCGCTCCCTCCACGGGCGCCCGGCTTGGTCGCTGCTGCGGGGGCTGGCTCTTCCGCTACCTCGTCGAGCGTGATCTTCTCGGGCGCGGAGCTCGTCGCTGCGGGTGCTGGGACGGGTGCTGGGACCGGAGCCGCGGCCGCGCTGGCCGGGGGCAGGCTCACGCCTGCCCCGGAGGCTGGAGCGGGTGGCGGAGCCGTCAGCCAGAAGAACGCGCTGACCGCGCCGCCGCCGAGCAACAGGGCGCCAAGCACCCACGGCGCTTTCGAGCTCTGCCGCTGCACAGGCAGGCGGCTCGGCGCGGTCGCGATGCCCGAGCGATCAGGCATCGCCATCGCGGCCGCGGACATGCTCGACGAGGGTGGGCCGTATACGTTGGGCACCGACCCGCTGGCTTCACTCTGCGCCAACCAGGCCCGCACCGCTTCGCGCTGCTGAGCGATCTCTTCACCCATCACGTCAGCCAGGTAGTTCGACATGTCGCGCGAACTCGCCACCAGGCGAAATCGGGAGGCGGTGTCCTCCAGAGCGTCGGCGAACTCGGCGCACGTCGGGAAGCGGCGATCTGGGTGTCGCTCGAGCGAGCGGTTGATGATCTTGGTCACGACGTCGGGAACGTCCGCCGCGATGGCGCTCAAGTTCGGCACCGGCTCGTTCATGACGCGAGACAGCGTCGCAGCTTCGTTCTGTGCCTTGAACAAGCGGCGTTGGGCCAACGCCTCCCAGAGTACGATGCCCGAAGCAAAAATATCCGCGCGGCGGTCGAGCTCTTCGACCCCTGACGCCTGCTCGGGAGCCATGTACGCAATCTTGCCCTTGAGTTGGCCCGCGCGTGTGTCGCCCAGCCGGCTCGCGGCGCGCGCCACTCCAAAATCCGTGATGCGCGCGACGCCGTCGGCGCCGACCAGCACGTTCTGCGGCGACACGTCGCGATGCACGAGATTCGTGGGAGCGCCGGCCTCGTCCCTCAGCTCGTGCGCCGCGTGGAGGCCACGCAGCATGTCGATGCCGATCCGCAGCGAAATGGCGACCGGCAACTTGGTGCCGGCCGAAGCGGCGCGGGCGAGCAAGCACGCGAGCGTCTCACCCTCGATGTACTCCATCACCAGGTAGTAGCCGACGCTGCCAGCGCCTACCTCGAGGATGGGCACCACGTTCGGGTGGTGAATGCCGGCCGCCAGGCGAGCTTCGTCGAGGAACATGCGGACGAAGTCTTTCTCGCTCTGCAGATGGGGATGCAGCCGCTTCAGCGCCACGAAGCGCTGGAACCCGCCGAGCCCGGTCAAGCGCGCGAGGAACACCGTCGCCATGCCACCGGACGCGATTTCGCCAATCAGCTCGTAGCGATCGATGCGGTGGCGCCCCGTGGCGCTGATGTCGAGCAGCTTTGCGGCCACGCCCCCTCTTCCTAAAACCTTCCCGTCGCGCCAATGGCGTTGTGATGGCCGACGCTGAGCCAGGGTTCCACGCTCCAAGCAGTTTTCGGTCGCTGCGGTCGCGTGGTTCGGGCCGCGCGCTCTACCGGTGCGTCGGACCAGTCGGTGAGGATCGCCGACACGACCGTGAATGCGGCAAGCCCGCCCGTCACGCCGAGCAGGATGTTGGTGCGCTTCTGACTCTGGAGCCCGTCCTGGTATTCCGGACAGCTCTCACCGAGCCCTTTGCATTTTTCCTTCACCGTGTCCGGGCCCGGATTGTTCTGGGTGTCCAGGCCGCTCCAGATCGTCACCACGCCGCTCACTGCGGTGAGCGAGGCGCTGACCCAAAATACCGCGGGGGACCAGCCGCCGGAGCCGCTCTTCGAAGCTCGGTCCGTGGTGGGATCGCTGGTGCTTTCGAAATCTTCCGCGAACGGGTCGTCCATGCCGTCGGAAGGGGCGCCCTCGCCCGAGCCGGTAGACCCCAGCGGAGGTGGCGCGAACAAGACGCTGCGTGCATCGCCCGCTTCGCCTTCGACTTGCTCGGCTTTGCCTTTGCCGCCGGCGCCAAAACTCGCGGTCACCGTATAGCTGCCGGGGTTCAGGTACAGCGTGCGGGTGCTCGACGGCTGGCCGTGCACGATCTTGCTGTCCACGAACAGCTCACAGGGCTGTTCGCACACCACCTGCACCTCGATCAAGTTCGCTTCTGTTTCGGAGATCACACGCCCCGCGAGTTCGACCAATTCTGCCACATCGGGGTGGCGTTGCTTGGCCAGAGCCGCCAAGGTCGCGGCGCGAGCAGCGTTACCAGCGCGGTGGTGGGCATCGATCGCCCACTGCAGGGCCACTGGACTTGGAGCGTAGCCATCCGCTGTTTCGAACTCATCGGCGGCTGTAGCGTAGTCCTCGGCTCCGAACGCATTGCGTGCGTTGTCGAACGCACGGGCGGCATGTTTGATGTCGCTGGGGCTCGGCTCAGAGTCCTGTGCGCGTGCGACGGTGCTGCACGCCAGCGCAGCGCACACCGCCGCAGCGACGAATTGGAAACGCATGAAACTGACGCGCCTCATGGACTAGCGGAAAGGCTACAATGACTCCGACCGCTCGGCGAGCCGAACCCACCGATTCCTCAACAACTCCGGTGCAGTGGTAAGGCAGCGCCGCCCACTGGAAGTCTCGAAAAAGCCCTGGCGCGCAACCCACGTGCTGACAACGGCCCAAACCGTCGTGGAAGTGCTGACGCCGCCCATGTGCGCCCTTGTAGGGCACTAGCCCACAGGCGAACGCGCGGTGCGGGCTAACGCGCGGTGCGCGACGTCTCGCGCGCACCGGGTTCACATTTCGACGAGGAGCCGATCGGGCTCTTCGAGCAGTGCCTTGATCTCTTGGGCGAACGCCGCGCCGATATGGCCGTCGATGATGCGATGATCGAAGGAAAGCGCCAGGATCATCACGTTTCCGATCACGATCGCATCGTCCTTGATGATCGGCTTTTTCTTGATCTCGTGCACGCCGAGGATGGCAACTTCGGGGTAGTTCACGACAGGCGTGGAGAACATGCCACCTAGTCGACCCAAGGAGGTGATCGTGAACGAACCACCGCCCACATCCTCTTGACGGGTCTTGCCGTTGCGCGCGTCGGTTGCGAGGCGATCGATCTCGCGCGCGATCTCGAGCACGCTCTTTCGATCGGCGTGCCGAATCACCGGTACGATCAGCCCTGCGTCGGTGGCCGTAGCCATGCCGATGTCGAAGCTGCCCTTCAGCACCATTTCTTGGGCGGCGTCGTCGACGACACAGTTGAGCTCGCGGTGCTTCTTCAGGGCGATCACCGTGGCTTTCACGATGAACGGGAGGAACGTCAACTTGACACCGGCCTGTTCGGCGTATGGCTTGGTTCGAGCCCGCACCTCGATGAGCTTCGAGACTTCGCACTCGTCGGCGTACGTGAAGTGCGCCGCCGTGTGCTTCGATCGCGCCATGTTGTCGAAAATGCGACGACGCAGGCCGCGGATGGGCTTGCGTTCGTCGCTGGCCAGCACCTGCGGAGATGGCAGAGGTGTGGGGGCTTTCGCTTCGCTCGCCGGGGCCTTCGCTGCGGGAGCCGGCGCGCCACCGCCCCGCGCCTGCTGCTCGACGTCCTCGCGCGTGACTCGCCCGGCGTCGCCCGAAGGCTTGACCTGACGCAGATCTACGCCGAGCTCGCGCGCGAGCTTGCGCGTCGCGGGGGCTGCCAAGGGTTTGTCGTTGTAGTAGTCGTTGCCAGCTGGTGCCTGCGCGACCAGCCTGGTTCCCGGCAACTCTTCCTTGATATCGCCCACCGCCGAGGCGACGGTGGCCTTGGCTTCGGCAGGCGGCGCCGCGGGCTTGGGCTCTGCCTTCGGCGCAGGAGCTTCTGCCTTGGGTGCTGGCGTTTCTGCCTTGGGTGCTGGCGCTTCTGCGGCGGCACCGCCGCCACTCAGGTCGAGGACGACCAGCACGTCCCCCACGGGGATCACGTCGCCCACGCCACCCCTCAGCTCGAGCACCTTGCCGGCTTTGGGCGCACCGATCGTGACGGTCGCTTTGTCCGTCATCACTTCCACCATTTCCTGATCTTCGGCAACGGAGTCGCCTTGCTTGATCAGCCAGCCAACAATCTCGCCTTCGGTGACGCCTTCGCCGATATCCGGCAGCTTGAACTCGAACTTCGACATCTTGATCGTGTATCCTAATGGTCGTGGTGAGCGCCGGTGTCAACCAGCAGTGCTCCGCGATTCTCAAGCTCGTGCAACGCTGAGGACCGCGGGCAATATTCGGTGCGAAAGCGGCATGTACTCCATCTCGAGCGTGTACGGGAACGGTGTATCGAAGCCGGTCACGCGCTGGGGCGGGGCCTCGAGATGGTAGAACGCCCTTTCTGAAACAAGACTGACAATTTCGGCCCCAAAGCCGCCCGTCTTCGGTGCTTCGTGAACGACCACGAGCCGCCCCGTCTTTTTGACGCTTTCTGTCACGGTGTCGACATCCAGCGGCCAGAGCGTGCGCAGATCGATGACCTCGCATTGCACGTTGTGCTCGGCTGCGGCCTTGGCAGCGGCATCGAGCGCTTCGTACAGCATCGCGCCGTAAGCGACCACGGTCACCCGATCGCCGGGGCGCACGATAGCCGCGGAGCCGAGCGGCACCTGGTAGGCGCCCTCCGGCACCTCGCCCTTGGCGGCGCGGTAGACCCGTTTGGGCTCGAGGAAGATCACCGGATCGGGATCTTCGATGGAGGCGAGCAACAGACCCTTCGCGTCGTAGGCATTCGACGGCACCACCACCTTGAGCCCCGGAACGCAGACGAACTGGGCTTCCGGATGCTGGGAGTGATAGTGCCCGCCGCGGATGCCGCCCCCCACGGGCGTGCGGATTACCATGTTGGCGGGGTACTCACCGCCGGAACGATAGCGGTACTTCGCAAGCTCGTTGACGATCTGGTCGTACGCGGGCCAGATGAAATCCGCGAACTGAATTTCGGGGATCGGGATCAAGCCGTACAGGGCCATGCCGACGGCACAACCGACGATGCCACCTTCGCTGAGCGGCGTATCGACCACGCGCTGGTCACCGAACTCGTCGAAGAGCCCGGAGGTCACGCGAAACACGCCCCCCACCTTGCCCACGTCCTCGCCCAGCACGATCACGCGCTTGTCACGGCGCATCGCGATGCGGAGCGCATCGTTGATGGCCTGAACCATGTTCATCTGAGGCATACGCGACCTTACCCGTGTCCTTTCGGGGCACGCGGCCCGGCCAGGAGCGCCGCGCGCTGCTCGACCAGGTGCCAGGGGGGCTCGGCGTACACGTCTTCGAACATCGTTTCCAGCGCTGGGGGCGGCGTCTGTTCCGCCACGGCCACCGCGGCCTTGAACTTGCGATCCACTTCTTCCTGCAGCTCGGTTTCGCGCGCTTCGCTCCAGGCGTCGTGCAGGGACAGATACTGGCGCAAGCGCTCGATCGGATCGCGCGCCGCCCAAGCCGCCAGCTGCTCGTCACCACGGTAGCGATTGGGATCGTCGCTCGTCGAGTGCCCGCCCATGCGATACGTGAGCGCTTCGATCAGCGTCGGCCCCCCGCCGCCGCTGGCACGCCGCACTGCCTCACGCGTCACGGCGATCACCGCGAAGATATCGTTGCCGTCGACCCGGACCCCCGGTACGCCATACGCGGCGCCTTTTTCGGCGAAGGTCTTGGTGGCGGTCTGACGTTCCGTGGGCACGCTGATCGCCCAGCCGTTGTTGCGGCAGAAAAACACCGTGGGCACCTTGAACACAGCCGCGAAGTTCATGCCGTTGTGGAACTCCACCGAGCTCGTCGCGCCATCGCCGAAGTAGACCAAGCTCGCGAGATCTTTGCCGTCGATCTTGGCGGCCCAGGCGAACCCGACCGCCTGCGTAATCTGCGTGCCCACCGGCGAGCTGATCGAGCCCCAGCCCTTGGCGCGGCAGGTGTAATGGTCCGGCATCTGGCGGCCACGCACCACGTCGTTGGCATTCCCGAACATGTTGTCGATGAAGGTCTGCAGCTCGAGCCCGCGCATCAGCGCCGACCCGAATTCGCGATAGCAAGGGAAGATCCAATCGCCGTCGCGCATGGCGTACGTGGAACCCAAAATCGCCGCTTCTTCACCCAGTGAGCCCACGTGAAAACCGATGCGGCCCTGGCGTTGCAGACCGGTGAGCTTGTGATCGAGCAGGCGCGTCTGCGTGAGTTGGCGGTAGAGCTCTACCACCTCTTCGAGCGCTAGTTTCGGATCACGCTCCTCGTCGAGTGTGCCGTCGTCACGCAGCACACTGATCACCTTGCTCTCTGCGGGGTCCCGCTCTGGCCCTAGTGCATTCATAGTAGCTATTCGGATCTCAAGTCCCTGTGGTGCGAAAAACTCTATCCCAGAGCGCTCACCTTGGTGCGGGCGCCGTGTGCTGACACCGCGCCGAGGTGCGTACGCGACTACTCACCAGGCTGTAGAACTTTGCCAGCCTCGGCTAGCGCGACATCGAGCGCTGAGCGATCGAGTTGAAATGCTTCTGTTAGCTTCTCGAGCACCTGCTTCTCGACGTCGCTCACGCCTCCGGACACGTGAGCGATGAGTGCAGATATTCTCAGAACTTCTTTGGCATGCTCGGGTTTGGTGATGGCGCGCGCGACCATCTTGCAGCGCTTGTCGATGCCGTCTTCGCGCAGCAGGTCTTCGAGGTCCGCCAGGAGCGCTGCCACCTGCCGTTCGAGCACCTTGCCGCTGCAGGCCGACAGCACCACGTGCTGGAACGCGGCACGTTCGGTGGCGTCGAAATCGTCGTCTGCGTGTGCCACCAGGAACGCGCCTTCGACCACGGCTTCGAACAGCGCGGCCGCCTCTGGATCGAAGCCGGTGGGCTGTGTCACCTCGTCGTCTTGACTGCGCGAACCATAGGATGCCGCCGCCACCGTCAAGATCGACGCTTTGACACCCGACTCCGCATAGGACGGCGCTTGACTGAGCTGGTTGGCGACGCGCCCCAGGAGGCTAGTGTCCGCTTGGGTCATGGTGAGAGGGCTTCCTGCACGATCAGCGGAAACGAGCGTAGCCCAACTTCCTGAAAAGGTCATGGCGAAGTGCCGCTGCGCGCCGCACCCGGCCAGAAGGCCGTCAGCCCTGCCCCCGCGGGCGCACGAGGCTCGCTGGACTGATGAGTCCGACGCCATTGGATCGCACGGGAGTACTCGATTCCGCGTGCGCGTTCGGAGGCAGAGCCGCGTCAGCAACTGCCCAGTGAGCATCCGCATTCGCACCCGCGCTGTCTGCTCCGTTGAGCCGAGCTTGCACGAAGCCCTCGGCGGCGTGGTAACTCGAGCGCACCAGCGGCCCCGAAGCAACGAACGAAAAGCCGAGGTCGTAACCGGCTCTTTCGTAGGCTGCGAACTCGGCTGGCTCCACGAAACGCTGCACCGGAGCATGTTTTTCGGTCGGTCTCAGGTACTGACCCAGCGTGACGATGTCCACCCCCACGCGACGCAGATCGGCCATGGTTTCGATGACCGACTTCTCGTCTTCGCCCAAACCCACCATGATCGAGCTCTTGACGAAGCGATGGGGGGCGAGCTGCTTCGCGTGCTCGAGCACGCCGAGAGAGAGATCGTAACTGCAACGACGATCGCGGATCTTGGGGGTGAGCTCACGCGTCACTTCGATGTTGTGCGCAAATACCTCGGGGCCGCTCGACACCATCGTCTCGACGTCGTGGAGCCGGCCGCCAAAGTCGCCGACAAGGGTCTCTACCAGCAGACCCGGCTGGCGCCGGTGCAGCGCACGCACGGCCTGGCCCATGTGAGCCGCGCCACCATCGAGCAAGTCGTCGCGATCGACCATGGTGAGCACCACGTACTTGAGCGACAACTGCGCGATGGCTCGCGCCACGTGCTCCGGTTCACGGGGATCGACGTAACCACGAGGGTTGCCGGTGGTGACGGCGCAGAAGCGGCAACCGCGCGTGCAGGTGTGCCCGAGCAACATGACCGTGGCCGTACCGGCGCTCCAGCACTCGCCCACGTTGGGACAGCGCGCCTCTTCGCACACCGTGTACAGGTCGAGCGAACGCAGGGTTTGCTTGATGTGGCGGTACTTGTCGCCGCCCGGTGCCTTGACCTTGAGCCAGCTGGGCTTCGGCGCGCGCACGCTGGGCGGCTCTCTGCGAGTCCGGGCCTCGGCCTCTGTCGAATCTTCGGGCGCCGGTGGCGGCAGTGAATCGGGCGGCATCGCGGAAACCTAGTGCACCGTCACGGGCGCGGCAATCTCTTCCAGCGCGCTCGGCGAGGTGCGCCCCGCTTGGTCCCGCGCACAGACGGGTCAGAGAAATATAGAACAGGGAACAGGAATACGAACGGGGACTGAACGCGCCTCGCAAAGCCGGCGCGGCCAGAATGCCTTGCGACTCATTCCCTGTTCCCTGTTTCCATTCCTGTTTCATACTCGACGACGCGAGCGAGGTTTTCCGCCGACACGGGGGTCACGACGCCGCGTTCTGTAAAAATGGCCGACACGAAACCCGCGGGAGTGACGTCGAAGGCCGGGTTCTCGGCAGGCACGCCCGGAGGGGTGACGAGGCGACCTGACCACTCGGTGAGCTCCTGCATCTCGCGCGATTCGATGGGGATCGCTTCGCCCGAGTCCGTCCCGAGATCGACCGTGCTCACGGGAGCCGCGACGTAAAACGGCACCGCATGCTGCTTCGCGACACAGGCGAGCGGGTACGTTCCAATCTTGTTGGCCACGTCTCCGTTCCGCGCGATGCGGTCCGAACCGACCACCACCAGGTCGACCCGACCGCGTGCGATGAGCGAGCCCGCAGCGCCGTCGGCGATCACCGTCACGGGAATACCCTCGCGCGCGAGCTCCCACGCCGTGAGCCTGCTTCCCTGCAAGAACGGCCGCGTCTCATCGGCGAGCACACGGACCTGCTTACCCGCCGCGTGCGCGGCGCGCACCACGCCGAGCGCCGTGCCATAGCCTCCGGTGGCGAGCGCCCCGGCGTTGCAATGCGTCAGCACCACCGCGCCGTCCGGCACGTAGCCTGCGCCCAGCCGCCCCATGTGGCGATTGGCAGCGACGTCGTCGCGATGAATGCTGCGAGCGAGCGCGGCCATGGCGTCGACGCGATCGACGTACGCGCTCGCGCGGTGCGCACGCGCGAGTTCGAGGCACTGATCGACGGCCCAGGCCAGGTTGACAGCGGTGGGGCGAGCAGCGCGGAGCCCAGCGCCGGCCGCTACCATCTCCGTCCAGTAGTCCGTGCGTGCCTGCCGCGCTGCCAACACCATGGCGTAGGCAGCGGCTATGCCAATCGCCGGAGCGCCACGCACGATCATATCCTGGATGGCTGCCGCCGCTGCCTGCCATTCGCTCACGTGCTCGTAGCGCTCCTCGCGAGGCAGGCGCCGTTGATCCAAAAGCAACAGCGTCGCGTCGTCTGGCGTGAGCTCGGCCGCAGAATAATCGGCGCCGCTGATGGGATCTGGGTGCGGCAGCTTCACCATGGGGTCACTCGGGCGCGGCGAGCAAACGCGTCAAGAGGTCTGACACCAGCTTGGGATCTGCCGAGCCGTTGGTGGCCTTCATCACCTGCCCCACGAAGAAGCCCACGACGTTGGTCTTGCCGGCGCGAATGGACGCGACTTGCTTCGGGTTCTTCTGCATCAGGTCGATCAAGATGCTCTCCAACGCGCCCGCATCGGAGACGACCTCGAGCCCGCGCTGCTGCACGATCGCTCGCGGCGAGGCGCCGGGCTCGGCTTCTACGAGGGCCAACACCTCTTTGGCCTGCTTGCCGGAAATCTTCGCGGACTCGACCAACTCGAGCAGCTCGGCGACCTGCGCCGGCGACACGCTGAACTCGGCGTCGAGGCCGTGAAACTTCGCGCCCCGCAGCACCTCGGTCAGCACGAAATTCGCGACCTTTACCGGTTCATGAAAGCGAGCCAGCACGTCCTCGAAGAACTCCACCGTCCCCGGGTGCTGACACAGCGTGCTGGCCTGCGCCCGGGTGAGCGACCACTCGCGCACGTAGCGCTGCCGGCGAGGCTCGGGCAACTCTCCCACCAGCGAGCGTTCCCGTTCGATCGTCGCGGTGTCGATCTCCAGCGCCGGCAAATCCGGGTCGGGAAAGTAGCGATAGTCGTGCGCGTCTTCTTTGGAGCGCAGGGTCGCCGTCTTCGAGGTGCTGGGGTCGAAGCTGCGTGTCTCTTGCTGCACCTGCCCACCACCGTCCAAGATCGCCGTCTGACGCGCGATTTCTACGTCGATCGCACGTTGCACGAACTTGAACGAGTTGATGTTCTTCAGCTCGACGCGTGTGCCGAAGCGATCGCTGCCCTGGGGCCGAAGCGACACGTTGGCATCGCAGCGGAAACTCCCCTCTTCCATGTTGCCGTCGTTGACCCCGATCGCCATCAGGACCTCGCGCACGGCACGCATGTAGGCCGCCGCCTGCTCGCTCGATCTCAGATCGGGGTCACCGACGATCTCGATCAGCGGAGTGCCCGCGCGGTTCAGATCGATCGCGGATGCGCCCTGAATGCCGTGCAGGTTCTTGCCGGCATCTTCTTCCAGATGCACGCGCGTGATGCCCGCCGTGAACGACGCTCCGTCGAGCTCGACCTCGAGCCGTCCGTGCTCGCTGAAGGGCAGCTCGTACTGACTGATCTGGTAGCCCTTGGGCAAATCCGGATAGAAGTAGTTCTTGCGAGCGAAGACGCTGCGCTGACGGATCGAACAACCCAGGGCCAACGCGGCGCGCACACCAAGGCGGACGGCCTTCTCGTTGATCGCGGGCAGTGTGCCCGGCAGCCCGAGGCACACTGGGCAGACGTTGCTGTTCGGTGCGCCCCCGAAGTCGATCGAGCACGCGCAAAACAGTTTGGTGCGGGTCGCGAGCTGCGCGTGGATCTCGAGTCCGATGACTGGTTCGTATTCCGTGGCCACGGCCGTGTCCTATCCAGCCGCCCGGTCTAGGTCAAGGCGTGCGTGCGATGACCCAAGACACTGACGCTCAGTGGGCATGGTCGCGATCGGCGCCAGGATGGCCTTCCTGGCCCTGCTCGATCGGATCGTACGAGGACTTGCGGGAACCATCGCGGCCCCGGAACTTCAGCAGCAGGTCTTTCTCGTAGATGAACTGATCGCGTGAATCGTAAGGAGACGGGTGGATCCCGGTGTCCATGCGGATCGCATCGCAGGGGCAGGCTTCGACACAGAACCCGCAGAAGATGCAGCGGAGCTCGTCGATCACGAATTGCTTCGGATAGCGCTCGAGACCGCGCCGCTTGTCGCCTTCGGGGTACTCGGCCGGCTCGATGTGAATGCACTGCGCCGGGCAGGCCGTCGAGCAACACAAGCACGCCACGCAACGCGGCGAACCATCATGGCGCTGCGTGAGCCGGTGCACGCCCCGGAACCGTTCTGGATACGGGCGCTTCTGCTCCGGGTACGAGATGCAGTTGATGCCTTCTTCGATGGCCTCGAGCACCGGATCGTTGCGCTGCCCGAGCACCATTTCTTTCGTGTTCTTGAAGAAGTGGGTCATCGTGATCCCGAGACCTCGGGTGATCTCGGGAATGTAACCTTGCACGGCGGCCGTGCGCTGCGGACGAGCCACCGGCGCGCCCGTCACTTTGCGAGGTCCCAAGCCTACTTGTGCCATCACGCCTCCATCCTTGCCCAGCGAGTACCGCCGCGCTTTTCAGCGTACTTCGCCGAGCTCGAAACCACCAACCTGCGCTTGTGCACCGGCTTGAGCAGGAACAGCACGAACCAGATGCCGAGGACGACGCCGCCGAGCGCGATCAGCAGCATGCTCAGGTCGGCCGCGACGTTCAAGCCGCGCTGCACTGCCGCACCGGCGGACTGAATCAGGAGCGCCACGAGGCCCGTCACGAGGATGTTCACCAGCGATGCCGGCAAGAGCTTACGCCAGCCGAGGCGCATCAGCTGGTCGTAGCGGAACCGAGGCAAAGTCCAGCGGATCGTCAGCTGAATGAAGCACAGCGCGATCACCTTGAAGATGAACCCGAGTACTCCGATCAGCACGACGAAACCGTGGCTCAGCGCCTGCTCGAAGAGGATGGTGTTGCCGATCGCCAGCTCGATGCCGTCGCGGTGCACGAACGGTAGGTGCCAGCCGCCGAAGAACAGCGCCGCCATGAGCACGCTCGACGTCACCACAGCCACGTACTCCGCGAAGAAGAACATCGAAAACTTCATGCCCGAGTACTCGGTGTAGTAGCCGGCGACGATCTCGCTCTCGCCTTCGGGTAGATCGAAGGGGATGCGCTTGGATTCCGCGACCGCGGCCGCGAAGAACAGGAAGAACGCCAGCGGTTGCACGAAGATGCCCCAGGCGTGTTCCGCCTGCCAGCGCACCATCTCGTCCACCCGCACCGTGCCGTAGATCATCAGGGCCCCAATCACGGTCAGGCCCAGCGTGACCTCGTAGGACACCATCTGGCTGGCGGCGCGCAGACCGCCGAGGAGGCTGAACTTGTTGTCGCTCGCCCAGCCCGCGAGCGCCGCGCCCACGATGCCGGTGCCGGCCAGCGCGAAGAAGTAGAGGATGCCGACGTTGAGGTCGACGACTTGCAAGTCGACCGAGTCATCGGCGCAAACCCCGTAGCGGGGCACCTGGTCGACCAGATTGATCTGGTTCCACAGCTGCAGGGGGTTGAGCAGGCTGAGCTCTTCGCTGCGGTCGACGTGGTAGCAGAGCGTGTCGCCGAACGGGACCACCGCCAGCACCACCAGCACCGGGAAGAACGAAATGAAAGGAGCGAGGCTGTGCAGGAAGCGATCGGCGTTCGGCGGGATGAAGTCCTCTTTGAAGGCCGTCTTCAGGCCGTCGGCGGCGGGGTGCAGCAGGCCCGCGATGGTGACTCGGACCACATCCTCGTTGCGCAGCATGAACGCCGCGTACCCCGCTCCGAAGAGAATCGCGAAGACGAGCAGCGCCGAGCCCGATCCGTAACCCACCTTGTAGAGCGAAGGGGCGAGATCGGTGGATCCGAGCGCAATGAAGGCCGCCAACACCAGCACGTGCAAGGCCAGGCCGCCGTAGAAGATGCGACGCGGGTCGCCGAGCGACTTCAGGAACACGTCGAAGCTATTCTTGGCACCGCGCACCCGCACGCGGCCGGCGATGACGAGCGCCGTAACCCAAGTCGCAAGAATGGCGAGCTGGCTGAAGGTCAGAGCGCGACTGGTGCGCGCCTCGTCCTCGACCTCGGTCCCGAGCAGCAGGTACAGGATGGCCGCCACTGCGAGCAAGGCCGGGGCCACCAACGCCCCCTGCAAGATCTTTCCCGGTACGGGGATGGCCGCTCGGTTCGGGCCAACGCGGTCCTGAATCATCGAGCCCTGACGGCGGTCGACCCAGGTGAGGATGACGCCGAGGTTCATGGCGAACATGACCACGGCGAAGCCCTTGAGGGCGAAGAGGATGACGAGCAAGGCGCTCATACGGGTGCTCCTAGCGGCTTCTCGGAAGGACGAGTCACGGGGGCATCGCCGCCGAGCATCGAGCGCTGCACGTCTCGGACGCGCTTGAAGTCGAGCGGCTTGCCGACGGCAGCCGCGAGTTCGGACACCAGCTTCCACGCCGGTCGCGCGTCGCCCACGGCGCTGATCACGCGCTCGGCTTGCTGGTGCAGGCCCTTCTTGTTGACGAAAGTCCCCTCGGACTCGACCCAGCTGCCCGCGGGCAGCACGACATCGGCGCCGCTGGTGAGCGGCCCCTTGTGCGTCGCGAATGCGATACGGGTCACGTTCGCGAGTGCCTTGAAGTCGTCAGCCGTGCTGCCGAAGGCCTCGCTACCCAGCGAGACCAGGTGCGTCACCTTGCCGGACTCGACGGCTTTGAACAGATCGCCCACCGAGTGCGGCGCTGCGCCGGCCAGGGCGACCACGCCCGCGCGGTTCGGGTTCTTGTCTTTGTCGCGGAGCACGTCGTCGCCTTCTCCATCGGGGCGCCCGGCGATGAACACCTGGCTGGCCCCGAGCTTGCCCTGGACCAGGGTCAAGAGCGCGTAATTGTCCTCGTTGGAGTGTTCGGCGCTGAGCACGACCGCCAGTGTCTCTGGCCTGGCGCCATCCAGCAATTTTGCCGCTTTCTGAATGGCCTTGTCGCGAGCCACGGGCTTGCCCGAGACGAGCGCCGTTTCGACCCGCCCCTGATGAATGCGCTGGTAGTCGAGCATGCCCTCGTCGCACATCCAGTAGCGATTCACCTGCATGTTCTCGCGCGGGCGATAGCGGTAGACGGTCTGGTTGCGCGGATCGTAGTCGGCGAAGTTGTTGCACCCGGTAGCGCAGCCGACGCACACCGAACGCTGCGAGCGCAAGAACCACACGCGCGCCTTGAAACGAAAGTCTTGAGCCGTCAGCGCACCGACGGGACAGACGTACTCCGTCATCAGCGTGTACGCGTTGTCGAGTTGGCGCCCCGGCGACAGCACGATCTCGCTGAGGTTGCCGCGCTCGCGCTTGGCCAGGCACGGATCCTTCGCTACCTCTTCGACGAAGCGCACGCAACGGGTGCACACGATGCAGCGCTCGGCGTCGTAGACGATGGTGGGACCGAACACCACGGCCTTGGGTTTGCGAACGCGTTCGTCGAGCATGCGCTTCTTGCGCGTCCCGTGCTCGAGCCAATAGTCTTGAAGCCGGCACTCACCCGCTTGGTCGCAGATGGGGCAGTCGACGGGGTGGTTCAACAGCAGCAACTCTTGCACCGCCGCCCGCGCGCGCTTGGCGTGATCGCTGGTTTGGCTCCGAACGTCGAGCCCTTCGACCGCCGCTTGCTGACACGCGGGCTGCAGCTTCGGCTTGCGCTGCTGCACGTAATCTTGTCGATCGCGGTCCCACTCGAACACGTCGAGCATCAAGGGCTTGCGTCCCGGGGGCGGCCCAATTTCGACCAGGCACATCCGGCAGTTCGCCGCTACGCTGAGGCCGGGGTGCCAGCAGTAGTGCGGGATGTCGATCCCGACGCGCTGTGCGGCTTTGATGATGGTGTCCCCTTGTTCGAAGGGAACGTCCAGTCCGTCCAATTTAAACGTGGGCATGACCTTCAATCGACTCCAAGAAGACTAGCAATCAACTCCATGCGATGCGCGAAACCGATGCGATGCTCGAAATGACGAGACTAGCGGTCGCATTCGCCACCGATCATGTTCAACGAGCCAAAGCAAGGCACGACGTCGGCCATCATCTGACCCGTGATCACCCGCTCCAAGCCGCCGGTCACGAGGAAACACGGTGGCCGGATGCGCACGCGATACGGCGTCCCGCTGCCGTCGCTCACGAGGTAGAAGCCGAGCTCCCCGTTGCCCGCCTCGGTGTAGGCGTAGACTTCACCCGCCGGGAGCTTCAGGCCTTCCATCACGATCTTGAAGTGCTGGATGGTGCCTTCGATCGTGTTGTAGACCTCTTCCTTCGGGGGCAGGATCACGCGGGGATCGTCGACGTTCACCGGGCCCGAGTCGGCGAGGCGCTCCGCGCACTGCTCGATGATGCGCGCCGATTGCTTCATTTCTTCGATGCGCACCATGAAGCGGTCGAAGCAGTCGCTCGCAGTACCCACCGGCACGTCGAAGTCGACCTCGGCATACTTCAGGTACGGGTGGGCCTTGCGCACGTCGTAGGGTACGCCGGCGGCACGCAAGCAGGGCCCGGTCCAGCCAAGGGAAACCGCGTCTTCGGCGCTGATGACACCGACGCCTTCGAGGCGATCGAGGAAGATGCGATTGCCGAGCAGCAGCCGCTCGACCTCGGCCACGATGCCGAGGATGTGCTTCACGACCGCGAGCGCGTTGGCTTTGAACCCGTCGGTGGGGGGGTGCGCCATGCCGCCCACTCGGCCAAAGCTGTGCGTCAGGCGCGCGCCACACTCTTCTTCGAACAGATCCCAGAGCATCTCGCGGCCCTTGATCATCCATAGAAACGGCGTAAAAGCGCCGAGTTCCATGGCCATGGCACCGTCGCAGGTCAGGTGATCGGACATGCGGGCGAGCTCGCCCAGCATCATGCGGTAGTACTGGCAGCGCTCGGGCACCTCGATCCCCAGCATCTTCTCGCACGCCAGCGCGTAGCCGACGTTGTTGAGCATGGGCGAGATGTAGTTGCAGCGATCGACGTACGGAAACACCTGGGTCCAGGTCCCGCGCTCGCACATCTTTTCGAAGCCTCGGTGCAGGTACCCTACCTGCACGTCGACGCGCTGAATCGACTCACCACTCAGCTCCATCACGCAGCGCACGGTTCCGTGCATGGCGGGATGCGACGGCCCTACGTTGAGCAGCATCGGTTCGGTCGGAAGCTCGACCTCCGACTCGTCCAACTCGACATCTATCGGTTCCATCAGTTCACCTGCGCGTCTTCATCCGCGTCCGGGTCAATCACCCCGGCGTGGGTCTGGCGGCCAAAGGACATGCCCTCGTCGACGCCGAACGGAGGCAGCTTGTCGATGTTATCCACCTCGCGATAGGCCACGAGGGGCTGAATCTTGTCGGCCGGGTAATCCTTGCGCAGCGGATGCCCGACGAATTCGGGGTACATCAAGATGCGGCGCAGATCGGGGTGGCCGCGGAAGCTGATGCCCAGCATGTCCCAGCACTCGCGTTCCATCCAATTGGCGCTGGCCCAGATGTCGGTGAGCGTCTCGATCTCGGCGTCGTCGCCGTCCGGATCGCCGACGCGCGCCTTCAGCCGTAGCCGATGCCCCTTGTCGAGCGACACCAGGTGAGTCACGACCTCGAAGCGCGGATCGCGGTCCGGAAAGTCGACCGCCGTGAGGTCCATCAACATGTTCATGCGAGCTTCCGGGGCTTCGAACAAGAAGCGATGCACCGCTTTCCACGCGCGGGCTTCGATCACCGCGGTGTCGTCACCATGCTGGGCGTGCGTTTCGAGCACCGCCTCGGGGAAGTGTTTCTTGACCAGCTCTACGAGTACCTGAGACATGGATAACCCTCGAACCCTAGGCCACCGCCACGAACGCCAGGCCGCTCGGTCGCGGCGCGGGTCGTGGTCGAAGCAATAGGGGTGTCACTAGACCGTCTTCTTCGATCGCCGCAGATCTACCAGCCCCATCGATTGATCCGTGGCTGGATCACGGCGAGGTTTGACGATGCCCGGGGTGCGGTCACCGCGCTGAATCTTGTCCTGAAGCAGCATCAGCGCGTCGAGCACGCCCTCGGGTCGCGGGGGGCAACCCGGCACGTACACGTCGGCCGGGATGATCTTGTCCAGACCCGCGACGCAAGCATAGTTGTCGTAGAAGCCACCGCACGAAGCGCAGGTGCCGAAGGCGAGCACCCATTTCGGCTCAGCCATCTGCTCGTAGATGCGCCGGAGAACCGGAGCCTGGCGTTGCGTGATGGTACCCACCACCCAGAGCAGGTCGCTCTGTCGCGGGGAAAACCGCGGAGCCTCCGAGCCGAAGCGTGAAAAATCGTAGCGCGGGCTCGAAACGCTCATGAACTCCATGCCGCAGCATGCGGTCACGAACGGATACATGAAGAGCGAGTACTTCTGAGCCCAGGAGAGCAGCGGTACCAGGCGGGTCGTGACGAAGCCTTCACCGACGCCGGTCTCGAGGACCTCTTCTGCCTTCATTTCTCCCATTCGAGTGCTCCCTTCTTCCAGCAGTACACCAGCGCGACGATGAGGGCGCTGATGAACGCGAACATCGTCATGAAGCCGACCCAGCCCAGCCCCTTGAACTGGACCGCCCACGGGTACAGGAACACGACTTCGATGTCGAACACGACGAAGAGGATCGCGGTCAGGTAGAACTTCACGTCGAGCTTGACGCCGCTCGCACCCTCGGAGTCGTTGCCGCACTCGTAGGGCATCATTTTTTCGGGGGTCGGGTTCTTCTTACCGACCAGCTGCCCGATGAAGAACATCGCAGCTGCCACGATCAGCGCGATCGCGAACATGATGAACATCGGAAGGTAGGTTTCAAGCATCGGTAACCGTCTTCTCTGGTTCTTTCTCTGAAGGGTTGGCGCTGGGAGATGCCTTGTTCGAGGCGCGTATCACATGTCTTGGATCAGTGGCGATACCGCGCTCGAAAAAAGCACCGGCTGATGACCTGGGGGAAACATAGGTCCAGATCTGCAAAGCTGCACGCTTCGGGGCACGGGGGTGTGCCGCCTGCGCAGCTGCGATCGAGGAAGCCACTAAATTCAAGAAGTTGTGGCCGTTTAGCTGGCTCCGCGACGGCTGTCAATCCGTCCAGGCGGGCTCAGAGATCGACCGGCCCACCCACCAACTCATACCACCGACCGAGAGCGGGGTCGAGGCGCTCGCGCACTCGTCGCGCCATCGGCGACAGCTGCTCTTCCGCAACGCCCGCTTCACGCGCTTCGATCAACGCTGCGAGCGACGCCAGGTAGCGCCCGCGCGCCAGGAAGGCCTTGGCGAGCGCCGGCCAGATCACTTTGCCGTCAGCGCCCAAATTCGCTGCGCGGCGCAGGGGGGAGATCGCCTCGCCCGGCCGACCGTCGTCGATCATCGCTTCGCCGAGCCGGGTGTAGATCTCCGGCGCAGCGGGGCCGTCTCCGGCGTACTGAACCGCGAGCCGGAGCACCTCCTCGCCCTTGTTGGTCTCACCGAGCGCGATGCACGAGCTGCCCAAAAGACCCAGAGCTCGCGCGATCGTGGCCCGCGGCTCTGCGCCGAGCATCTGGCCCTCGGGTGTCCTCAGGAAGATGGCGAGCGGCGCCGGCCAAGCGCCGAGCAGCTCCAGCACCTTCACATGATCTCCTCGCGAGTTCGCGAGCTCTGCCTCGGGCACACGGCTGAGATCGATGGCGCCGCGCCCCCCACCCCGCTGGACGCGATCGAGCTCCTCGCGCACGTGCGTGCGCAGGCGCGCGCGAAACGCGGCGAGCTGGTACGTCTCTTCCACACCGTCGTGAATGAGCTCGATGTTCGACTCGCCGTCGCTCACGTTGAGCTCCCGCAAGCTGTACCCGTAGAGTGGTGCCAACAGCAGGTAGCGGACCCCGATGTGCAGCTGCACGGCCTCGACATCCGTCGCGCGCGTGGGCAGCGGGCCTTGAGGTTCTTCCTGTACCAACGCGCTCACGAGCCGGCGCCGGAAATCCGCAAGGGTCAAGCGCTGGGCATCGGCGGGAGAAAGCTCGGCTTCGCTCACGGCACCGACCACGAAGTCCACCATGGTGTTGTCCGGACTGCGGCGATCGACGGTGAGCGCAGTGATACGAGCGCCGGTGATCATCGCGAATGCGAAGAAACGCGGCCCCACGATGTCACACAGAGCCTGAAAACTTCCGATGCCCTCACCGATGCGCTCGAACCACCCGTCCGTGCGAATCGACTCGAGAGGGAAGACCCTCGGCTCCGGCATCCCTTTACTCTAGCGAGTTTGTGCCGCCGTTCGCCATAGCCAATCGACCGCCCGGAGCTCGCGACGGCGGGGGACGCGCTGCGCGGTTGTCGGCACGACCCTTCCTCGCCTCCAAAAAAAGCCCCTGGGCCGGCGAGAGGCGCTCGCTTGGCTCGGACTCGGTTGGGTAGGAGTGCGTCTGCGTGATCGATGCTAGCGTCCCCGCGCATGAACGACTCGGCATGGAAGCTCGGCAGTTGCCATTGCGGCGCGGTCCGCTTTCGCGTGCGCCCGCGGAGCACCCGGGCCTACGATTGCAATTGCTCGATTTGCACCAAGAAGGGGTTTCTACACCTCATCGTGGAGGCGGCGGACTTCGAGCTCTCGAGTGGGCGTGAGAGTCTCGAAACCTACACCTTCAACACGGGTACGGCCAAACACTACTTCTGCCGACACTGCGGGGTGCACCCCTTCTACGTTCCGCGCTCGCACCCCGACGGGTTCGACGCCAACCTCCGCTGCCTCGACCCGGCGGTCGTGCTCGAGTTCACGATTGAACCTTTCGATGGTCAGAACTGGGAACTCGACGCGGCACGCATCCAGGCGCCTGGTGCGCGCGCGACCGAGCCCCAGTGACCAAGGCCAGTTCGAACCGTTCGCGACGCCCTCGGCAGTCAGCCGTCGGCCCCGAGCACGAGACCGAGCTCTTGCTCGACTGGTACGCCCAGCATCAGCGTCCCCTGCCCTGGCGCCAGACCAAAGACCCGTACGCGATCTGGGTCAGCGAAGTGATGCTGCAGCAGACGCAGGTGGCCACCGTGATCGACTACTACCAGCGCTGGCTGGAACGCTTCCCGACGGTCGGCAGCTTGGCTCGGGCCACCGAGGACGACGTGCTGCATGCCTGGCAAGGGCTCGGCTATTATTCGCGCGCCCGCCGTTTACTGGAGGGAGCGCGTTACTTGGTCCGCGAGCACGGCAGCGAATTGCCGAGGACGCCCAGCGCTTGGCTGGACGTGCCCGGCGTGGGTCGCTACACCGCCGGAGCGGTCACCAGTATCGCCTTTGGAGCAAAAGCTCCAGTCGTTGACGGCAACGTGATGCGCGTACTCTGCCGTTTGTACGCGCTCCCGGGCAATCCACAAAAGGCACCGCTCGCCGGAGAGCTCTGGCGCCTGGCCGAAGCGTTGCTCGTCACCGGCGCTCCCGGCGACGTCAACCAAGCCCTGATGGAGCTCGGCGCTACCGTGTGTCAGCCGAAGGCTCCCAAATGCGGCGTCTGTCCTTGGCGCGCGCGCTGCCGCGCGCACGCGAATGGCGAGCCCGAGCGTTACCCCGAACTGCCGGAGCGCCCCAAACCCACGCCGCTCGTGATGGCCTGCGCGCTCGTCTCCCGCGGCGAGCGCGTGCTCTTGGCGCAGCAAGCGGCGAATGCGGCGCGCTGGGCCTCGATGTGGCTGTTCCCGACCGTGGAGGTCGCCGGCGAAGGCGACGCGCTCCATGCGCTGGCGCACGATCTCGGCGAGCGGTACGGAGTGCCCGGTCGCGTGCTCGGCAAATTCGGCGTGTTCAAGCACGCCGTCACCCGCTACCGCATCACGCTGCACGCATACGCTTATCGCGCCCGCGGAGCGCAAGCGCCGCGCGCGGGGGCCCGCTGGTGGTCCCCGAGCGAGCTCGAGAAGCTGGCCTTGCCCGCGGCGCACCGGCGCATCGCCAACCAGTGGCTCAGCGAGGCAGCCTCGTCGTGATCGGCCGCACACTCGGGCTCGGGGTCGCCCTGGGGCTGGGCTGCCTGGCTGAGCCCGCCGCCGCTGAGCCCGCAGCGGCTGCGCCCGCCGCCGCTGCGCCTGCGAGCGACACGCGGCGCCTCAACTGGCGCTATCGTCGACCAGGCGGTTGGGAATACGCCGCGACCGCGTCCGTGGCGGTCGCCGCCATCTACGTGGAGTTCGCTACCGAGCAACCGCTCGAGCCGAAGTGGTCCAGCACCCTCGCCTATGAGCCGCCGGTGCGCGACGCGCTGAAGCTCGACTCGGCGAGCGCTCGCGAGCAGGCGTCGAGGCTGAGCGACTATCTCGGCTTAGCGACGCAAGCGTGGGCCTACCTCGACGCGAGCCTCGTGCCCCTGCTCAGCGACGGCGGTAACCTCGACGTCGCCTGGCAGATGACCTTCATCAACCTGCAGGCGAGCGCGTTCACTGCGCTGTCGACCCGCGGCATCGACCGACTCGTCGCGCGCGAGCGGCCGGACGTGGACCCCTGCCTCGAAGACCCCAACTACCACGAGATGTGCTTCAAAGGCCCCGCCTCGAGCTTTCCCAGCGGGCACACGTCGGGGGCATTCACCGGCGCGGGGCTGGTCTGTGCCCACCATCTGTACCTGCCACTGTACGGTCACCGCGCCGCGGACCTCGCCGCCTGCGGCGTGAGCGGCGCCCTGGCGATTTCGGTGGGCATGCTGCGAATGCACGCCGACCGGCACTACGTCACCGACGTCGTCGCCGGGGCGGCCATCGGCACACTGACGGGGTTCGCCGTGCCGGTCCTGGGTCACTACTGGTTCGTCGAGGTCTCCCATGGACCCGGCGTCGCGTCGCGCTGGACCGCGGTCCCTCAAGTCAGCGCGAGCCATGGGGGCGTCAGCGTCCTCGGCAGCTTGTGACTTCGCCTACTGCAACGCGACCGGTCCTTGGCCGGGCTGC
>JAICQQ010000246.1 GCA_025937785.1 Polyangiaceae bacterium
GACGGATCCGCGCGACGCGGGTTCAAAAAATATCAATGATAACGAGTATTTGCGTATGTGGGTGATGTGGCCCCACACCGCTGCGGCGGCCGTGACCATGGTCGCGACCATGGGACAGCGTTCCTACGCCTCGTCCTAATGGATCGGGTTCCTCACTGCGGCACTGCTGTGCATGCGGCGGTCGAATTCACCGCGCGCTAGCACGCATCAGCAGAGGCGCACGCCCAACCTGTCCGATCCGACGTCGACGAAGCCGGCGAGGTCGGGCGCGCCGTACTGGGCGCGGCCGGTGTAGACCGTCAGGTTGTCGCGGGGGCGGTAGCAGCCACTGCCATGCGTGTGACCGCACAGCACCGTCGTCGCGATCTGGGGCTCTCGATCGGCCCAGCGGAGCAAGGTTTCGCCGAGGGCGCGATTGCTGAAGAACGGCGCCCAGCGATCGTCGCTCGGCTTGCCCTCGTGCCAGGCCGCTTCTTGGAACGGCGGCACGTGGGTGGCCACGACGACGTGGCGCGGGGACTGGTGTTCGGCGAGCTGCGCGAGCCGCAGTTCCAGGGCGTGCGCCTGCGAGCGGGCGCGCTCGGCGCAGGTGCGGAGCAACTCGGCGCGGCTGTCGTCTTGGGCCGCGAACAGCTCCTCGATCAACACGAAGTCGCTCAGCTGCAGGTCGGAGTTGCGATCACCGTAGCCGGCATCGTACCAGCCGTCCAGGCCGATCAGCGTCACGGCGTCGGTCAAGGGCACGACTTCGTGACGCAGCCAGTAAAGACCCGGAGTAGTTCGGCAGGCGGCCGTCACCGCCCTGTCGACAGCGTTGAACGATGCGCCGTAGTAGTCGTGGTTGCCCAGCACGAAGTAGACGGGACGACCGAAGCCAGCGACGAGATCGCGCAGGATGCCCTCGACGCTGTGCGCTTCGGCGATGTCACCGGTTACGATCAAGCTTACGGCATCAGGCTGTTCGCGCGACAGAGCACGACCGAACTCGAGCGCGGCTTCGCGCAGGGGTAGGTGGTCGAGGTGCACGTCGGTAGCCCACAGCACGAGCTGATCCATGACGGCGCAGCCTAGCTGAACGCGCCACGGGGCGCACTTCGACCCGCGGCGGTTCGCCCCATTGGGCGCGCCCTGCCACGGACGCAGGCCGCCTTGCAGCCATCCGCTGCTTTGGCACCCTCTTCGCATGGCGAGGGGCGACCAGGAGGACTCTATGAATCACATGTGCGAGGTTTGCGGAAACGTGTACGACAAGGCGTTCGAGGTGGTGATGCAAGGCGCCTCGCACACCTTCGACAGCTTCGAGTGTGCGATCCAGGCGCTGGCGCCCCGCTGCGAGCACTGCGAGTGCCGCATCATCGGGCACGGCATGGAACAGCAGGGACGCACCTTCTGCTGTGCGCACTGCGCCTCGGCTTCCGGGGTGCCCGAGATGAAGGATCGGGCGTAGCTACTTCTCGAGCTCTGCGACCACCGCTGCGATGGCGTCGGGCGTGAGCGTGCCGACGCGCGGGGGGGGCATTTGCCGCAAACCGGTGGCGGTGACGCGCGCGATGGCGCGGTTCTTCACGTCGCGTGACAGGTTGTCGAGCTCGAGCACGTTGAACTGGTTTTTGGGGAGGGCGGGGTTGCCTCGACCGTCGTGGCAGCGCGCGCACATCTGCAGCAGCACGCTACGCCCGTCGGCGCCTGGCCAGGGGCGGAAGCTGAGTCTGGCCGAGGCGTCGTCGGAAAACACGTCGCGCAGATCGAGCAGCGTGTCGCGAGTGGCTGCACCCTGCACGACGCTGGCGTAGGAGCTCGCAGCGGCGGCGCGTTTGACGGGGTCGGTGACGTCGACGTTGGGGTAGGGGACGGGGATCGCTTCGCCCCGCAGGTGCGCTTCGAAACGGGCCTCCCAGGTGGGGCTCTCGCCCGCCTTGGTTTCGAGCGCGATCTGCGCATCGAAAGGGTTCGGCTGGTGCGCGAACCCCTCGGCGCGTACCAGCGCCTCGAGCTGCGCGCCGCTGCCTTCGTCGAGCGCGTTCATGATGGTATCGAGCTCGATGCCGCCGTATTGGCTCTCGAACGCATGCGCCTCGCCGAACTGGGCGAGCAGGACGCGATCGGATTCCGTGCGCTGGCCGAGACGCTGGGGGAACCAGTGCAGCCACGGGCTCTCCAGCTCTTGCATGCGCAGGATGCGCTTCGAGCCTACGCCGCCTGGCTGATGGCACGACAGGCAGTCGAACGACGTCGCTTCCAGATCCTGGTGGTCATAGACGCTGTAAGCCGTCCAATCGCGTTCGATGGATTCCGTGAACAGGCTCGCCCGATCGCAGCCACCTTCCTCGTAGCTGCAGCGCTGCTCGAAGCTCAACAGGTAGAAGTTGAGGTCGGCCGTGACGGGGTCTCGGCTGACGATTTCGACGAACTGCTCGCCGCGCACGAAGCCGACGGCGGTCATCGTCGCAGGCGGTACCAGGTCGGAGCCGACGCGCGGGAAGACGATGATGCGCGGGTTGATGGACGACACACTGCGCGCGACCAGCGACGTCGAATTCCCGGTAAGCGCGAAGGCCCGGGCCGCGCCGCTCCCCAGATCCACCAGCGCTAAGAGGTCGGTGAGGTCGTCGAGCGGCGGCGGGCTGCCGCTGGCGCACAAGGCCGTCGCGAAGCTGTCCGCGCGGCCGCGCGCGCAGATCCGCTGAAACGAAGCGAGACGCTCGCCGAGCGGTGCGAGCTCCTCGTCGGCGTGCGTGACCGCTGGCAGCGCCGACCAGTCGACGGACGGTTCCGCAGGCGTGGTGTCACCGGGCTCGTCCGAGCCGCAGCCTGTGAGCGCCACGGCGGCGAGCAGAACGTAGCAGCAATGGGCGCCGGCGGAGTTCAAGCGCAACTCCTCCGCCGGCGGCGCCGGGCGCCGGCAGCGATCAGGCCCCACAGGACGAGTCCAGAGGTGCCCGCCGCCCGTGAACGCGCTCCGGCGATCTCGCAAGAACAACCGTCGTCGCCGGCCGCCGCTGCCGGATCCGCGGACGTGGTGTTACTCGAGTCCGAGCTCCCCTCGGCGCTACTGCCGCCCTCGGTGCTACCGCCGCCCTCGGTGCTGCTGCCACCGGAGCCGCTGCCGCCGCTGCCGGGATCGAGCGGTGGTTCGAACGGCAGGCGCCGCGGGGCCGGGTCACCGTCGATCTGCATCAGATAGCTTACGAGCTGGTCGATCTCGCCCGGGGTCAGGATGCTGACGAAGCCGTGCAGGTCGTCGTGGTTCTTGGTGGTGAGCACGTCGCGCAAGGTTGGGGCGGAGCCGTCGTGCAGGTACGGCGGGGTTTCCCAGACTCCGAGCAACGTCGGGGTATCGATCCCGAACAGGGGCTCCCCCGAGCCCGTTCCAGAGAGCGCTGTCAGGGTGCCGACGTCGTGCAGCGACCCGCGATCGCTGTCGGTGAACGCGGGTCCGGCGTGGCAGAAGTCGCAACCGAGCCGCTGGAAGGTGGCTTTGCCGGCTTCGCCGTCCGCCGTGAGCGTGCCATCCGGGTCCTTGTAGGGGCTGGGGTTCACCTGATCGAGCGACGCGACGTAGGCCGCCAGGGCGTCGAGCTCGGGGCTGAGCCCTGCCTTCGGATCGCCGAGCGGATCGCTGCGGGTGCCCTGGTTCAGGACCTCGTCCGTCAAGAACCCAGTACCGCGAAACAGTTCGCGGATGGTGTGCTCCAGGTCTTGGAGCTCGTCGAAGTTGCCGCTCCAGTTGAGTCGCCCCTGCGCCGGTCCTGGCCGACCCAAGACCGCCACCGTGTTGCGCAGGCCTTCGCCGATCGAGCTGAAGTCGTAGACCCGGCCGTCGTCGAGTCCTTCGAAGTGGCACGCGCCGCAGCTCAAGTAGCCTTCGAACGCCATGCGCGTGTCCTCGGCGTCGTGGAACAGCCTTTTCCCTTCGAGCACTTGGGGGGGCAGCGTCTCGTAGGTGACCGTGGGGATTTCGGCGAGCAGCGGCGGCGTCGAAGCGTCGTACTGGTCGAGCAGCGCAGACATGTCGTACGCGAGCACGCTGCGGCTCAACGTGGCTTGCACGAACAGCGTGCCGTTGGGCGCCAGCACGGTCGCTCGGGGGAACACGCCGGCGCCCCCGATCGCCGAGAACACCTGTTGGGGCTGGTACACGTCGCGGATCTCGATCCGGTTGGACCCCGCCAGGCTCAAGATCGCGAAATCGCCGTACGGGGTGAACTCGGCGTGGACCGGCATGCTGCGGTCGTCGAGATCGACGCGGTTCTCGAAGACCTCGCTGCCCGAGGCGACGTCGATGATGGAGGTGAGCGGTCGCACGGTCGTGTCGTGCGTGAGGGGTTGGCCGTCGCGCAACAAGCCGCGCAGAATGTTGTCCTGCTTGCCGGGGACCCACGCTTGCCGGCCGTCGGGCGTCAGTGCCACCGAGAACAGATAGTTGGGCACCCCGCGCGCCTGCAGATCGCTGTCGACCGTCTCGCTGTCGACGGCGAGCGCGATGCGCGCGGCGACGGTCATGTCCGAGGTCGTTACCTTCACGACCTCGCCGCCGCTGTCGCCCGAGATGAAGCGCGTGACGTACACGTCCTGGCCATCGTGCGAGACCGCGATGCCCCGAGGCTTCGCGCCGACCTCGACTTCGCCGAGGACTTCGCCCGTGGTCGGGTGGAGCTTCAGCAGCTTGCCGAGCGCCATGAGCGAGACGTAGGCGGCGTCGCCCGTGGGGCTCAGCGCGAGGGCGATGGGCTGCGACGCGTAGGGCAGGCGAAAACCGCTCTCGATGCGCAGCTGGTCGGGGTCGACCACCGCGATCGCGTAGTCGTCGCGGTGCAGCACCCACAACTTGCCTTCTGGGGTGAGCGCGAGCGATTCGGGGTTCTGGTACACGAAGAACTCGCCGAGCTTCGACAACGTCTCGGGATCGATCACCGCGACGGTGCCGCTGTCCGGGTTCGCCGTGTAGATCCGGCTTCTGGCGCTGTCGTAGATGATGGGAGACGACTGTGCGGGCGGCGCGGGCGTCAGCGCGTAGTGGGCCAGGTGCCTGAAGAAGGCGCTGCCCGTGTCGCCGTTCTCGTCGGTGGCGACCACGTCGACGCTGTGATGGCCCGGCGTGTCGAAGACGTTGGCCATCTCTGCGCCGCCTTCGATGACTTCGCCGGCGTCGCCGAAGCGCCATTCGAAGTGGACTTCACCCGTGGCGCCGGACACCTCGGCGCGGAAGGTGTACGCTTCGCCGACGAGCGAAGCAGTCCCGTGCGGCACCTCCAGCTCGAACGCGCTGGCGGGCGCCGTCCACAGCGCCGCCGCCACGGCGCAAACCGCGAAGCGCAGTGTGCGGTTGGATCTCAGGACGGGTCCACCGACTACTTCGTGGTGAACGTGGATTTCCATTCGGAGCTGAGGGTGTTGCCCACGTAGTCCGCGATACCGCCTGCGGGCAGGACCACTTCGTACTCGGTGCCCGCCTGCAAGTCCTCGTCGGGGTCGAAGTTCACGACGCCCATGCGCACACCGTACTTGCCGGAGAGCGGCTGACCACCCACCGGGCGCACGATGAAGCTGGCGCCGTTCACCGTAGCCAGCTCGATGTTGTCACTGAAAGAGATGCCGATGCGCGAGGTCGTCGCGACCGTCGATTGATCCTTGGGGATGATGGTGTCGACTTCGGGCGGTGTCGTGTCCGGATCCGTGGCGTGCGCCGCGATCACCCAACCGGCGTAGGGGGCCTGGTCGTCGCCCAAGACCAGCAGGTTGCCGAACGGAATCGTGAACTGATCGTCGTTCAACCCCCCGCGATCTTGCCGGCCCCACACGGTGGATTCGAGCTGCATGTTGGCGTTGTTGCCCACCCTGATCTTCGATGCGCCCGGCGTGCCGCTGATCTCGGTGCGCACGTGGCCGAGGAACAAGTAGTCGTCGGAGAAGCTGAGGTACTCGGCACCTCCGTGGTTCATCTGCGCGATGGGTGACGAACCGGAGCCGATGTTGCTCGGATCGGAGAGCACGTCCCACGCCCTGAGCGGGCTGATCAGGAACGCCCAGCGGCGGTAGAACATGCCGATGTAAGAAATCGTGGAGGACGTGAGCGACGCCAGTCGGGTAGGCTTGGTGGGATCGCTGATGTCGAGCGTGGCGATGCCGGCGCTCTCTTTGGGGGTCATCACCACCAGCACGTTTCCGACCGCCTCGACCGGGCCGGCGCTGACGCCGCCGTACTGCGACGTGGGCACCTCGCCGACGATGCTGAGGTTCGCCGGGTCCGTGGCGTCGACCACCTTGATGCCGTTGTTCGTGGCGCCGACGTAGATGTACTGGCCCTGCCAGGCCACCCCCCACACGGCTTCGGTGTAGTCGCCGTAGTTGGTGCCCGGAACCGCGAGCTTACCGACGTGCTGCGGGGCGCGGACGTCCGTGACGTCCCAGGTGTCGATGCCTTTGCCGCCGATCGTGACCATGTAGTAGCTGTCCCCGTAGCGGGCGAAGGACACCGTATGGCTTTCGGCTTCCGCGCCGGTACGGCCAGGCGTGCTGAAGTTCGAGAGCAGATCGGGCGCCGTGGGATCGGAGACGTCGTAGATCCAGAAATCTTCGTTGCCGGCGATCACCAGGTAGCCGTTGAATACCTGCGGTTGGTTGATCTGGTGGCCCTCGAGCAGCGTCGGTGACACCAGCCCGTCGGGCCAACTCGAGAGGGGGATATCGACGGCTGAGCCGGGTTGTGGGGAGTTGGGGATGGTCCCTTCGGGCGTCGAGAACGTGGGCGAGCCGCCGGTTCCGCCGACCGAACCCGTCGCCTCACCAGTCGCGGCGGTTTCACCCGCGCTCGTGCTCCCGCCCACGGAGACGGCGCTTTCGGTGGAGCTGCCACCGGTGGTCACGGCACTGCCGCCGCCGGAGCCCGTGGTGGCTGCAGCTGCGCTCGTGGAATTGCTCGAGGTCACCGACACGATCCCCGCCGTCATGGTGGCACTGCTCGTGGTCGAAGGACCCGTCGTGGGCCCGCCACTCGTGCTGGTCGGGCCTGAGCTCGTGGTGGCAGTATCGTCGTCGTTGCTGGCAGGCGCATTGCCCGAGTCGCCACTGCAGCTCGCGAGGCCGAGCAGGAGTAGGGAGGAGGGGAGCCAAGCCGCGCGGTGATGTCGTTCAAGAAGCATGGGGGTACTCGGGCGAGAACGCGAGATAGAGACTCGACTAAGCCTCAGCTCATCGCCTCTGTCAAAAGTGGCGTGTGGAATCGATGGCAAATCAGACGAGGGGATTCTCCCCGGCGCTAAGAATATTCCCGCGACAGAGGATACTCATCTCGAAGCGCTCACCCCCCGCGCGCTTTTCCATCGCACTTCGTCCCGGGGGTTCTGCCCCCCGCGGGTTGCTGCGGCGCTTCTCTCGCCCGTCGCTCAGGGGCATCCGAGCAAGTCGCGCAGGCGAGCTTTCAACAGGTCGAACGGGTAGGGTTTCTGAAGGAAGCTGGCTGTGTGTTGACGAGCGATGCGGCTCTGGGTGTCTTCCTCGCTGTAGCCGCTGCACAGGAGCACCGGGATGTCGGGCCGGCGCTGACGAAGCTCGCGCAACACCTGCTCGCCGCCGAGATCGGGCATCGTCAGATCGAGCATGACCAGCCGTAGCTCGTGCGCACGCCGCTCGAACTCGGCGATGGCCTCGCGGCCCGTCGCGACGGAGAGTACGTCGAAACCGATGCTGCGCAGCAAAAGTTCGGTGACGACCCGGACGCGCTCGTCGTCATCGACCAACAACACCAGACCGCTGCCGGTCCATTCCGTACCCGGCCGCGACTCTTTGCGGATGGGCACGGGCGGCAGTCGGTCCGCGGATGGCAAGAATACCTTGATGACCGTACCCTGGTTGGGCCCGGTCTTCAGCGAAATGCCGCCGCCGTGACCACGCACGATGCCCTGTACCGTCGATAGCCCTAGCCCGCGGCCCGAGAACTTGGTGGTGAAGAACGGCTCGAACAGGCGCGCGCGCGTTTCGTCGTCCATCCCGCAGCCATCGTCGGCCACTTCGAGGAAGACATAGGGCCCGCGAGCCAGCGGCGTGGGCCCGTAGAGGTCGGGCACGGCGTCACCGACGGTCTCGATGCCGGTGCGCACCTGAATCACCCCGGTTTGGTCCTGGAGAGCATCCGATGCGTTCGTGATCAAGTTCATGATCACCTGGTGCATCTGGGCCACGTCGGCCTGGACCGCGGGCAAAGCGTCGGCAAGATCGTAGCGGACCTGGGCTTTCTTGGAAATCGAGGCGCTGAGCAGGTGGCCCATGCCGTCGATCATTTCGTTCAGCGAGATCGGGCGCACGTCGAAATGCCCGCGGCCGGAGTACGCGAGCATCTGATTGGTGAGCCCTGCGGCGTGCAGGGCCGCGTTCTTGATGTCGGTCACGCGCTCACGCACGGTCGCGTTCTCTTCGGTCGCTGCGAGCGCGTCGAGCACCAGGTCTGCGTTTGCGAGCACCCCGACCAGCAAATTGTTGAAGTCGTGGGCAATACCGCCCGCGAGCACCCCCAGGCTCTCCAGCTTTTGCGTCTCTTGCATCCGGCGTTCGAGCTGCCGTTGCTGCTCCTCGGCGCGCTTCTTGTCCGTAATGTCTCGCGCGAGCCCGACGGTGCCGATGATCATTCCGCGTGAGTTGCGGATCGGCGTCTTGAAGGTCTCGAACCACTTGACGTCTCCGCCCTCGCGGATCGTCTCTTCGACGAAGAATTTTTCTCCGCTGGCCATGACCCGAAGGTCATCGGCCATGTAGCGCTCCGCATGCTCGAGGGGCCAAACGTCCCGGTCGGTCTTGCCGAGTATGTCGACGCGCTCGTAGCCGCACGCCCGCGCGAAGCCTTCGTTCACGGCCAGGAAGGCGCCACGGGTGTTCTTCATCCAGGCCATGTGGGGGATGTTGTCGAGCAAGGCTTGGGCCTGTGCCTTGGCGCCGGAGAGCTGCTCTTCCGCGTCGGCGAGCTGCGATAGTCGCTGCTCGAGGTCGAGGACACGCGCGCGCAGCTCGAGCACGTCCCCACCGAGCGCGTCAGGCACCCGAGCCCCGCGTGCCGCCGACGCACCGTGTGCGCCGAACGCTCGGGGCCGATGGGATCGAAGTCTGCCGCTCGCTGACGTTGGACTCTGAGCAGGTCACCTGGTTCCTCTGGCGCCCCCTCCGTGTGGTATGCGCCCGTGCGTCGAGGAACGCCGCCTGGAAGCCCGTCGAGAGTCCAGCGTCGATCCCTTCCGGCACTGTGCCCACGATCTGGGGGTCAAAGCAAGTCCGGGGACCGGGAGCCGACCGAGCGGTGGGGCGGGCGGCCTACTCGCGTGCAGCGCCGCATCGGCCGGGCATCAGTATCACGCCCGCGCGGGCGGTCTGACACACCGCGTAAGCTCAACCTGGGACGCCTAACCAGAGCGCGAGCGCCGGAGCGCTTCGGGTGGTGCGGCGGGTGTCAGCCTTGCCAGTTCACGGTGGCCCAACCACGTCCCGGAATCGAGAATTGAAGCGTGGTACCGGCCACGGACAGCGTGGTGCTGGCCGCCTGCTGACCCTGGTTGTACATCACGGTGACGATGCTGCCGTCTGGGTTCTTGAACGCTAGCGCGTCGCCGCCCTGAGTGCCGACTCGGACGGCGCCAGGCTCGATGTATTGCCCCATGTGCCGGAACAGGTAGTACGTAGGCGTGACCTTGAGCTCGCCGGAGTTGCGATCGACGGCTAGTAGAGCGTTCTGGGCCCAGGGACGCACCGTATCCAGGTTTCGCCCGACAGTGTCGAGGACCATGTTCCACGCCATGTAGGCGCTGACGTTCTTGCCGATCCAGTTTTTGAAGAAGCCCCAGCTCTCCTCCGCATAAGCGTGATCGTTCGGCGCGAGGTTGGCGCTGGCGCCCTCCCACGGGTAGTTGCCACACTTGTGTTCGCTCTGCATGATCGGGATCTGGTACTGCGAAGCGTACTGTGAGGGCAGGTTGCCGTCGCCCATGCCCCACTGCAGCGCGATGCCCTTGACGAAGCCTTTCGCCGTGTTGTTGCCCATCACCGCCGAGACGATGCTCGAATCATTCGGATTCGACATGGTACCGAGCCATACTTCGGTGTCGGGCAAGCGCTCCGCGAAAAGCGGACCGAGGTGGTTGGCGATGTAGTCCGCCATCAGCGATCCGCTCCACAGGCAAGAGGGGTAGTCTTGCGCGTAGCCTGGCTCGTTCTGGGGGTGGATGGCTTCGATGACGATGCCCTCGGCGGCATACTCTTCGACGAACCTCGCCAGGTAGAGCGCGTGCGCATCGAGGGTCTGATCGTCGCTCTTCATGTTGCCGCGATCGAAAGCGTTGTTGTCCTTCATCCAGGGCGGAGGCGACCAGGGGCTGGCCCAGAACTTGATGTTCGGGTTCACGGCCAGCGCGGCTTGGATGTACGGGATCAGGTCCTGCCGATCGCGGTCGATGGAGAAGTTTTCCATCTGGTAGTCGTTGGGGGTTTCGGCCAGCGAATACCTGTTCAATCCGTAGTCGCTCGAACCGATGGGAACGCGGGCGTGCGTGAAGCCGATGCCGTCGGTCTTGTCGAACAACAGGCGGATGGCGCGATCGCGGTCCTCGGCGCTCACTTCTTTGAGGGCGTCCCAGCCGGCTTCGTTGAAGGTTCCGCCCCACCCGATCCAATTTTGGAAGGTCTGGTCCTCGTTGACGGTGATGTTGGCCGCGCCGCCGCCTTCGGTGACCTCACCCACCACCCAGTAAGCGCCTTGCCCCGAGGTGATCAAGGTCGGCTCGGGCTCCGCAGGGCTGCCTGTGGTGCTGGTGGCGGTGTCGCTCGTCGAGGCGCTCGTGCTGGCGCCCCCGATGCCGGAGGTGGTGCCCACGCTGTTGTCCGCGGTGCTCGTCACGGTCGGTCCGGCACCGCCGACGCCGCCCGACGTGGTCGTGGTGGTATTGACCGAGCCTTGCGCGCTAGACGTACTGGTGACGCTGTTCCCCGCACCCTGAGTGCCCGTCGTGGGACCGGCGGTCGTCGGCCCCGCGCCAGTGGTGGAGCTGGTGACGCTGCTGGTGATCGCGGCGTCAGTGTTTTCGTTCGTGCTGGGGCTCCCGGCATCGCTGCACGCCATTGCGACAAGGCCAGGCCCAAGGGCGTAGATGGATACGAGCGCTCTGTTCATCGCGAATTACCTCTGTCTGATCGTCGATCCGCAGGTAGGAAATGGGTCAGTTTCGCGCAAAATGGGCGCCGTCGTCTGACGTCGCAGACGGCAGAGCGCTGCCATCGCAATCTTCTGGCGTAGCCTTGGTGCCAGGCAGAATCATTCGGGCCAATCGCAGAGGCAGCCGGTGTTCCGGAAGCGTCGTCTGCGAGCGCTCATGTCATAGCTTGGTCAGCCCGCGCGAGGCCTCCAGGGCTCTGCGGGGCGCGAGGGCGTGCTGCGCTTCATGGGCGTATGGAGCTCCCTCAGCGGGGAGCCCCCACCATCATTGCGGCGCGGGCGCTGTCGTCAGGATCGTAGACGGCAGCGCCCGTGCTTCGAGGCGCTGGGCTTAGCCCATCGTGCCGCCGGCGCCGCCGCTGCCGGTGACCATACCCGTCGTGCTGGTGCTGGTCGTCCCGGTGCCGCCGGTGCCACCCGTGCCGCCGGTGCCACCCGTGCCGCCGGTGCCACCCGTACCGCCGGTGCCACCCGTGCCGCCTGTGCCACCCGTTCCGCCGGTGCCCCCCGTGCCACCCGTACCGCCGGTGCCACCCGTACCGCCGGTGGTGCTGCCCATCGTCGTGCCC
>JAICQQ010000291.1 GCA_025937785.1 Polyangiaceae bacterium
CGCGGAAGTCTCGCGCAGGCACGAAGGCGCCAGGTCACCGCTGGCAGTGTCGCCTCGAGTGCCAGCAGGCGGCGTGTCCTTCGGCCGCCGCTCACGCAACATCCTCCGCACCGTCGAAGGACTGAGGTGCAGCCCGCCGCGGGCGAGAAACTCCGCTACCTTCACCTTCCCCAGCGACGGAAACGCCCGCTTGAGTTGGCTCACCAGGCAAGTCAAGAGATCGGGAAACCGGTTGACCGGCACGGCAACCCGCACGAGCACCCCCTCGCCCTCCTCGTCGAGCCGCTTCAGCCACGACGCCACCGTAGACGGCACCAGCAACAAGCGCCGAGCCGTCTCGGCCGCGCTCCAGCCGCAGGCGCCCTTGAGCTGAAGCACCCGCAGCCGCTCGGGTGGCGAGAAATGCGGCCGACTCTTCGCCGGTACTCGCTCGAAGCGCGTGCGCAGCAAGGCCAGCTCTTCTTGCTGCTGCGCGACCAACGTGATCAGGCGCTCACATTCCGCCCGCAGCCGCACCCGTTCCAGGGGACTGTTGATCGCCCAGCCGCGCACTTCAGTCACCGTGGCACGCGCCAGAGCGCTGGCACACACCAGCGCGACCGGAAAGAGATAGTTCGGCCGGGCCCGACGCCAGTGTCCGTCAGCCGCAAGCGCACCTCCCGAAACGATTCAGTGTACATGGGGGTGTTAGGACAGGTCGCGACTCCAGGTGTGCAGGACCATGGTGATCCCGAGCTCGCCGCCGAGGCGGTTGTCGTCACGACCGAGCTCAGGCAGAGTTTCTGCGGCCGAGCGGAAGAGCAGGTCGTAGCCTACCCGGGGGTTGGTCGCCCACAGTCCCCGCAGCTCGGCCTGGCAGCGTGAAGACCACATGAAAGTAGTGAGTCGGCAGGACTCGCTCCAGGCGCCCGCTGATCCACTTTGCCTGCGCCACCGCGGGGCATTTCGGGCAGTGGCGATCATGACAGGAGTTGTACGACGGCCGCTCATGGCCACAGTCTAGACACACGTCCACGTGTCCACCGAGGGCAGCTGTGCGACAGCGCTCAACGGCGTCAAGCACGCTGCTCTCGGTGGGGGTCAGACCGTACTTTTCAGCGTAGGCCTCCCGATACTCGCGGATGATGCCCGCCAGTTCCAGGGGCGGACGCGCTCGCTGCGCCGACCCGTGTGAGCCGGCGCAGTCTTGTTCAGCGCCCATCGCTGACCCGCGACTAGGCGGCTCGGCAAGACTTGGGCTTGTGGCGCGTCGTGGTTGCCTTCTTGGCCGCGCGTTTCGCGGCAGCCCTTACCGGACGCTTCCGAGCTGTCGACAGCGCGGGCACGGTGCGCTTGTGCTGCGTCGTAGTATTCGGTGTCGCCTTGCGCAGTCGGTCCGCGGGGCTCTTCGTCCGTCGGATCACCGCCGGGCTGACCTGCGCGTAGCGCACGGTGGTCCGAATCGAGGCGTGACCGAGCAGCACCTGTAGCGTTCTCAGATCCGTTCCCGCCTCGAGCAGGTGGGTGGCGAATGCGTGCCGAAGTGAATGCGGCGTCACGCGCTTGTTGATTCCCGCCCGCGTGGCAGCTTCGCGGAGTGCCTTGCCGACGCTATCGCGATTCAGCGCGGTGCCGGGCTTGCCTCAGGGAAACAGTTGAGCGCCGCGGGGGCGCGTCTCCTTCCAATAGACACGCAACAACTCGAGCAGATGTTTCGGCAGCAAGGTGTGCCGGTCTCGGTCCCCCTTCCCATGGCGCACGTGAATCACCATCCGTTGGCTGTCAATGTCCTCCACACACAGGTTGCACGCTTCGCTGATGCGCAGACCCGAGCCATACGCTGCCATCACGATCGCCTGCAGCTTTAGAGAGCGCAACTCGGAGAGCAGACGCTCGATCTCTTCGAGACTCAGGATTGGCGGCAGCCGCTGTTTGACCTTCATGTGGCCGATCCAGGCGACCTCTTCGGGGCGATCTAGCGTGCAGCCGTAGAGAAACCTGAGTGATGCCGCGTAAACATTGTAGGTGGCCGGCTTCACCTCGCGCCCTTCGAGCAAAATGCAGGAGGTAGTCGCGCACTTCGATGCGCCCCATTTCGGCGGGCGGTTTGCCATAGTGCCGGACGAACGAGGCGGTACAACACAGGTACGTCTTGCGCGTGTTCAAGCTCAGGCCTTTGAGCTTGAGGTCCGCTTCCATCTTCTCGCGTAGCTTTCCCATGACGGACTCCTTGGTGATCCGCACCCGACTATCGGGCGCTGGGACCACCAGCGTCATGGTGCACGCCCTCGAACGGCACCCCCGGACGACAAGCACCCGTAGTTGCTGCCCTCCAGCGCTTCGTCGGCTTCAAGAGCCGCTCACCCCTTGGCGGTCAGTACGACGCTGCTCCTGCCACGCAGCGGCTTCGTCCAACCCGGGTTATGCGCACTGGCCCTGCGTCATGGGGCTTGCACCTGCGGTGGGCGAGAAGGGGCTACGCGCCTACGCTCCCGCCGGTCGCTACCCCAGAGCAGTATGAAAGCTGTGCAAGCCCCCTGCCTCCGGGCTGCCCTCGCTCCGCTAAACATAACAGGTGTATTATGTTTACCTTTTGCCAGGACGGGCTCCGCCCACCGTGCGTTTGCGGCGCTGGCCCACCCACCCCACACCGTACGTCCCGCTCGCGTGTGGCCCCGCCCCACACGCGAGCTCCGTGCGTCCACTGCCCCTCCACCAGGCGGCGCTACTCGTCGAACAGCTCGTCCACGGTCGACAAGGTGACGGCTTTCCGAACCCAGCTCGATGCGGTGTCGAGATCGGAGCATTGTTGGATGCGCTGTCGCTGCTCTGGTGACACCGCGATGCCGCGAGTCTCCAAGATGGTGAGGACCGCGTTGATCTCGCCAAGCGCGACGTTGCGTCGAACGGCTTCACTTTGAAGCTGGGTGACATCGAGTTGCATGAGGGTCTCCAGGTGGGCAAGGGCAGCGCCGTCGAGCGCCGAGCAAAGTATATCGTAGCAGGCCGTGAAGAGCCGGTGATCGAACTGCCTGGCTGCCGCCACTGCGTTGAAGGCGATTCTGGCTGCAGTTTCGGGTGGGCCTGCAGCGTGCGTGAGTGCGGAAAGGAAGGCCAAACCAGGCCACCGCCAGGCTTGCTCGAGATCGGTCAGAGCTGGAATAGCGTCCGGTCCGAGCACCACGGGCTGGAACACGCTGCCGACGCCGAGGGGGATGGGGCTGCGCTGCCCAGCGAGCGACGCGTCCCGAGGGCGTGATGACGAGCACGCACGTCTCGCACTGGAGCTCGGCTCTGAGCCCAACCCCGTAGAGCGGCCAGCTGAAGAGCTTGCCAGCATCCACGTCCAGCTGAACCTCGCCGACGACACCCAGGCGCAGGGTGTCCCCGTCCATGAGCTTGAGCACCAAGTCTGCCGCATGCGGTGAGGCTTTAACCTGCGAAAAGCTCTCGGAGTGGAGCTCTGCGCGATAGGAGCCCGCGGCTGAGCCTGCGACCCGCGCGAACAACTGCACGATCAAGTCGGGGCTCCGGCGAAGCAGCTCGACGATCACCTCATGTCGCTGAGACGGCATGCCGAGACCCTAGCAAAGAGTTATTGCAATTCCTTCTTTAGTCGCCCGAGCTCGGCGTTTACACTCTCGGCATGCTGCACCTGGTGAGCGATGTGCGCGGCCCGAACCGCATCGGCGGTCGCTCGCGCGCAGCCAGAACCGCACCAGGGCGTCTCCGACTTGTGCGAGCCACTGCGCATCTGGCTCGACGCCGCGTGCAACCGCGCATGGCTACTCGGGAAACGAGTCTGCGTTTACGGCGGGCACGCCGGATGTCCCTCATGTCCCAAGGGGGGCTGTATAACGAGAATGCAGGGGCGGCGGCTCCTCCTTCTGCGCTGGAGAATGAGGACGCAGTCACGTGTTGGCCGGTGAGTCGCGCGGTGTCGCTACCTGCCCTGCGGAAAGTGTAGCGGTACGCCTCGCGGCTCGGGCACGCCGATTGCAGCAGGTGCGGCATGACGTTGACTGCGGCATCTGACTTCGGGAAGTCAGCGCCGAGGCATGGCGTCGCAGTACTGCTGGTCGATGTCATCAACGACTTCGACTTTCCCGAAGGGGATGCGCTGCTTGCCTTGGCTTCGGAAGCGGTCCCGCGCATCGAGGCCCTGGTCGAGCGAGCTCGTGGCTCTGGTGTGCCCGTCATCTACGTGAATGACAATTTCGGAAACTGGCGCTCGGATTTCCGCGCGACCGTCGCCCGCTGCAGCGATCCTTCGCGACCCGGCGCAGCGCTCGTGCAGCGCCTCCAGCCCCGCGCGCAGGACTACTTCGTTCTCAAGCCGAAGCACTCGGGGTTCTTCCACACTCCGCTGGAGCTGCTGTTGCAGGCGCTCGAGACGCAGACCGTCGTCATCTGCGGGTTGGCCGCGAATTCTTGCGTCACGTCGACTGCGCACGACGCGCACATGCGCGGTTTCCGGGTCGTGGTTCCCCACGACACCACGGCCGCAAACACCCGGCAGCTGGGCGTGGACGCCGTGCGACAACTGGAGCTCACCCTGCAAGCGCTCACGTGTGCTGCTGCGGAGCTCGACTTCGAGCAGCTGTGCGAGGCGAACCTGCGCCGGTAGGGCCAGACTGTCACGACGCACCGAGCGGTTGCAGCAGGGTCGCCGGGGGTTTGGCATACGCCGGTGCGCGGCACGATTGCTGCAACGCTTCGCCCACGGCTCTCAAGAGATTCCAAGAGAAAGGTAGGTGCGTCGTGCGTTCGAGTTCGATTTGGGTACCCTTGTTCGTGGCCGGTGCCGCCGCCGCCACCGTCGCTGTGGTGGTGCAGCGCCACTCGCGCGTCTCCGCAAGAACCGAAGGCCGACTCTCGGGTTCGGCGAGCCCGGAGAGCGAGCGGGGGAGCGAGCGGCAGCGCGAGAGTTTGACCGACGCTAGCGCTAGTGAGCCCGCTAGCGAGTCCCCACCCCTCGCAGCGTGGACCGATCATCCGACGCGCGACTTCGATCTCGACCCCGATCCGGAAAGCGCGAGCGTCGACGTGACCCCGCCGAGCACCCCAGAGCGCGGTGAGGCTTACGACGCGGTCAGCGCCGATGACCTGGGCGCGGAATGGCTGGCGCGGGCCACCGAGTCTATCCCCGTCAATCGATCCGCAAGCTCGGGCGACGAGGTCGAGGAGCTGACCACCCTGGATCTGCTCGACGAAGAGCCGGTGTCGTTTCCGACGCTGGAGCTCGACCCCGAACCGAACGCCGACTCGCAGGGAGCGATCGAATCGGAGGCGATGCTCGCGGATCGCAAGGCACGGGAGCTCGAGGCCCGCCAGCAATCCTCGCGGCCGCTCCCGGCCGTCTTCGACATCGCCGAACTGTTGCAGGACGACGCCCCCACCGCCGACGGCAAGCGCCGCAGCTGACGGCACCCAGCCTCACGGCACTCAGCTCACGGCACCCAGCCTCACGGCACCCAGCCCCCCGGCACCCAGCCTCACGGCACCCGGCCTCGAAATGCGCGAACGCCGCCAGCGGGTACCCGCATGGCGGCGTTCGTCGGTCGAGTACAGGGCTGAGCTGCACTCGAGGCCTCAGCTCAGCCTTCGCTCTTCGTTTCCTTCTTTGGCTTGGCTGCCGGCATCTCGCTCGGCGCCGCCTCTGCGGGCGCTGCCTCTGCGGGCGTTGCTTCTGCCGGGGCTGCCTCTGCGGCTTCCGCCTTCGCCTCGGTCTTCGCTTCGGCGGCGGCGGGGGCTGCCGCCTTCGCGGCGGCGGCGGGCTTTTCGCTCTTGGCTGCTGCTGCTTTGGGCGAAGCCTTCTCAGCGGCAGCGTCTCCGTCGCTCACGAACTCGATCAGCGTCATGGGTGCGTTGTCGCCGCGCCGACGCCCGAGCTTCATGATCCGGGTGTAACCACCTGGACGGTCCTTGAAGCGCTTGGCCAGATCGATGAACACCTTCTCGACCAGATCGATCTTCTTCGACGCTTCGCCCTGTCCAACCACGGCGAAACGGCGCAGGAAGCGCGCCATCTGCCGCTGGGCAGCTTGCCGTCGCGCGCGGTCGGCGACGGTCAGCTTGTCGTGCGGCGTGTAGGCCACCTCGCCCAAGCGACGGGCGCGCGTGATCATCCGCTCGGCGACACGCCGCAGCTCTTTGGCCTTTGCCTCGGTAGTTTCGATACGTTCGTGAGCAACGAGATTGGCGGTCAACGCGCGCAGCATGGCGCGGCGATGACTCGTGTTGCGGCTGAACTGCCGCCCTGATTTGCGATGTCGCATGGTGCGAGCTCCCTAAAGTGGAGACTGAGTAAGCCTCAAGCCTGCGATTGCTGCTGTTTCCAGCGCTCCAGCATTTGCTGCCAGTTGTCGAACTTCATGCCGAGGCTCAAGCCCATCGTCGAGAGGATCTCTTTGATCTCCTTCAAGGACTTGCGACCGAAGTTTTTGGTTTTGAGCATGTCTTGCTCGGTCTTCTGGACCAGCTCGCCGATCAGGGTGATGTTGGCGTTCTGGAGGCAGTTGGCGGATCGAACGGACAGCTCGAGCTCGTCGACCGAACGAAACAGGTTCTCGTTCAGCGGTTCTTCGTCGTTGCCCGGCGGCTGATAGGCCGTCTCTTCGGTTTCTTCGAAGTTGATCCAGATCGAGAGCTGCTCTTTCAAGATCTTGGCTGCGAAAGCGACTGCGTCCACCGGCTTCACGGCGCCATTCGTCCAGACCTCGAGGATCAGCTTGTCGTAGTCGGTGACCTGACCCACGCGTGCGTTCTGCACCGTGTAGTTCACCTTGCGGATCGGCGAAAAGAGCGCGTCGATGGGGATGGTGCCGATGGGCATCGTGGGGCTCTTGTTGCGGTCCGCCGAGACGTAGCCGCGGCCGACGCTGACGGTCAGCTCGAGCGACAGCGGGCCCTTCTTGTCCAGCGTCGCGATCAGGTGATCGGGGTTCAGCACCGAAAGACCATCGACGACTTGAATGTCACCAGCGGTCACCGGCCCTGGGCCTTCCTTCTCGAGGCGCACGACGTACGTCTTGGGCGACTCCGCCTTGAACACGACCTCTTTCAGGTTCAGGATGATGTCGGTCACGTCCTCGACCACGTCATTGATGGTCGTGAACTCGTGCAGCGCGCCGTCGATGCGCACGGCCGTGATCGCGGCACCCTGGAGCGACGCGAGCAACACGCGCCGGAGCGAGTTGCCGACGGTGATGCCGAAACCGCGCTCGAGCGGCTCGCACACGAACTTGCCGTAGCTCTCGGTGTTCGAATCGGGGTCCAGCTGGATCGCCTTGGGGCGAATCAGCGTGCGCCAATTGAGGCTGGTCATCTGTGAAACCATCGCATGCTCCTTATCTGTCCAGGGTTTGCGCGGCCGTCCCGGTTACGACGTGGAACCCGCTCCGCCGTCGCGACCCGCGGCCTGCCCGCGTCGTTCGATTCAAGTCAAGAAAGCGCCGAGCCTGGAAGAAGGGCACCCTTCCCCCGATCAGCAGAGTGGCTCAGCGAGAATAGTATTCGACGACGTACTGCTCGCGAACCATCGGCTCGTTGAGCTCGTCGCGCACCGGCATGCCCTTGAAGGTGCCGGTCAGCTTCTCTTTGTCGACCTCGAGCCAGGTAGGCTGCGGGCGGCTCTCGGCGCCGGCCAGCGCTGCCTGGATGAAGGCAACCTTGTTGCTCTTCTCGCGGATCGAAACCTTGTCGTTCGGCATCACGCGATAGCTGGGGATGTTGATGCGCTTGCCGTTCACGAGCACGTGGTTGTGCCGCACCAGCTGACGCCCCTGAGCGCGACTGGCGGCGAACCCCATGCGGTGGACGATGTTGTCGAGGCGGCGCTCGATCAGGCCGAGCATTTCCTCACCGGTACGGCCCTTGAGGCTGGACGCTTGTTTGTAGTAGCCCGCGAACTGCATCTCGAGCAGCCCGTAGATGCGACGCATCTTCTGCTTCTCGCGCAGGCGCAGGCCGTACTCGCTCAGCTTGATGCGACCCTGACCATGTTGGCCGGGAGGATATGGGCGACGCGTGACCGAACACTTGTCGGTATAGCAGCGCTCACCCTTCAGATAGAGCTTGGTGCCTTCACGGCGGCAGAGCTTACAAACTGGACCTAGATATCGTGCCATGACTTGCTTCTCTTAGACGCGCCGGCGCTTCGGGGGCCGGCAACCGTTGTGCGGAATGGGGGTCACATCGCGAATCAGCGTGACCTTGAAGCCCGCCTGCTGCAGCGCTCGGAGCGCGCTCTCGCGACCGGCGCCGGGGCCTTTGACGAACACGGCGACCGAACGCACACCGTGGTCCATCGCCCTGCGCGCAGCTTCTTCTGCGGCGAGCTGCGCCGCGAACGGCGTGCTCTTGCGCGACCCCTTGAAGCCGCGTGCGCCAGCGCTTGCCCACGACAAGGCGTTACCGTTCACGTCGGTGATGGTAACGATAGTGTTGTTGAACGTGGATTTGATGTGCGCGATGCCGGCGTAGACGTTCTTCTTTACGGCCTTCTTGACGCGCGCCTTCTTGGTTGCAGCCATCTGTGGTTCAGTCCTTGGGCAAAGTTAATCAGGAGTGGGAAGCTACGACTTGCGAACCAAGCCCTTGCGCGGGCCTTTTCGTGTGCGTGCGTTGGTGTGAGTGCGCTGGCCGTTGACCGGCAGCCCACGGCGGTGTCGGAGGCCGCGGTACGATCCGAGATCCATCAGGCGCTTGACGGCCTGCTGCACCTCACGGCGTGCATCGCCCTCGACCTTGATGCCCGCTTCGAGGATGTCACGAATGGCCTTCACGTCGGCGTCGGACAATTCATCGACCTTGCGGGTCTCTGGAATACCAGCGTTCGCGCAGATCCGCTTCGCGGTGGTCAAGCCGATGCCGTAAATGTACGGCAGGGCGTATAAAATTGCCTTGCGGCGGGGGAGATCTACTCCGGCGATGCGAGCCATGGCCTATTCCTTCCTTAACCCTGACGCTGCTTGTGGCGGGGGTTGGTGCAGAGCACGCGCACGACACCCTTCCGCTTGATGACTTTGCACTTTTCGC
>JAICQQ010000329.1 GCA_025937785.1 Polyangiaceae bacterium
GCCGTCAGGCCACTCCGCTGGGTCGCGCCAGTCGTGGATTTCAACGGGGTTGCCGACGATGTCGTACGTAAAGGTTTCGTCTTGGAGGAGGAGTTGGAATGACGTGGGCTCGCTGCCGCTCGGTGGGGGCTCGCGGTGGTAGGTGCCGCCCCAGCTTGCTCCGCTCGCTGGGGGACCGCGGTAGGTCTGGACGCTCGCGAGGCGACGCCGTTGGTCATAGCCATACGCCGTCGTCGTGGCGGCCGCATCGCCGTAGGTCATCTGCTGCATCAGGCCGTCGGCGGTGCGCTGGATGTTGGTGATGAGGGGGCCGTAGCTGCCGCCGACGGATTTGACGGTGCCGCGGGCGGTGTATTGCGTCGTGATACGGCTTTGGCTGTCGCTGCCTAGGAGGTCCTGGTTGAGGGTTGGGCCGGATTCGAGGCCGGTGGTGGCGGCGATTTCTCGGTCGGCGCTGTCGTAGCTGACGGACTTCTTGTAGGTGCGGCCGGCGTAGCGCGAGGCGATGGGGCTATCGGTGGCGTTGGGGTTGGCGACGCGGAGGCAGCTTTGGGTGACACGGCCGCGGGCGTCGTAGACGCTTTTGGTGGCGCTGGCTTTGTCGAAGACGGCGACGGTGCGGCCCTTGAGGTAGCTGCTGTTGCAGCTGGCGGGCAGGGCTGCGCTCGCGGTTTGTTGGTCGTAGAGGTAGTAGACTTCGGCTCCGGTCGCCGTGTCGGGACTGCTTAGGTCGCCGACCGCGGTGTAATCAGTGTGATGCTCTTGGCAGGGGCTGTAGTCTTCGGCGAGCAGGCGGCCGACTTGGTCGTAGTGGAAGTTTTGGCCGCAGCCGCGGGCGTCGCTGGTGCCTAGGAGTTCGCCGAGGGCGTTGTAGGCGTAGCGCCAGGGTTTGGTGGTGCCGGTGGTGGTGCGGAGGTCGACGGTGTTGAAGGTGACGTAGTTGTCGGTGGTGTTAGGTTCGACGTTGACGACCATGCGGCCGTGGGAGTCGTATTGCATCCAGCGGGTGACGCTGGGGCTGCCTGCGCGGGCGCGGGTGATGAGTTCGGGTTCGCCGGTGGGGAGGTAGCGGGTGCGCACGTGGCGCTGTTCCAGGGTGCCGTCATGGCGGAAGCGTTCGGTGGTTTGGACGGTGCGGCCGTGGCCGTCTTTGAGTTCGCTGGCGTAGCTGTTGTGGTGGGGGCCGTTATGCTGCCTCCCCTCGTCTCAGCGCAGGCGTCGCCTGCGCTTCGGACGGTCCCCTCCTTATCCGTGCTCATCCGTGGCGTGGAACTGTTAGCTTTTGCAGAGACCCAAGGCTTTCAGAATACCTGCGACAGCAGCGCCACTTTCTGGTGCGCGCCACGGTCTGCGCGCGGATGGAGGGGACGTCCTCGCTGTGCTGTCGTCGCGTTGCTGGATCGACCCGGGCGCGACGCTTCTTTGCCGCGAGCCGGCCGAGACCGATGGGGTCTTTTACTCATGGCCGCCGACCCGCGCCGGGGTCTCGGTCGAACTCAGCTCACTCGCACTGGGACACCCCGTGGTGTATCGTCCGCTCCGTGCCATCCAGTCTTCACGAAGGGCTCGTCCGCCTCTTTCAGGATCATCCGGGCCTTGCTGCCATCCTGCTGCGCGATGTGTTGACTATCGAGCTGCCCAGCTATCGCGGAGTGCGCAACGACTCCTCGAGTTTCTCCGAGCTCCAGCCGCCAGAGTACCGAGCCGATGTCTTCAACATCCTCGATGGCGATGACAAGCCCGTCATGGCCATCATCGTCGAGGTCCAGCTTGCCATCAAAGAGAGGAAGCGACGCTCCTGGCTTGGCTACACTGCCACGAGCGTCGCTCAACTCGACTGCGATGCTTGCGTACTCGTGGTGACTCCAGACCAGAGCGTTGCGCGCTGGGCGAAGCAGCCGCTGGAGTTTGGGCTCGGGTCGGTGTTTCGCCCCCTCGTCATCGGCCCGGAGGAAATGCCAGCCATCACCGACGCCAACCAAGCAAAGGCGGACCCCTACCTCGCCGTTCTCTCTGCGGTCGCCCACGGCCACGATGCCGATGCCCAAACCGCTGTCAGCGTCGCCTCCGCCGCTCGCGATGCTGTCCGACAGCTGCCCGATGACGTGGTATACTTCGACCTGATCAAGTCTAGCCTCAGCGAGGCTGCTAGAAAGGCATTCGAGATGCTCCCCGAGACCTACCAGTTCCAAGACGAAGCGCTGCGCAAGTCCTTCGACAAGGGGGCCATGCAGACCAAAGCAAGCTCAATCCTTTGCGTGCTCGCGACACGCAATGTTACCTTGTCCTCCGAGCAGCAACAGCACATCACGACATGCGCTGATTCTGCACAGCTGGACCTTTGGCTGGCTCGTGCAGCTGTCGCCACCTCGGCCGCCGACGTCTTCGGAGACGAGTAGCTGCCCCAGAGCTGGTCGCTCACGGGGGCCAGCTCGTGTTGGGAGGTCCCGCCTGGGAGCAGACTCGCTCGCTCGACGATGTGTCGCCCGAGGCTGACGCTCGTCCTGGCTCCGCGCGGGTTTTCCACTTTCCCGCTTCAACGGACGCTGAGCCGCAGCCTCGGCTCGCGGCCGGAACGGGACGCGAAACATCCGCGCCGGTCCGAGGCCGAGGTTCGCTGGACTCTAGCGTCGTAGGCACGCGCTTCGCGCACGTCGCCCGAGACCGTCACGGATCTTTCGCTTGGGAACGGCATCCGGCCGCGAGCCGAGACTGCGAGGTCCCATGCGTCCACCGAAGCCCAATCCCAAAGTCCAGACCCTTCTCGAGCAGCATGCCCATGCCATGCGCCACGCGCCCACAGAATCGGAAGCGGCGCTATTTCGCCTGCTTTCCGGCAAGAAATTGGGCGTCGCGTTCAAGCGGCAGGTGCCACTAGGCGGTCGCTGCATCGGCGACTTCGTTGCCGCCTCTGCCAAGTTAGTCGTCGAAGTCGATGGCGGCGCGCACGCGGGGCGTCAACAGGCCGAGGCCCGCCGGGACCGCTTCTTGCGGCGGCTCGGCTATCGCGTGCTCCGGCTGCAAGCTCGGCTCGTTCTCACGCAGCCGCTCGTCGCCGTCCAGCGCATTCGCGCGGCTCTCAGTCAACGCTAGAAAGTTGAAGGGGTGGTGGCGGCCATAACGGCCGCCACTTGTTTCTCATCATCGTCTATCAATGACCGAGTCGCGTCGACCGCGAGCCAAGCTGCTCCGCAGCTTACTCCGACGCAGCGATTGCTTCAATCGCTCGTGAGGGCCGACGACACTTCGCGCGCTGCTTCAATCCATCACCCGCTGCCGCTCGAGGAGAGATTCCGTCTTGTCGCCTCTGGCTCGCAAGGCTTCGCTCCCGGATCGTGGTCGCATCTGACTCGCGCTCCGTACCGTTGCCCAAAGACTGGCCGGACCACGTCCGCTCGGCTTTCGTCTGCGCCGTGGGCTTGGCGCACGCTGCCATCACCGTCGCGCGTGGCTGGGCGGTCAACAGTCGCATCGCACGCGTTCGCCTGGCGGGCGACAACGATCGCCTCAAGACCGAAGTCGCGCTGCTCAATCGCGAGCTCGACTTGCTGCGCGCCCGGTTCGAGCGCATCCCACCCAAAAACAGGCCTCACTTTTCTCCCACTCAGCGCCTCGAAGTCCTCGAGCTTAAAGCCGCTCGCGCGTGGAACTCCGCCCAAATCGCTCGCCGCTTGCTGCTCGCACCGTCCACTGTCGCCGCTTGGCTCAAGCGCTTGGAAGACGACGGCGTCGAGGCTCTGGTCAGGGTGCCCCCGCCTCCGATCAATCGCTTCCCCGACTTCGTCGCTCGCCTCGTGCAGGACCTTTCGGGCTTGCTCCCCACCATGGGCAAGAAGCGCATCGCTCAGCTTCTGGCGCGTGCCGGGCTCCACCTCAGTACTTCCACCGTGCGCCGCTTGCAGCAGCGACCTTGGGTCACAACTCCTGCGCCGGAGCCCGCCGGCAGTGGCAGCCCTGCGCCAGTAGCCAGCGCGCCCGTCGTTGCCACGGCGCCGCACCACACCTGGCACGTCGACACTACCGTCGTGCCGATCTCCACTGGACTCTGGGCACCGTGGTTCCCCTTTGCGTTGCCCAACTTCTGGCCTTTCTCTTGGCACGTCGCCGTCGTCGTCGACCACTTCTCTCGCAAGCTGCTGGGCTTCCAGATCTTCGCCAAAGAGCCAACCGCAACGCAGATGCTCGAGTTTCTCGACACCACCATCGGCACTGCTGACGCTTCGCCCAAGTACATCATCACCGACCGCGGCACGCAGTTCGGCTCCGAATACCTTCTGTGGTGCGAGGCTCGCGGGATTACCGCTCGTTTCGGCGCGCTCGGGCACAAACGGGCCATCGCTATCGTCGAGCGCTTCATCCGCTCCATGAAGGATGAAGCCCTGCGACGCATCTTGGTGCCGATGCGCCTCGAACTGATGCTCACTGAGCTCGTTGCCTACGCCACCTGGTACAATACCACGCGGCCCCATCAAGCCCTGGGCGGACGTACGCCCGACGAAGTCTGCTTCGGGCGAAAGCCTGCACGCGATGGGCCGCGTTTCGAGCCCCGTCCTGGCCTTGCTGCCCACCTCGAAGCCCACGACCTCCGCGCTGAACATGGCGCAGCGCTCGAGCTCGTCGTCGACTTTCAGCACGGCCGTCCTCATCTACCCCTGCTTAGCCTCAAAGCTGCCGCCTGATTTCTGAAACACGTCCGAACGCACGCGCAATTGCGTGCGTGACGCGGAAGAGTGCACTCTGGGACCCAAAGCTCCGACCGAGAGACCCGCACACCGTTATCTCTTCGTTAGCTCGCGGCATCAAATCTACCGTTTCTTCCCTGCCGAACTCCCTGGACTAGCACCCGGGTTGCCCCGAGCGTGCCAGCAGCGCTCGCGTGATCGATACGGATTGTCAGGTTTATGCCATGTCTGCGCGCGCGTGGGGGAGCCCTCGCCTCCGGCTGCGTCTTCCCGAGACTCACAACGTCATCACCCAGCAACCAGGACGCGTTATCCGCGAAATGCACGCGTCGACTCACATTCCGGCTGCACCTGTTACGTCTCGCACCGGAATGCGCGCTTGCGCGAGCCTGCTTCGATGTCGTTCGTCGGCTGGGTCTCGGTCGAACTTCCCTTGGCACGTCGCCGTCGTCGTCGACCACTTCTCTCGCAAGCTGCTGGGCTTCCACGTCTTCGCCAAAGAGCCGTCCGCGACGCAGATGCTCGAGCCACTGGCGCTTCGCCCAAGTACATCATCACCGACCGCGGCACTCAGTTCGGCTCCGACTACCGCCTGTGGTGCGAGGCTCGCGGGATTTGCGCTCGTTTCGGCGCGCTCGGACACAAACGCGCCATCGCCATCGTCGAGCGTTTCATGCGCTCCATGAAGGACGAAGCTCTCCGACGTGTCTTGGTGCCGATGCGCCTCGAACTGATGCTCACTGAGGTCTCTGCCTACGCCACCTGGTACAATACCACGCGGCCGCATCAAGCCCTGGGCGGACGGAAGCCCGACGAAGTCTGCTTCGGGCGAAAGCCTGCACGCGATGGCCCGCGCTTCGAGCCCCGTCCAGGCCTTGCTGCACACCTCGAAGCCCACGATCTCCGCGCTGAACGCGGCGCAGCGCTCGAGCTCGTCGTCGACTTCCAGCACGGCCGTCCTCATTTACCCCTGCCCCACCTCAAAGCTGCCGCCTGATTTCTGGAACACTCCAAACGCACGCGCAATGGCGCGTGCGTGAGGCGGAAGTTTGCGTTCTGGAACCAACCAGTCCGCTAGATCAATTAGTGCTTCGTTAGATAAAAGCATCCAAATCTACCGTTTATTCCGGTTCGAACTCCCTGGACTAGCACCTTTCTTCCCGTCCGAACTCCCTGGACTAGCACCGCGACGTCAGTTTGGCACCCGCCTACGACATCAATTCGGCCCCTAACAACTACCTCAGTTCACTTCCCAGTGTAGCTCCGGATCAAGCATCCCCGCCTCTGCGAAGGCACGTGCGGCGCGGATCGCCAGTTCCATGCCGACGACCTGGTGACCAGGATAGTCTCCTTCTTGACCGCCGACAAACAGCAGCTGCGACCCTCTGCTCCCTGCGCTCAAGTCCACCAAGGAATGGAATGTCTGGTTGTCGTACGTCGCGTACACGAGATACCGACCCGCTCCCCCGCCGATTGCCATGTGAACGTCGCCCCCTGCGCCTACGGTAACCAACGTTCGAACGCTCGCATCTAGGTCACGGATGGCTTGTTCAATCTCGTGCACTGTTGGGGCAACAATCTCCGTTTCTTCGTTCTTCGTTCCGTTCCAGCGGTCTACCGCGAGGTATTTCGCAAACATCGCCTACTCCAGTGACATAAGGTTGGTACCGTCGGGCGTTATGACTTCAAGCTCCTTTAGTCCAATTTGTCTAGCCATACTTCGCACCGCGCCATTTTGACCGCACGCTCGGCAAAGCTCCCGATCCACGACAAGCGTTCCTCGATCTCCGCTTACTCCCGCCGTCGCAGCTTGCTGAAATGCGTCGGTCTCTGCGTGACTCCGACTGATGGGATTAACAACCAAGTCAACTGGTTGTCCGTGGGCATTTATGCCATAGAATTGCTGACCGTCCACTTCTAGACGAGCGATTGTTCCTTCACCGGATGCCAATCCGAGTTCGCCGCGAAATCGCCCAAGATCGTCCAGCTGACCCAGCGTCGCAGTAGCCTTGACTGATTCGGCCGTGAGCACCGCACCGTTCGACATTCCTCCGGTGTAAAACTGGAGGACAAACAGGTACCTCTCCGTCAGGCGGTACGACAACTGTGCCCCGTACGACGCATCGGGATCGAGAGGTATCGTTCGACTTTCAATCGTCTGTGCTAGCTCCTCCGCGCCCTCGCTGGGGATGATTCGGTTTTGAACGCCGGTCTCGGTTACTACTTCTTCCGCTCCCTCGGCCCCGAGTATCCGGACAACGCCGGCCGCGGTGCCCACAGCGGTATTCCAGCCGGCCGCGAGCACGGCTTCACCGGTCTCCTTTACGGGCTCCACTCTCCGTTCGGTCGCACTTTCCGCCTCTGCCCAACTCTCGGCAGCCGCCTCAGCGTAGTAGTCGAGGGGGTCCTCGTCGGGAGTGTTGCCAGGCTGGTCCGTACCGCCTTCACCGCCGCCACAGCTTCCGCCTGCTCCGGGCGTGTCACAGAGACCGAGGGGATCAACACTCTTCAGCACCAATCCCCGAACGTAAGCATAGAGGTTCAGGTCTCCCCCTAATCCATGCACCGCCAGCGGATCAGCACTCACCCACCGCCCTAGCAACGGATTCAGAAACCGCTTCCCGAAGTACTGTAGCCCTACCTCGACGTCCTCCTCTTTGCCCGTAAATCGATAGTCCTCCCGGAACCCCGCCCACCTTGCGGGCCTGTAATCGCTCTCCGCCGCCCCGTACGCCTGGAACGTCGCCCGCTCGACGAGCTCACCGGTGGCCTGGTCGAGCACGACGCTGGTCGAGCCCAGGTGATCGCCCAGC
>JAICQQ010000383.1 GCA_025937785.1 Polyangiaceae bacterium
AGCGGTCGGAGCGAAGGCCGGTAGTGCGCCGTGGCTCCAGGGTGTAGCGCGAGCAGCCGATCCAGCTCCGCGAGCGGGCGCCGCACGAAGTACACGCCGTCCGTCACGCGCACGGCATCGGCAATGGGCGCGTCGGACTCGAGGAGCAGGCCGAGGCGCGCCGCCGCGTCGCCTGCCTGCTCTGGTCGCTCGGGCGTTTCGAGGCCCGCGTGCGCCAGCGCCGACACCAGCGGGCGCGCCGGCACGTCTGCGAGCACGCCGTGGCCCGCGAGCAGCACGGCGCCGGAGCCCGCGACTTTCAGCCACGCTCGAGCCATGCTCGACGCCCTAGACCGGCGGTACGAGGTGGCGCTTCGGCGCCCGCGGGCGCTGCTTTTTCACGGCGATGTTCAGCCGGGCCGCGACGTCGGCGCGGAAGCGCTCGAACGGGATCACCGCGTCGACGACGAGCTCGCTCGCCAGCTTTTGCAGATCGACGTCCGCCCGATACTCCTCGCGCAACTGTTCGATCAGCGCGGTGCGCTCCGGACCCTCCGGGGCCGCCTGGATCTTGTTGTAGAAGACGGCGTTCACCGCCGCCTGCGGCCCCATCACCGCGATCGATGCGGGCGGCAACGCGATGCACGCTTCGGGCTCGAACGCTGGACCACACATCGCGTACAGCCCCGCGCCATAGGCCTTGCGCACGATCACGCTGAGCTTCGGCACCGTGGCTTCGCTAACGGCGGCGATCATCTTGGCGCCGGCGCGGATGATGCCCTGCCGCTCGACTTTGGTGCCGATCATGAAGCCGGGCACGTCCGCCAGAAACACCAACGGCACGTTGAACGCGTCGCAGAGCCAGATGAAGCGGGCGGCCTTGTCGGCGCTATCGACGAACAAGATGCCCCCCAGGTGCTTCGGCTGGTTGGCGACGATGCCCACGGTGCGCCCGTCGATGCGCGCGAAGGCCGTGATGATCTCTTTGGCGAAGCGCTGCTTGATTTCGAGGAACGAGCCCTCGTCGATCAGATGATCGATGACTTCGCGCATGTCGAACGGCTTGTTCTCGTCGGGGACCACGATGTCGGCGAGCGCCCGCAGCTGCCCCTTGGGTCGCCGCGGCTTCACGTCGGGCACGCGCTCTTCGAAATTCTGCGGCATGTAGCCGAGGTAGTTCTGGGCGAACCCGATCGCCTCGAGCTCGGTCTTCACCAGCACGTCGCCGCAACCAGAGACGGAGGTGTGCATCTTGGCGCCCCCCATTTCTTCCAGCGTCACCTTCTCGCCGATCACCATTTCGGCCATGCGTGGCGAGCCCAGGTACATGCTGGCGTTGCCGTCGACCATCACCACCACATCGCAAAAAGCGGGAATGTACGCGCCGCCCGCCGCCGACGGCCCGAACAGCAAACACAGCTGCGGCACCTGCCCGCTCATCTGCACCTGGTTGTAGAAGATGCGCCCCGCCCCGCGCCGGCCCGGAAACATCTCGACCTGATCGGTGATGCGCGCACCGGCAGAATCCACCAGGTAGAGCATGGGACATGCGAGCCGCTGCGCTTGCTCCTGCACGCGCAAGATCTTCTCGACGGTGCGGCGGCCCCACGAACCCGCCTTCACCGTGGAGTCGTTGGCCATCAACGCCACGGTGCGCCCGCCGATGCGACCCACACCCGTGATCACGCCGTCGGCGGGGAGCTCGCCGTCTTCTGCGTTCGCCAACAGCCCGTCTTCGACGAAGCTGTCTTCGTCGAGCAGTCGCGCGATGCGTTCGCGGGCGAACAACTTGCCGCGCTCTTGGTTCTGCTGATGGTAACGTTCCGCCCCGCCTCGCAGGGCCGCTTGCGTCGCTCGCGCGAGTTCGGAGTCTCTCATAGCGTTGGGCCCAGGTTACCCCAAAACCAGGCCCCGCCGCACCCTCACGTGCTTTGGACCGGGTCAGGAGCCGTCGAGCAGCGTATCGATCAGGCTTTCGGCCGCTTCGAGCCGCGACTCGGAGTAGCCGACCACGACCTCGCGCACCGTCCCCTGCTGATCGATGATGTACAGCGCGGGGATCGAGTTCGCCGCGTAGGCGCGCGTGGCCACACCCTCGTGATCCGACGCGAGCGCATAGTCCATGCCGAGCTGGTTCGCTGCGTTCGACGCCACCGTGACCGAGTCCACCGTGACCCCGAGCACGACCGCACCCTCTGGGCCGAAGCGTGATTGCCACTCGTTGAGCGTGGGCACCATGTAGCGGCACACCGAACACCAACTCGCCCAAAACTCGAGCACCACCACCTTGCCGCGCAGCGCTTGCAGCGTCGGAGTCACGCTGCCTTGCACGGTCTTGAGCACGCCGAACTCGGGTGCCGGTCGACCCACGAAGCTCATGCGCGTGATGTCGATGTCCACGGGGCGCCCCGCGAGCTCCACCGCCAAGAGCCGCGCCTCGCCGTTGCGCGACAGCCCGATCGGCAAGCGATCGCCTTGCTCGTGCTCGGCCACGATGCGCACCACGTCGGCAGGCCCCCGCACTACCTGACCCGCCACGCTCGCGATCACGTCCCCCTGCACCATCCCGGCGCGCTCCGAGGGGGAACCCGGCACCACGCGGTTGATGATGGCGCCTTGGGCGTGCGGCCCGAGCGCGACCCCCAGCCAGCCTTGTTTCGACACCGGCTGACTGGGCGTTGCCTTCGGCGCGGGCTCGTCCGCAAACAACGTGAGCGGTCCCATCTCGCGATCACCTTCGGTCTCTGCCGCAGGTGGAGGCTTCGGCGGCGCCGCGGGCGCGGCCGTAGCAGGAGCCGTCGCCGCTTTCGGAGGGCTCCCAGGACCGCACCCAGCGCTACCCATCCCTGCAAGGGCCGCGATCAGACTGACGATGAAGCTTCGTGGTAGGGTCATGCCTCTGAACAAGCACCTTTTGCTAGGGATACTCGGCGCCGTCGTTGCTGCCTGCAGCTCGGCCACACCCACGCCCGCTCCGACAGCGGCGCCCACCCAAGCGCCGCCTCCGAAGCAGTACTGGCCCCAATTCGCCGAGAGTCAGAGCTGGCCCACGAGCACCGCGGACTGGTTTCCGTCAAAAGGTCACTACGGGGGAACATCAGAGGGGCTGGTCCGGGTGTCGCCGGCGGCGTTGGCTGCGTACCGGGAGCTCACTCTGGGAGCAAAACTCGAAGCCGGTGCGACGCTGGTAATGCTGCATCGCAGTAGCGCGACAGGCAAACCGGGCCCCGTCCACGTCATGCAGCGCCGCGCTGAGGGCTGGCATTACTGGCTGCTCGCCCCCGACGGCGCGATCGAGGGTCACGACGCCCTCCCACTCTGCGCGCGCTGCCACGCGGACGCTCCCGCCGACGGGGCCTTCGGACCACCGCAGCCCGCCCCGGAATACCCGCCGCGGCCTGCCGCGAAATATCCGCCGCAGCCCGCCCCGGAATAGTCGTCACACGCCAGCCGTTACCCTCCCACCAACCCCGAAGAAACTCGGGAGCACAAAAAAGCGAAAACCCGGTAAGCGCCGGGTTTCCGAGGAAAAATCTGATTGGCGAGCCCGACACACGGGCTGCCAAAGCTCCCAAGCTGCACGCTGTAGCACGGTCTGAGCGAGCGCCACCCTTAAGCAACGCGCGACCGTGCCGCCGTGTAAGTCAAGCAGCCAAGAAGCAGAAGCGAGAAGCGAAGAGCTAAGAAACAGGAAGCTAAGAGCTCAGAACTAAGAAAGGGGCCTCAGCGGGCTAAGAAAGTGGAGCCGACAGGCTCTTATATGCGGTGGCATTCGGTTTCGCCGACCCAATGCCAAGCCGACTGCAAGACCAAGATAAGCTTCTAAGCTAAGTCGCTAAAGTTCATGAAGAAGTTTCGAGAGTCGCCTCGAAACCGAGACTAAGAGCAAACAAGCCAGTTAAGAGAAGCTGTCGGGCCTATAGCAGGCACCGTGCCACCGACGGGTCGGCGCAACGCCCCTCCCCCGAACCCCCCGGACATGCAGCGGAAATCGCTTTGCTCCCACCAAAACGTTCGACGCAGCGCGTTCGAAGCCTGGTCCCGCTGTCACACTTCAGCAAGTACTACGAAAACATTGCGGAGCGGGTGGGCAGGTGTACTCCAGTATCGCCGAAACGCGCACGGGCAGCGCCACGAGAATCCGCTGAAATTTCAACGCGGAGTCAGAATCCGAGCTGCACCCGAAGCGCCGCATCCATGGCGTCTCGTGGCGCCTCTTGGCCCGTATAGAGCTCGAACTGACGGCAGGCTTGGTGGAGCAACATCCGCCCCCCGTGTACCGTCGTAGCCCCCGCCGCGGTCGCCTCTTCCAGGAGCCGCGTCTGAATGGGCTTGTAGACGATGTCCATCACCACGAGTCCGGGCCGCAACGCGCTGCGAGCCACGGGGCTAGCGGCGCTCGTCGCAGCCGTTCCGACGGCCATCCCGAGCGACGATGCGTTCAAGACCGCATCGTAGGCCTCCAGGTCGTTGAGCGCCTCGAGCCCGCCCGCCGACCGGGCCCCTCCCCCGACGTGAGCCGCCAATTCCTCGGCTCTTTCCGGGGTGCGATTGCAGACATGCACGATCGCCCCCGCGTGCACCAGGCCGAACACCACCGCCCGCGCCGCCCCGCCTGCCCCCACCACCAGCACGCGCGCCCCCGCCACCGGCACCACTTCCCTCAGCGCCTCCACCGCGCCCCAAGCATCCGTGTTGTGCCCGGTCAGCGTCCCCGCATCGTTCACCACCGTGTTCACCGCCCCAATCCGCTCCGCCAGCGGATCCAAGCGATCCAGGTGGTCCATCACCAAGAGCTTGAACGGCATCGACACCCCAAACCCGCGGATCCCGAGCGCCCGCATCCCCGCCAGCGCCCCTGGCAGCTGGTCCGGGACCAGCTGGAACGGCATGTAGAAGTAGTTCAGCCCGAGCGCCTGATACCCCGCCAAATGCAAGCTCTGCCCCAGCGAAACCGCATGAAGTGACAGCGATCCGCATAGCGTCGTCCGACCCGATTCCGCCATGCCGCGAGCGTACCCCCCCACCCCCGCTCGTTGAACCGGATTTTACCCTTGGCGCTCGGAACAGCCGTGCTACAAGACGCCCCCTCTGCGCCCGTAGCTCAGCTGGATAGAGCGTCGGTCTACGGAACCGAAGGTCGTACGTTCGAATCGTACCGGGCGCGCAGGTTCAAATCAGCTCGATTCGCTCTCACCCACCGAGAGCCCTGATCACAAGCTGATCACTCAGAGGGAGGCCCTCGAACTGCTCCAAGCAGTCCGAGATGGCCAACCCA
>JAICQQ010000426.1 GCA_025937785.1 Polyangiaceae bacterium
CCCGCTGTCGGAGGAGCCCCCGCTGTCGGAGGAGCCCCCGCTGTCGGAGGAGCCCCCGCTGTCGGAGGAGCCCCCGCTGTCGGAGGAGCCCCCGCTGTCGGAGGAGCCCCCGCTGTCGGAGGAGCCCCCGCTGTCGGAGTCCGCGCTGTTGCCGCCAGTAGTAAGCGTCGCGCCAGGGCGCCGGAGGTGCCGCAGGGGCGGGCCAGGCGCAGTCGCCGAGCTCGCGAGCTTGCGAGCCCACGAGCGCAGAAACGTCCGATCAGCAAATACCGCCGGGTGCCCAGAGGGGATTTCGATACATGGGTCATCAGGGGCGGCTCTTCGGGGCAAGGTCGAGGTCCATCCTCGCGAGTATCGGCGTGTTCAGCGTGGCGTGCAGCGGGGAAGTCCCGGGGACGTCGGGGATGGGAGCGGAGGGAGCATCGAGCACCACCAGTCAGGCGAGCAGCACCACGGGCGGCGACGCGCAGCCCGTCGACACCGACGGTGACGGGATCCCCGATATGCCCGCAGTTCCGCAGGATGATGATGATTTCGTTTCGGAGTGTGTTCCTGGTATCCCAGCGACCAGTCAGGTACCACGCATGAAGAACCGGCAGTATGACCGAGTTCTCCAGGATCTCTTGGGCGTGACGACCCTCGCCAGCGTCGCCGGATCACCCTCGAATCTGCTGGTTCCTGACTTCGAAGGCAGCTTGACCGACATCGCCTGGAACTCGTACCAGGTGGCTGCGGAAGAAGTGGCGGCGCAGGTCATCGGCGGGACCCAGCGCACGAGCTTCATCGATTGTGACCCCGCGGCCGCAGGTTGCTTCGAGCAAACCATTCGCGAGTTCGGTCGCAAGGCGTTCCGGCGACCGCTGACGGAGGAGGAAGTGAAGAGCTACCTGCGGCTCACCACGCTCGACCCGCCGGGCTTGCCGGACGAAATCGCCGCGGCGATCCTGGTGGCATTTCTCGTCTCGCCGTCGTTCATCATGCTTCCTGAGCTGGGACAGGAAAGCGAGGGAACATCGCTGAAGCTGTCGCAGCACGAAGTAGCGGCCAGGCTTTCCTTCCTGCTTTGGGATTCGTTGCCGGACGCCGACCTGAACGTCGCAGCGGACACCGGTCAGCTCGCCACCAAGGAGCAGATTTTGGCGCAAGCCCAGAGGATGATCGCCCACCGCGACAAGACGGCGCCGGTCGTTGCTGCCTTCCACCGCAGCTATCTGGATATCAGGGAAGGGTCACGCTGGGGCGCTCGCGAGCACGATCTCACCCGATTTCCCAAGTTCTCGACGGCCACCATCGCGCCCATGCTGGCGGAGCTCGACGCGTTCTTCGAAGAAGTTGCGTTCGGGGGCGGCGCCTTCTCGGACATGTTCTTGAGCAACGTGGCCTTCGTCAACCAGACCACCGCGCCCATCTACGAGCTCGACCCAGCAGACTACGGTTCGGAGCTCACCCGGGTCGAGCTCGACGGCAGCCAACGGCCAGGTTTCCTCACGCGCGTCGCCTTCCTCAGCTCGTACTCGTCCTACGATACGACGAGCCCCATCTTGCGGGGAGCGTTCATCACGTCGCGGATCCTCGGCATCGAGATCGAGGACCCGCCGGACGGCGCGATCAACACTCCGATCCCACCGGGGGTCTATGCGACGCAGCGCGAGGCGATTACGGCGCTGACGAGTCCACCGGCCTGCGCCAGATGTCACCTCACCTACATCAACCCGCCTGGCTTCGTCCTCGAGTCCTTCGATGCCGTGGGCAGCGCACAAACCGTCGACCCACTCGGTGGCAGCATCGACGGTACCGCCGACGTCTACCTGACGGAAGAAGCCTCGAAGACGATCTCGACTCCGCTCGAGCTGATGACGGAGATCGCTTCGGGGCTGCAGGCCAAGCGCAACTACGCCAAGTATTGGGTGAAGTTCGCTACGGGGCGGCTTCCGAATGCGGCCGACGCCTGCCTGTCGGAGGACTTGGCGCTCAAGTTGACCGCCGATGGGTACACCATCCTCGACGTGCTCGCCGATCTCACGCAGGCCGACTCCTTCAGACTGCGCAGCATTGGAAATTGATAGGGGAAGCTGAAGATGACCAGCAAGCTGAATCGAAGATTGTTTCTGCGAGGCCTGGGTGGAGCCGTCGTTGCAGCTCCGTTCTTGAGCTCGGTGCACGAGCGCGCGGCGAAGGCGCAGTCGCTCCCCGTCGAGGTTCCTAGGCGCCTGATCGTGATGTTTTCTCACTATGGTTGCCTGACCAACCGCTGGTTTCCGGCGAAAGCTCACGGCGCCCTGACAGCGGCCGATCTCGATCCGACCACGCTCAAGCATCTTTCGCCGTACGTGTCCAAGCTTCTGCTCCCGCGAGGTATCCGCGGCATGAACGAGTGGAGCTTCGGTGGCGAACTCGGCCAGACTACGGATCCGCATACACAGGTCGTGGGCTCGTACTTCACGTGCTACCCAGTCTCGGGCGGCAAGTTCGACGCGATGCCCACAGGGCGCTCGCTCGATCACATCGCGGCGGAGCAGGTCAACCCGAATGGCGGCGCGCCGCTCCACATCCAGATTGGCGGCGTGCGCAACGACATTCAATCGGCCATCTCCTATTCCAACGCGGGTGAGCGGTTCCCTGGCATCGGGACGCCCACGTCCATTTACAACGACTTGACGAACCTGTTCGGCGAAGACTCCCCCGACGCCATGACGCCAGATAGCTATCGCGTGGCGCGCGGTAAGAGCATCATCGATATCGTGCGCGATGACCTGGCATCGCTCCAGCGAATCGATATGAGCCAATCAGACGCGCGAAAAGTGTCCGATTGGGTCGACCTGCTCCACGAGAGCTCCGGTCCGGTCGCTGAGATTGCTGTCCAGTGCACCCGGGCGACGGCGGACGAGCTCGGGGTGTCGGCTACCGGCCAGGGCAACCTGGGTGCTGTCACTCCCCTGATGATGAACCTGGCGGTGCTGTCGGCGATCTGCGACGCGAACCGGGTGATCTTCTTGAAGTTCCCCGGCGCCGTCACCTTCGATTGGGACGGCATCAGCCACAACTACGACACCCACGGCATCTCGCACCGGGGCGGCACGGCCAACATGGGCGACGGCTGCGTGCCGGACGTACTCGACATGATCGCGGAGATCGACGACTGGTACGCCCAGAAGTTCGCGTTCCTCGTGGGCCAGCTCGACAGCTTCGACGAGGGTGACGTGAAGCTGCTCGACAATACTGCCACCGTCTGGTTCAACGAACTCTCGGACGGCAATAGTCATAACCTGAACAACCTGCCGATCTTGCAGGCCGGCAGCTGCGGGGGCTATTTCAAAGTGGGCCAAGCCATCAACGTGGAGGACGGCGCTGCCAGCATGAACGCCGGCAACAGCGAAGGTGCGTGCGGCGGTAACGGTCAGGACAACGACTTCGGCGTCCTGGACTCGTTAGGGACGCCACCGGGCACCGCTACGCAGCCGATCAACAAGTACTTCTGCAATCTGTTGAACGCGATTGGTGTGAAGGCAGGGTCCGACGGATTCCCGGCCATCGGTGGCACCGGCGAGGTGACCCACTACGGCAAGTACGACAGCAGCGCCGACTTCAACTCGAACAAGCCCGTCACGATCACCAACCCAGGCGAGTACTCCGAACTCCGAGCGAACAGCTAGGGCCTGTCCCTGAATTGGTCTGGCCCGTGAACGTGAACGTGTGCGTGCCCGTGCCCGAGAAGTCGAGGAAAGAGCTATCCATGGCGGTGGAAGTGTGTTCCATGGGTAG
>JAICQQ010000218.1 GCA_025937785.1 Polyangiaceae bacterium
CCGCCTCTACAGCGCCGCCGTCCAGCGGGCCATCGGACCACTCCCGGTCGACGACGACGATGACGCCTCCTTCTGAACTGCCGTCCACCGTCCCTCACAAAACGTGCGCACGACTCCCTCGAACTTCGTGCGCACGCTCAGGGGGGCGCGTGCGTACTTGCCGGAGCTCGGGGTGTTTGCGAGTGTGGATCCGTTGCGGCTGACAGAGCCGGAGCAGCTGGTCACGGCGCACCCCAGCGCGTCGGCGTACGCCTACGCGAACAACAACCCGCTTACGCAGGTGGATCGGTCGGGTGAGTTTGCGTGGGTGCCAGCGGCGGCGGTGCTGATAGGTGTTGTCGTTACGAGCCAGTACGCCAACGCCCCCGAGTCGGCGGAGGCGCCCACGCAGCACAAGGGCTGGGGTGAGCAGTTGCTCGACATGGCGCACAACAGCGTCATGGTGTACGGCGCGATGCGACTGGTGGGCGCCTTGCCTGCGCTGGCGCGGACGGTGCTCGCCGGCGATGTGGGCTCGGCGCTTCAGACGACGGCCACCGTGGCCAAGACCGCTGCGACGACCGAGATCGTGGGACAGGCGGCGGACAAGGTCGATCCGTCGGGCACCACCCGCAAGGTGGTCGAAGTGACGCGCACGCTCTCGATGAAGAGCGTCCAGGCGCCGAGGCCGCCGCCGAGGGCGAAGCCGGAGCCGCTGAAGGAGTATTTCAAGACGCTCGAGGGGGGTGACGGGGTGGCAGGGGGCGGACCGAAAGCGCTTCCTGCCCCGAAAGTGCGGGGCAACCCGAACCCGGTTGGTGAACAGGGGACGTTCTACGTAGACCCCAAGGGGAACGTTATCCCGACTCCTCCCGGTGGGCGGATTCAGGGTTCGCCTGACGGGCGCTTCATCCAAGCAAAGGACGCTGCCGGCAACCCCACAGGGGTTCGTATCGATGGTCCGCACAATCCGGCCAAGCACTCCGATCCGAGAGCGCTCGCGCCACACGGTCACGTTCCTGGCGTTACGAATCCGGATGGGACACCCTGGCTTCCCATCAAGTAGGCGACCATGTCGAGTGAAGAACCAAATGCCGAAACCGACGGCCTGCATCGAGCCCTAAGGACTGGGCTCGACGCATACAAGCGCTTTCGCTGCGGCGACACGTCCATCGGTGAATACGTGAAGCAGCATGGATCGTTCTTCTATGAGTGGGATCTGGACGGGAACGAGAGCGGGGTTGATTGGCAGGAAGGGCTTGCCGCCAACAACGAGGCGGTCGAGCTCTTGCGCAAGATTCAGCAGGTCCTTGACTTGGTCTACTCAAGCGAAACTCCCGTTCATGCGTTTGAGGAGGCGGGTCGGCTGACACCTGCACGTGCCGCCGACACACTCATGCGCTTGGCCTCCGAAGCGGAAGTCGATGCCCTTCTACAACGCTTCAGTGGGAGCACTAGCGAGAACGAATAATGTCGAGGAACTTGTGTGCCACGAAGGCGTTGAAGTCGAAGGAATAGCGGTAACGTGCTCGCCTGCCCGTTTCCATCGCCATGATTACGCTGGAGTTTCAGCCTCGATGGAGAGTTTGCGAATGATCTCACGTCTGATCGTAGTGGTGCTGAAGCGGGCATCCTGGAGGAAGCGTATTTTCTGTGTCCCGTGCGTTTCTGTGTCGACGTTTTGTTGATCCCTGAACAGCCCGTGCTCAGCCAGGGCAGCAGGGGCGACGCGCCTCGAACTGGTCGCCCGCGCAGCCAGACGCGAGGACTAGGCTAAGCAGCAGCGTGCCTGCGCCGTGGAACTGGAACACCTGAACGGTCACTTGAAAACTTGGGTCTTGGTTTGGTGACAACGCAAGTCGCGCTGCCATGGTGTTACGATGAGTCGGCTAGTGAGCAGGAAGGCTAGGGGTTCAACTCGCACACGCGAGGCGATGTCGTTGGACACTCAAGACCCTCGCTTGGACAGACCTCATGGGCAGCGCACCGCACGGTGCAACGGTAGTAGTTGTCGTCGCCCACGCTGCCGGAAAACTCGCAGCCCGCGTCGTTCAGGTCAGGCTCGCCGCATAGGCTCGGGTCGGGCACGTCTTCGGCCGCTTCGCAGTCGACGTTACCAAAGTCCTCGTGGGCTTTGCAGGTGGAGACTTTGAGCGTGCATACGTCGGCCATCACGCCGTCGATACTGGTGACGTCGGATTTCAGGACCACGTACGGCGGCGCCGCCGGGCACCCTGCAGGTGCGCCCTCTGCTTCGGGCTCCCAGAAGCAGCGGTATCCTAGCTCGGTCCCATCAAACACCTCTCGCGCACAGCGCTGACCCAGTTTACGTTCGGCGTCGGAAATGCACGTATTGCATTCCACCGCGGCGTGTTCTTTCCGGTCGCTGCAGGTGCGGATCAGGCTATCGCACACGAGCGGCGTGCCGTCGTGAGTTCCACAGCTCGCGTAGTCGGTGCCAGTGCACTCGACGCATTCGCCCGTGGGCGCGTCGCACACGGTGGTTCCGGTGAGGTGTGCGCAGTCTTCGTTCGTCTGGCACGGGCTGCAGCTACCGGCGTCGCAGAAGCTCGCTTGTGGGTCCGTACAGTCGGCGGTCTTGAGGCACTCGACGCAGAAGTGATCGAGGTCGCAGAAGGGCTCGTCTCGTCGCAGTCCTCGTTCTCGAGGCACTCGACGCATTGGTGCGCCGCGCGGTCGCAAAGGCCCGCGTCGCAGTCGCCATTCTCGACGCATTCGACACACTCGTGAGCCTCGGGGTCGCAGGCGGGCGTCGGGACGCTGTCGAGACACTCGACGCAGGTGTCGGTCGCCTTGTCGCACGCAGGCTTAGCGCCATCGCATGTCCCGTCGCAGGGGAATGGCTCACTGCCTCCAGTTCCGCCGCTCCCTCCGACGCTGCCACCAGAACCACCACCGCCTTCGCCGGCGCCAGACGAACCTGTCGTCGAGCTGCCACCCGAGTCGTTCGTAGCCCCCGAGCTGCCGCCGTTACCAGTGGTGACTGTGGTGCTGCTTCCGCGGCACCGCCAGTGCCTCCAGCACCCTCTTTGGACAGTTGTCGTCGCAGCCATCCCCCACGGTGCACGGTTCGTCCTCACAAGCTCGGAATTTCGTGCCGCAGCCGACCGCGCACGATAGCGCGGCGAGACCTAGCGCAACGAAGTTCGGCGACGGCTTCGAATCTATCATTCAGAGCTCACATACCCAATCAAGTGGCGTCGTGTTGCACTCGGTACCAGGACAGTCCTCGGTACTCAAACAGCGTATGGTGCACCGATAGGAACTGCCGCTCACCTGAACGCACTTGGCATCGTTCGGAGCGTCGATGCCGCACGAGCTGTCGTCGGGAGTGCCCTCCGTTGCACAGTTTTTGGAACTAAAGTCGTTGAGAGCGGGACAGGTGCTCGTGCGCAGACCGCAAATGGTGGCGACCTCTCCGTCGATGCTCTCGGCGTCTACGAGCTGGTCGACATAAGGCCGACCGTTGGCGAAGCACTCGGCGGGTGCCCCGTATTCGGTCTCGCCCTCCTTCCACAGGCAGAAGTAGCCAACCTCCTCATCGTTGAAGGTCTGCAGCACGCAGAGCTGTCCCAACGGACATTGGGCATCGGCGACGCAAGGTTTGCACGTCCCCGAGCCGTGCTCGACCTCAGTGGTGCAGGTGCGGGTCGCGCTGTTGCAAACCAGAGGCTCGTCGTCCTCGTTCACGCCACAGCTCGCGTAGTCCGTCCCCGTGCACTCGACGCATTCGCCAGCTGCAACGTCGCAGACCGTCGTTCCCGTCAAGCGGGCGCACTCATCGTTCGACTGGCAGGGAATGCAGCTGCCGGCGTCGCAGAAGGCTGCTTGTGGATCCAAGTAGTGGGTGTTCTCGAGGCATTCGACGCAAAAGTGCTGTTCGGGGTCGCACAGGTCGGTCGGTTCCTCGCAATCGTTCTCGACGAGGCACTCCACGCAGAGATGCGTTTCGGGGTCGCAGACGCCTTCGGCGCAGTCGCCATTCTCGACGCACTCGACGCACTTGTGGCTGTCAGGGTCGCAGGCGGGCGTCGGGGCCTCGCAGTCCTCGGTGCTGTCGAGGCATTCGACGCACGTGTCCGTCTCCGGGTCGCACACAGGCTTCGTGCCATCGCATGCCCCGTCGCAGGGGACTGGCTCACTGCCTCCAGTTCCCCCACTCCCGCCGGCGCTGTCACTAGAACCACCACTGCCTTCGCCGGCGGCACCGGACGAGCCAGTGGTCGAGGTACCGCCCGAGCTGCTCGTGCTACCCGAGCTGCCGCGACTGCCGCCGGTAGCAGAGCTGCTAGTTCCGGCGCTCCCGCCGCTGCTCGACGTCCCCGCCGCCGGTGGTGGTGTCGGCACAAACGTCAGGCTCACACGACTCGAAGTCCTCACCCACGCAGCGCGAAGCGAGAGCCAGGCTTAGGCGCAACCGGCCCGAGTACTGGAACTGCGAATGAAGCAGCCGGACGATCACTGGCAAAAATCGGGATCTTGGTTTGCGCAGATAAGGCCAGTGACGCACTGGTCAAGATTGCCGCATTGGTAGGTGCAGCGATTGTCGAAGGTGCCCACGTGCCGACACACGCCCCCTTCACCCGCTGAAGTGCAGATACCGTCTTCATCTCGTGGACAGCCGCATTCCGTGTCCTCGCCTCCTGTGCAACTCCGAGATTGGAACAGGTCGCGCACCGCCTCGCAGGTCACATTCTGCTCGTCGATTCCGCAGTATGTTTCCTCGGCTGCTCCAGAGATGCTGATTGCCACGACGGGCACGGCATATGGTCGCTCGCACCCCGCCACTTGGCGTTTCAGGCAGTACGCCTGCTCCCGGAGTTCCCCAGCGAACTCCATCGGCATGCAGCGCCGGACGGGCTCACTTGCATCGTTCCCGACGCATTCGCTGTCGGCCGCGCCGGGTTCGCAATCGTCGCGACTGCCCAACTCGGTCGTCGTGCAGGCACGGGTGGCCGGGTTGCATGACGTGCCACCGCACACGGCTTCTTCCTCGATCGTGCATTCGACACACTCGCCCGCTGCCGTATCGCACACCGTCGTCCCCACCAGGTGGGCGCAATCGGCGTTCGATTGGCAGGGGCTGCAGCTGCCAGCGTCGCAAAGGCTCGCTTGTGGGTCCGTACAGTCGGTGGTTTTGAGGCACTCCGCGCAGAAGTGATCGGGGTCGCAGAAGGGGCTCGTCTCGTCGCAGTTCTCGTTCTCGAGGCACTCGACGCATTGGTGCGTCGCTGGGTCGCAGACGCCTTCGGCGCAGTCGCCATTCTCCACGCATTCTACACACTCGTGAGCCCCGGGATCGCAGGCAGGCGTTGGAGCCTCGCAGTGCGAGTTGCTGTCGAGGCATTCGACGCAGGTGTCCGAGGTCTCGTCGCATTCCGGTGTCGCCCCCTCGCAGGTGCCATCGCAGGGCACGGGGACAATGCCGCTCGTGCCTCCAGAGCTGCTGGTGCTCGGGGCACCGGCCTCGCCGAGGGCACCAGCCTCGCCCGCAACGCCTCCGGATGACACGGTGGTGGAGGTGTCACCACCGCCTCCTGCGGCGTTACCCCCGGTGTCCCCACCAGCTCCAGTGGCGACGCTCCCGCCAGTGCCACCGCTACCACCCGCGGCGGTGGCGACACCGGAGCAGGGCTCGCCCTCACGACACGAGGAAAACTCGGTACCGCAGGCCTGGCCTAAGCTCAGCAGCATCAGTCCCACAGGGGCAACGGTTCTGTCGCGTGTCACCCTGCACTCACTGGCAAAAGTCGGGGTCTTGGTCGGCGCAGGTCAGGCCGGTGACGCACTGATCAAGATTTCCGCATTGGTAAGTGCAGCGGTTGTTGGCCAGTCCAACGGTGCGACAGAGTCCTCCCGCCCCCGCGGTCGTGCAATTGCCGTCAAGGTCGCGCGGACAACCGCATTCGGCGTCTTCGCCGCCGGGACACCCTTTCGACTGGAACAGGTCGAGCACCGCCTCGCAGGTCACCCGCTCTTGGTCGATACCACAGTAGGTTTCCTCGGCAGCTCCCGAAACGCTCGGCGCGACGACGGGCACCAAGTATGGACGCTCACAGCCGGCACTCGGCAGCTTTAGGCAATACGCCTTCTCCCTCGGCTCCCCATTGAACTCCATCGTTACGCAGCGGCGGATGGGCTCCTCGTCGGCGTTGCCGATGCATTCGCTGTCCGCAACGCAGGGCTCGCAGCTGCCCACGGTGCCGAGGTCGGTGGCGGTGCAGGTGTTCGTGGCGGGGTTGCAGCTGGTGCCACCGCATACGGCTTCTTCGGCGATGGTGCACTGCACACACTGTCCGGCGTCGACATCGCAGACGGTGGTTCCGGTGAGGTGGGCGCAGTCGGCGTTGGTTTGGCAGGGGGCACAACTGTTATCGTCGCACCAAGAGGCGGTGGGCTCGGTGCAGTGAGTGTTGTCGAGGCACTCAGCGCACACTTGCTGTTCGGTGTCGCAAACCGGGGTCGGCGCCTCGCAATCGTCGGTCTCCAGGCACTCGACGCATTGGTGCGCCGCGGGGTCGCAAAGGCCCGCGGCGCAGTCGCCATTCTCGACGCATTCGACACACTCGTGACCCTCGGGATCGCAGGCAGGCGTTGGAGCCTCGCAGTGTTCGGTGCTGTCGAGGCATTCGACGCACGTGTCGGTCGTCTCGTCGCACACAGGGGTCGCGGCGTCGCATGCCCCGTCGCAGGGGACGGGCTCACTGCCTCCAGTTCCGCCGCTCCCTCCGGCGCTGCCACCAGAACCACCACCACCTTCGCCGGCCGCACCGGACGAGCCAGTGGTCGAGGTACCGCCCGAGCTGCTCGTGCTACCCGAGCTGCCGCCATTGCCGCCGGTAGCGGTAGTGCTGCTGCCGCCTCCACCGCCGGTTCCTCCTGGACCCGTTTCTGGACACTTTTCGCCGCAACCGTCCTCCACGGTACCGCAGGAACGTGGAGCGTCTGGATCATCGTCGCCTTCGATCGGCAAGAAAAATTCGCGACCGGGCTCCACCTTCCAGACGGCGCCGTCATCCTGCCAGTACCACACCCCATCGTCTTCATCGCGCTGGGGGCAATAGCTGCAGGCGCTACCGTCAGCGCGCATTCGCCAGATCCCGTCGCAGTAGGGTAGAGCTGGGTACACGCCGCAGCTCTTAGTGTCCTCGCATGAGCCCTTGCACTGCGTTAGCCCAAGGCACACACCAGCGGCAGCTACCAGCGCGGTGAACATCGACCCGGTTCTCATGCTATTCTCCGATCTGCTTCAAAATGCACCGCTGACACCTGCTGTGACGCCTGGCTGGCCTTCAGGTGTGAGAGGCGCCAAATGCCACGCGATCTCCGAGTTGTCCTTCGAGCCCGGCCAGAGCAGAGCTGCCGCCACACCTCCGGCGAGTGCGACGCCGAAACCTGTCCAAGCCAACGCGCGATGGGTGGCCGCAGCGTCGTCCAAATCCGTACTTTTGCCGCAGTCCGCCGCAACTTCCGGTGTGCCTTCGGCGCACGCACCGCTTCCCGGCATTTGGTTGACCCCGGCGTCCCTATCCGACGCTTTGCTGCTCGAGGTGGCTAGAAACGTGATGCCCGTCGCCAGACCGAGAACGCCGACGCCGCCGGCGATCCACACGGGCGTCCAATTCTGCGAAGACGGCTGATCCAGGTCGTCGGAGGTGGGTTCAATAATCGGTTGGTGCGACGATTCTGGCGCACTGGAAGCTACGCCCTTCTCAGTCGGCTCGGGAGCAGGAACATCCAGCGCGACGGCGTACTCCCGCGCTGCCTGTGCGATCACCACGCGCTTCACGGCTTGCTCACCGAAGCTTGCTGATACTTCGTGTTCCCCAGGAAGCACGAACACCTCTCGGGGCAGACTATCCGCTCGGCCTTTCGGCTCTCCATCAACGAAGACCTCGGCACCGGGAGGCGTGACTTCGACTCGCAGCGTGCTGACCTGCTGCTTGGCCTGGTCGAATCCGTCCTCGACGGTTTGCTTGAGCTTGCGGCTCACGCTGGGTGGAAAGTGCATCAGCGAGTAATTCAGGTGTTCCGCCGCGTCACGATGCAAACCCAATTCCAGCTCCACCTGTCCCAAGGTGCCAGCGATGTCGAACGCTGGCATTAGGGCGAATGCTTCGATCAGGATCCGGCGTGCATTTTCAAAATCGCGTTTCTTCATGGCAGAGACGCCCTTTGAAAAGAGCTCGATCGCGCGATCATGTTCCGTCTCGGAAGGTGCCTGCGCCCTTGAAGGCGGGCTCACGAGTATCATCGCGCAAACCACCAAGAGGGCAATGAGGCGGGGCAAGACGGTGGTGACGTGCTTCATCGAGAGCTCAGGGTGCTGGGTCGAACCAAACAGGATATTCATCGTTGGACGTTGCTGGCTTGGGCGGCGTTGGCAATGATGGACCCGGCGCTGGTGAACTCTCCCGATGCTCGAGCGGCACGGGAGTGGAGCGTTGCGTGGGTGCCGCAGCCGTTCCGAACTGCCGCTGTAGTGGTAGTGGTGGTGGTTCGCCCTTCGGCGTTGGGTGCGCTGGCGGGCGGGGCGCAGCTGACGGGGTCGCGGTGAGAGGCGGCTGTTTCGTTGCCTCTGAGCTCGGTGAGCTGGTGCCTCGCAGGTGGACTCCGGCGTCCCCGCTCGACCTCCCCTCCGCCCCCCGCTCCCGAACCGGCTTCGGTCGAACTCCTGTATCACGTATGGATAACGCCGTCCCGGTCGCCACCGCCCGCGCGGGGCTCGCATGCGTGTCCGCCACGTCGCCACCGCGCGTGGCCCCCCACAGTACGAGGGCCGCGGTGACCACGACGCCCGCGAGCACCGCGAGGCCAGCGACACGGGCACGCCGCTGCTGTCGCTTTCGCTGGACGCGCTGGGTGACCCAGGTGGGGTCGTCGCGGCCGGGGCCGGGTGGTGCTGGGCCGATGACGACGGGGGGCGGGGACTCGGTAGGCTTCTCGCGCGCCGGTGGGTCTTGGGGTGGGTGGGCTTGGCGGCTGGTGGGTTCTTCGTGAGTGGTCTGGGTCTTTGGCGGAAGAGTGTCGTGGAGGTCGCGAGGGTCGGCTGCTTCCAGCTCGGTCATAATCCACCGACGCTGAGTATCCGGAGTAACGACGAGCTCCTGCCTCAGGATAGCCTCCAGCTGCCTCTGCTGCTCCTTGTGGTCGTCATCCGTCATGGTTGGTCCGGTAGGAGGGGTTTGTCGAGGTCGAGTTCTGTTGCGTAGCCACGCTGGCGCTGTTTGAGGTCGCGTTCGAGCCATTCGAGGCGGCGTTGGTATTTGAGGGCTTCGGGGGATGGCGAGGGCTTGGGTTCGGGGGGGCGGGTGGTCTTCGTCGTTGTGGTGGGGCGCGGCGCAGGGGCGGGGGGTGGTGCCGAGTCGTGCTCCTGCTCGGGGGCCTGCTCTTGCTCAGGGGCGGAGGCGAGCTGGGGGAGCGAGGGTTCGGGTGGGGGAGGGGCGGGTTGTGGGTGGTGCGGCTGCGGTTTGGGGTGGAGTTGGGGAGTGACCGTTGAGGCGACGGTGGGCTGGGCGGTGAAGCTGACGAGTTGGCTGCCGAGGTCGAAGCCTACGCTGAGGGCGAGGCCGCAGGCGGCGCCGGCGAGGATGAGTTTGCGCCACGGCTGGTGCTGGAAGAGGGGGCGCGGCACGCCGGCGGGGAACTTGTCGCTGTGGGACGAGACAGGGACGTTGGTGGTGGAGGTGGTGCTGGGCGTCGGGGGCTTGCGGAGCGGTGCGTCTCGGGGGCTCAGCGGTGGTGAAGGGGTGCTGCTGGCTCGCGGAGGGGCGTGGGCGAGTGCGGGTGGGGCGTGGACGGGGTGGATCACCTCGGTGTTGCCGCTGAGCGAGACGCTGGGGGAGGCGTTGGGTAAGCGTGGTGCGTTAGGCGCGGAGGAGGCGGGGCCGACGGGGATGGGCTCTGGCTGGTCGTCGTTGGGGCGGGGGTCAACTGGGATCAGTCGCAAGTGCGCGTCGCTTGGGTCGGGTGACGGGGCCGAAAGGTCGCGAGTGCTGGGTCGAGGGCGCTGCTTGTCGCTCGGGTGGGGCGAGGCGGCTGAAAGGTCGCGGATGTTTTGTCGGTAGCGTTGATCACCGATTTCGGCGATTAAGCGCTGGCGCGCTTCGCGGGCGGCGTTCCCCATGTCTGCCATGCTCGGGTAGCGTTCTTGGGGGCGCTTCAGCAGGGCGCGTTGCACGAAGCGCGAAACGTAATTCGGAATGCTGGCGTCGAGCTCGTGCAGTCGCGGGGGCATGCGTGTGATCTGCAGCCATGCCAATTGTTGCATGTTGTAGATCTCGCGACCGACGAGCGTTGGATGCCGGTGCAGGGCTTCGTACAGCACCACTCCGAGCGAGAAGATGTCGCTCTGAGGGGTGACAGCGTGTCCCTGCAGTTGCTCGGGGCTCATGTACAGCGCGGTCCCGTGCACGACGTGCTTGTCGGTGGTTTTGTGGGCGGCGTACCCTGTGACTTTGGCCACCCCGAAGTCGAGAACCTTGACCTGGTTTTCTGCAACGACGACCAGGTTCTCCGGCTTCACGTCGCGGTGGATCACTCTGTTTTCGTGGACGGCGTGGAACCCGCTCGTGGCCTGAATAGCCAGTTCGAGCACCTCGGGGATGGTCAAGCGGCCCAGCTCTCTCAGCACTTCGCGCAGTGAACGCCCTGCGAGGAGTTCCATGACCATGTAGACCTGTCCGCCGCGCGTGGTGCCGACGTAGTGCGCGGCGACCACGTTGGGGTGACGGATGCGCACCAGCACCCGCGCCTCGGTCAACGCGCGTCCGGTCAGATCTCGCCCAGATCGACTGCTCTGGTGGATCACTTTGATCGCGACCTCACGCTGGAGCAGCTCGTCATGCGCCTCGAACACGAAGCCATGGCCGCCCGACCCGAGCATTCGAACGATGGTATAGTTGTCCTCTTCACCCAGCCGATCGCCGGGTCCGAAGGGCGGTGCTCGTTCCTCCATCATGGGCCGCCCCCGAGTAAGTTTAGTGCGGCGAGTCCGCGCGACGCCGCCAGCGTCACGACGGTGACCGCGATGAAGACGAGCCACCCTAGCCAGCCGGGGCGAGCTTCGTTGGTTCCGGCGCTTCGCCGGGCGCGCGATCCGTTGGCTGCGGCGGTCAGCTGGGGGCGTGGTTCGCTGCGTGACGGCGCAGCCTTGCGCCTGCGGTCTGCGGAGTGAACGTCGCTCGCGTGGTCGGGGCTGGCCACGATGCGAGCTGCGACGCTGCGGCTGGGGCTCGCCGCGACGGGGTCGGGCGCGTCGGTGACGAGCAGGGTTCCGAGCATGGGTGTCGGAGCGCTGGGGATCCGATCTGCAGGCTGTTCCGCCTCCTGCGGAAGACTGCTGGCCGTCGTTGCGAGGGCGTTGCGGAGTGGGTCTGCGGGCTGTTCCGCCTCGTGATAGTAGCCGCCGTCCAAAGGTTGCTCGGCTTGCCGAGGGTAGTCACCGTGTTGGGGTTGCTCGGGCTCGTGAGAGCCGTCTCTGGCTGTGGCGGGGGGCTCGAGATCGAAATCGGTGCTTTGGATCCAGTCCGGGGGCGGGCTCCAGCCTTTCGATACCTCCTTCAGCGCACGATCGAAGGCGGCGGCCGATTGAAAGCGAAGCGCGGGCTCCTCGTTGAGTGCCCGCAGCACGATGCGGTCAAGGAACTCTGGCATTGGCGTGCGAGCGTGTGCGGAGAGCCGCTCGGGAGCGCGGAATCGGTGAGTCGTGAGCAGCTGCTCGCGGGTGAGGTGCGCGAACGGATCTCGCCCCACGAGCAGCGTCTGCAGGATCAACCCTGCCGCATACAGATCAGCCCGGTGGTCGACTGTTTTGCCAGCGGCGGCCTCTGGGCTCCAAAACCGCGGCGTACCGAGCGGCATGCCCGCCTCGGTAGGGATGGCCAAAGCCCGGGGGGCACTCGAGGGCGCGCCAGGAAGCACCGTCGCAATACCGAAGTCCAAGACCTTCAGGACGCGAGCGCCAGTGCCTTCGCGATGCAGGAACAGGTTATTGGGCTTGATGTCGCGGTGCACTACCCCCAGCGCGTGGGCAGCGCCCAAGGCGCTGAGCAGCTGGCGGGTGAACGCCACCGCCTCGAACAGGGGAAGCGCTCCGCGGCTTTCGATGTCTTGCGCCAGGGTCCGACCCTCGAGCAGCGGCATGACCAAGAACGGGCGGCCATCCTTGGTGCGGTCGAAGGTGGCGATCGAAACGATGTTTGGATGCTCCAGCCTGCCGAGCGACTCGGCTTCCAGACGCATGCGGTCGACTACCTGCGGATCGTTGGCAAAGCGTTCGTGCAGTATTTTTGCAGCAAAGGACGCCTCGAGTGCCCGGTGTTCGACCTTGAACACTTGCCCCATGCCACCGCCGCCGATCAGGTTCAGGGTGCGATAGGCCGTTCCGTCGAATGGGTCGTCTGTCATCCCTCCGCCCACATTGAAGCAGATCCTCGTCGCCACGTCTTAACTTGTCCTTCGGCATGACGACGACGGTCGTTGCGTAAAAAGTTCTCGGCGCCGAGCTTCGGACCTTGTTTTTTTTGCGCCCGGGTCTCCGTTGACCCGATTCTACCTGGTTTCCAGGTCACTCGGCCGGACGAGAAACGATCGCGATCATCACGATCGGCGCGCGCAACGAGTTCAACCACGCCCGACTACGTTGCGGACTTCACTCCGAGGTGTCCGCGCACCCAATTTACTACGCAACGGGGTGCGCTCTCGAACCGAAGAACTCTGCATGAGCGATCGTGAAGTGGTCGACCGCTGCGTCTCGTCGTTGGATCTCGTCGACACGATAGTGGGGCGGTTGTGCAAGCACCTCAGTAAATACGTCGAGCGGGGATGACTTGGTAGCCTTTGGCATGCAGGGCTTGCTGGACGCTGCGCGGCGCTACGATCCCCAGCGAGGGGTGCCATTTCGAGTGTACGCGGGTTTTCGCGTGACCGGCGCGATCTACGATGGCGTCGAGCGCTACCCGACCGGCCCTTGGCGAACCCGCCGCCGCCTGCTGGCTCTCGAAGCGATCGCTCTCGATAATAGCCACGAAATCGGAGCGAGACAGCCGCCGGCAGGGGCCGCGAGCGAGCTTGCTCGCAGGCATGCCGGGCAGGTGGTCGCGGCCCATTTTGCGGGGATGACGACAGTGGCTCAGCTGGGGCTCATGGTTGCAGCGGACGCGGAGGGATACCCTTCAGACAGCGATCCTGACCCGGGGCCGGACCCCGAGCGACGATGTGCCGATGTGGAGATGCTCCGGCACATTCGGCATGCGTTGGAGTCGCTCCACGACCCCGAGCGGGAAGTCCTCCGCCGGTGCTACTTCGAAGGCCAGTGTTTCGAAGCCATCGCAAACGGCATGAACCGGTCGAAGTCCTGGGTTAGTTAGATCGCGCCTCGAAACTCGTAGGCGTGTGAATACAAAAGGGAAATCGCCAAAAGCAAGCGATGGAAATAAACAAAGTCGGGTACCCGTTCTCGGAAAAGACGCCAATCCATTCAGAAAACGAGACCCCGATGCGCAAG
>JAICQQ010000466.1 GCA_025937785.1 Polyangiaceae bacterium
CATGCACCCGGAGCACCACAGGCACGTCGCCGCCTTCGTGGCCGAGGTCTTCGGTGGCCCACCGGCATACTCCGAGCATCTCGGGGGCCACGCCGCGATGGTCCGGAAACACCTCGGTAAACACTTGAACGATGCGCAGCGCAAGCATTGGATGAATCTACTGCTCGACACCGCGGACGAGGTGGGCGTGCCGACCGATCCGGAGTTCCGCTCCGCGCTGGTCGGTTATCTCGAGTGGGGCTCGCGCCTCGCCGTCATGAACTCGCAGCCCGGAGCGCAGGCGGTCGAAAGCGCGCCGATGCCGGTGTGGAACTGGGGCGCGCCCGGCGGCCCTTACGTGGAAAAGTAAGCGCCGCTCGTGGCGGTTCGCCGCTAGGTTCCTGAGTCACTGGATGAAAGTGCTCGACGTCTCGACCCCACTCGACCAGGAACTAACGCGACGTCAGCTCTTTCGCGTGGCGGCAATCGGCTTCGAACGTGCGCGCGAGCTCCGCTGCGAAGTCCCCGTCGTGAACGACCAACGCGGCCTCCTCCAACGAGCCTAGCGAAAGCGGATCGAAGTTGATCGATCCGACGAGGGCCAACTCGTCATCCACCAGCATCGTCTTGCTGTGCATCATGCTGGGCTGGTACTCGAATACGCGGACCCCCTGCTCCAAGAGCTCGCCATATTCGATGTGCTGCGCCCCGAACGACGTCTTCGAATCGCTCTTCTTGCCGGGTGCGAGCAGGCGTACATCGACCCCTGCGGAGGACTTCCGCTTGATCATCGTGAGAATGGCCGTGGAGGGGACGAAGTAGGCGTTCGCGATCCATAGTCGCTTGCTGGACGCCTGGATCATCAGTTGGATCAGTCGCTCCGCGCGCGTGAGCACGGGCGAGCCGGTACTGGCAACGAACGCTGCCAGCGCAGGCCCCCCGGCGTCGGGCGCCGGAAAAGCGTCCCGCGGAAGCAGCCCACCGCCAGCCTCCTGCCAGTTTTCAGCGAACGCTTGCTGGGCTGCGCCGACGGCCGCCCCACTGAAGCGCACGTTCGCATCGCGCCAGGCGTCGTGGCTGACGCCATCGCCCAACCAGTCATCACGCACACCGAACCCGCCCGTGAACGCCACGCGCCCATCGATCACCACGATCTTTCGATGGTTGCGGGCGAGCTCGTCGCCGCGCACGGGCGGAGGCCGAAACACCCGCACTTCGCAGCCCGCGGCCTCCAACGCCGGTCGCACGTCACGACCGAAGTCGGGGCTGCCGAAGGCATCGACCAAGATCCGGCACTCGACGCCCGCCTTCGCGCGCTCGCTCAGCGCCGCCACGAGCCGATCGGACGCGCCCCCCTTCTCCCAGATGTAAACGACTGCGTGGATTCCGCGGCTCGCTTTACGGACCTCCGCCTCGATACCATCGAAAATAGCGCCATTGTCGAGCAGCGCGACGTGGTGTCCCGGGCGCAGCTCCACGCCGAGGCTTTGATGAAGCGCCGAGGCAAATGCGGCGTCCTGTGAAGACACCTGGGCCCGGAGCTGAAAGGCCTGCTCGTCGTCCCCGCGGAACATGAAGAAGCCGACGACCAGACCGATGGCGAGCAGCACCAACAGGCCCAGGACCAGCTTCCAAACGTGTCCGTGTGTGAAGCGGGTCCTCACGTCGAACTCGTCAAGCAACGCACGTGCCGAACGTGCCAACACCATGCCGTGGCGATTCGCCCCGATCCCCATTCCGAGGTCACTGCATTCCAGTGAACGCGAGGTGTATTCCCAAAACTGCGTGCTCAACCCGGCGTCCCTCCCTGTCGCCTAAACTCTTTCTATGGGTGCACGGATCGTGCCCGCACCTGTTAGGTGCAAATGCAGGCAAAGTTCATGTGCGCGGGCGTAGTGTGATGTACCTATGAGTGACGTTTGACAATTGCTTACAATTGCCCGACAGACACCTGCGCCCGCCTGAGGCTTACTGAGTCGAGATCGAGAAAGGTGGTTTGCATGAAAACCAAACACATCACGACCAAGCACATGCTGTTGGGGGCTCTGATCTTGGGCACAGCGGCGGGCTGCAACAAGGAACCGGCGGACAACACGGGCAAGAGCGAAGCCGAGGTGCACGCCGCCGCGACCGCGGAGACCACTGTTGCCGCCAAGCTTCACGCCCTGATTCCACGCCTCGGCGGCAGCCTGCTCGCGCTCGGGGATCATCAGCTCGAGCTGGCGATTCACCAGAATGGCCTGGTCGAGGCGCTCTTGTTCGACGGCGCGGGCAAGCTGGTGAGCGAACCCGAGAGGCACTCCATGACGGTCGACCTGCAAGCGCAGGGGGATATCGACCCGAAGGTCGAGCTCAAATGGGATGCGGCCCAGGCTCGCTTCCTCGGTCAAGCCGACACCAAGGCGCAGTTGGTGCCCGAGCCAGTGACAGTCACTGCGAAGATCGGAGCGAAGTCGGAGCAGAGTAAGCTCGCGGACTACGCTCTGTTGGCTACGCCGCGCTACGGCGGGACCGTACTCGCAGCCGGAACCTATCAGACAGAGCTCATCGCTCGCCCGGATGGACAGCTCGCAGCGTTCGTGACGAACGCCGAGGGTGCCGTGGTGGACGCGAACGCCAAAGCTAGCGTCGAGGCAGTGGTCGGCGCAGATCCCGCCGTCAAGCTTACCTGGTCACCGGCGCAGGCGTGCTTCCTGGGCACGATCGATGCCAAGGCCAAGCTCGAACGAACTCCGATCAAGATCGCCCTGAACGCCGACGG
>JAICQQ010000341.1 GCA_025937785.1 Polyangiaceae bacterium
GACTCGTGCGAAAGCTTCGCTGCGGAGGCAGCCGTCGACTCCGATACGTGTGCCAGCGCGACTTCCTTCGCGGGACAGGTGGCATGCTCGGGGATGGCACCGGGAGCCGCGGCCGAAAAAAGTGCGTCCAGCTTGGCGCGAATCGCCGCGGGCTTGGGCAGGAGCACCGACTTGCCATACTTGATCAGGCCCTCGGTCTCGCGATGACCGATCACGAGGCCATGGATGTTTTTGGGTTCGATGGCGACCATCCGGGCCGCCAGCCCCAGAATCTGAGCGCGTGACATGTCGGTGCTGATCAGTCTCACGAGTTGATCGAGTAGCGCCGGCGCGCGCGTCAAACCCTCGGCGCTCAAGAGCCGGCGCTTGATGCCGAGCAGCACCGCTTGTTGCCTTCGAGCGCGGCTCCAATCCGAGCGGCCGTGTCGCGAGCGCACGTACATGGCGGCGGTAGCTCCATTCATGTACTGCCGGCCGGTGTCGATGTCGAGCGCACGCCGCTGGCTCGGCTGTCGCGGATCGATGAAGTTGTCGGCGATGGCACAAGGCACGTCGACCTCGACACCGCCGATGGCATCGATGGCGCGCTCGAAGCCTCCCAGATCGATGACGATGGTGTGAGCAATCGGGACGTCGAGCGTCTCCTCGACGACTCGCTCGAGCAATTCTGCGGGATCCTGCTCCAGCTTCACGGCGGCCGCCGCGGTGGCGTTGATCCGATCGGAACCGTACCCTGGGATATCGACGTACAGATCGCGGGGCACGCTCACCAACCCAACGTGCCCTGCCTCTTCGGAGAAGCTGGCCACGATGATTGTGTCCGGTCGACCACCACGCGTGGCACCAGGGCGACGATCCAAACCGACCAGCAGCAGGTTCATGTTGCTCGCCAGCGCCGGGATAGGAGCTGGCCCGCCCACGGGCGCAGCAGAACTCGAGGCAGTCGCCCTACCTGCGAGCAGCTCGGTTTTCCTTGCGATCTCGCCGCGGCCCTCAGCCTTTTCCAACGCCGCCCTACGTGGCGGCGCGAAAGGCTGCGCGTTGAGCCAGCGTCCTGTCAACGCGCAAATGCCAAACGCCACCCCAAGCACCAACCACCGGTACAGCTTCATGAGCCAGCATGACAGCAACGCTCGTGCCAGCTCGCTCGAGCAGGTAGGCGCGTCTGCGCGGCATCAACGGAGTGCCTGCTCGGGCCAGGGCACATCCACGCGCACGTAACGGGGCGCGCCCTTCGATCCGACCATCGCGAGCCCCTGCACGCGACTGCCGGGAGTCCCTTCGGCGAAGCGAAGTTTCAGAACGCCTGCCTTCGACTTGGTGTCGATCTCGACCAACTTGGGGTCTTGGGGATGCTCGGAGAGGAAGTCGAGCCACTCCGTGCCCGGCGCCGTAACGTGTAGACGGCCACCACGCTTCCAGCGGTAGCTGGCGCCCAGCAGCTCCGTCAGTGGTGTCGGGAGCGCGTCGCGCAGACGTGACAGCTCACGCGAGAACTCGCCCGGCGCGGCACGTTCGCTCGCGCCGAGTTCGACGTAGGCTGCCGCAGTTTCTGGGAAGCAGCGCACCTCGCAAGCGAGCCAGCTCGCTTCCACCTCGAAGCGATGGCTCTCGCTGGCCTCCAGATCAGGCTTCGCGCGGACTTCTGCGAAGGCAGCCGCCGTCTCCGCTTGGTAGCCGTAGGCCACGCCCGAGTCTGCGAGCTCGAACCTTTGCGGCGGAGGGAAACGCGCCTCGGACACTTCGAAGCCTTCCGGGGCGTGGAACTCGACGCGAGTGGGCCGACCCTCGTCGCCTGGGTTGACCCAGAAAACTCGGTACCCCGGCGCCAGATCGAAGCGAGCCGCAAGCCAGAACGTGCCGCCCGGAACCACCGTGCCCGCGCTCGTGGCGAGGCTGAACCGTACCGCGCTTTCGCCCGCGGCTGGAGGCGCCTCGATCAGCGTCACCGAATCGGAGACGGAATCCGGTACCGCGCGCGGGGCCTGCTGCTGGGGTGCTTCGACCCTGGGCTCCGAACGCGATGACGGTGGCGCTGGCGGCGGGGTGCTCCCACAACCGAGCCCACTGACCGCGACGAACGCTAGCGCGCGCCGCCGGCATCTGACTATCATCGGGCGAACTCTGCCCGCTCGCCCGCTGCCTGGCAAGGCGGCTGGGCGCTTCGAACTCGCGAACTCGGCGCCTGCAAACATTTCGCAACGACCTTTGTCAGCAAACTGCTAACTTCGCGGGCGACCAGGGTGAATCTCTGCGAACCCCTGGTGGCCCGGTCGTTGCAACACCGACGCCCAAGAACGAGGTAACCATGGCGGGAGACTCCACTGAAATGCTGGTCCGAGATCTGATGACGGCGGACGTGTTCACCGTAGACCGCAACGAAGCATTGCTGACTGCCGACCGGGTCATGACCCTGGGGCGCATTCGACACGTCGTGGTGGTCGACGAGGAGGGTGAGCTCGCAGGACTCTTGTCGCAACGCGACCTGTTCCACAGCGGGCTGATGAAGGCGTTGGGCTATGGCAAGCACGCGATGCACAAGACGCTGGACACGCTGCTTGTCAAAGAGGTGATGACGACGAAAGTGGTAACCACCAAACCGGACACACCGCTCAGTCAAGCCGCAGCGCTGATGTTCACGCAGAAGATCGGCTGCTTGCCCGTGGTCGACGGGAGCAAGCTGGTGGGCATCCTTACCGAAGCGGACTTCGTCAAACTGCACAGCAGGTAAGACGGCGACCTCTGGTCGCTCGGAGCTACGGACGTTCAGCGGTCGGGCCATGGAAATCGCCCATCGCGACGACACCGGGTCGAAACAATCGAGAAAGCGTGGCGTGCCGGTGCGATGCTCTGCTACCGAGCACCAAAGGCAACTCGCATGGATTTCTCGACCTACGATCCGGAGAATGGCCCCTACTACGATGAAATGCTCGAAGCGGTCGGCAGGCCACGCGGCGGCTTCGAGAAGATTGTCGAAGGCCTGGGCGCGTTGGGTTCGGCGCTCGGCCAGCGACAGAAGGCGGCCGAACAGGCCTTCCTCACGGCCGGGATCACGTTCACCCTGCGCGACGAGCAAGGCGAAGGCACCGAACGCATTTTCCCCTTCGACATCGTGCCACGAATCATCGCCGCCAAAGAGTGGGACGGCATCGAACGCGGCATCAAACAACGCATCGTCGCGCTGAATCTGTTCCTACGCGATATCTATGGTGAGCAGAGAATCCTCAAGGACAAGGTAGTCCCCGAGTACTTGATCAAGAGCTGCGCCGAGTTCCGCGAGCCGTGCATCGGCCTGAACCCCCCGCGCGGGATCTGGTGCCACGTCAGCGGCACCGACTTGGTGCGCGACAAGTCGGGACAATTTCACGTGCTCGAAGACAACGTACGCTGCCCCTCCGGCGTCAGCTACGTGCTCGAGAACCGGCACATCCTCAAGCGCACCCTACCCCGGGTTTTCGAGAGCGTCCACATCCGACCCGTCGACGACTACCCCATGCGCCTCCGACAGATGCTGCGCTATCTGGGGCAAGCGCGCGTCGCCAAACCCCGCGTGGTCGTGCTCACCCCCGGTCGCTTCAACAGCGCCTACTTCGAGCACGCATTCTTGGCGCAACAGATGGGCGTCGAACTGGTGGAGGCGGCCGACTTGGTCGTGCTCGACGAGTTCGTGCACATGCGCACGACGTCCGGTCTCGCGCGCGTCGACGTCATTTATCGGCGCGTGGGCGACGACTACCTCGACCCCAAGGTCTTCCGACAAGACTCGTTGCTCGGCATCCCCGGTGTGATGGGCGTGTTCCAGAAGGGAAACGTCGCGCTGGCCAATGCACCGGGCACCGGCGTCGCCGACGACAAAGCTATCTACGCCTACGTGGAATCCATCATCAAGTACTACCTGGACGAAGACGCCATCTTACCCAACGTTCCGACCTTCATTTGCAGCGAAGAGAAGCAGCGCCAGCACGTGATCGAGAACATCGCAGACCTCGTGGTCAAGGCGACCGACGGCGCCGGCGGCTATGGCATGCTGATAGGCCCGCATGCCACATCCGACGAGCGACGCGAGTTCATCGAGCGCATCAAGAAGAATCCGCGGGGTTACATCGCACAGCCGACGCTCTCGCTATCGCGCGCGCCGACCATCGTGCAGCAGCAATTCGAGCCACGTCACGTCGACCTCAGACCGTTTGCGCTGTACGGCGAGGACGTGTATGTGCAACCGGGTGGCTTGACCCGCGTCGCGCTCAGAAAAGGGTCGCTCGTCGTCAACTCGTCCCAGGGTGGCGGCAGCAAAGACACCTGGGTGCTCGAAGAGTGAGGCCCGGCGCTCGAAGCATTAGTAGGACGGTAGAACTATGTTAAGTCGCGTTGCCGACGCCATCTATTGGACCAGCCGCTACGTAGAACGCGCCGAGAACGTGGCGCGGTTCATCGACGTCAACTTCAACTTGCTTTTGGATTCTCCGACGAGCCAACGACCGACTTGGGAACCGCTGATCCTCACGACCGGCGACCAGGACTGGTTCGCGAAACACTACGGGGACCCGACACCCGAAAACGTGATGCGCTTCTTGACCTTCGACAAGCGCTACCCGAATTCCATCGTCTCCAGCATCGTGCGGGCTCGCGAGAACGCCTTGACCGTGCGCGAAGTCATCTCGCGAGAGATGTTCGAAGAGCTGAACGTGCTGTACTTGACGGTGACCGACGCTGCGAAGCGCAACGAGCCCTTCGAAGAGATGGCGTCGTTCTACGACCGCGTCCGGCGCGCGGGAAACTACTTCCAAGGGGTGACCGACGCGACACTTTCGCGCGGCGAGGCCTGGCATTTCTCACGCTTGGCGCGCTTGCTCGAACGAGCCGACAAGACCTCGCGCATTCTTGACGTGAAGTACTTCGCGCTCTTACCCACGGTCAGGGACATCAGCTCGACTTACGACCAAGTGAGCTGGGCGGCCTTGTTGAACTCCGCGAGCGCCTTGCAGATGTACCGCCAGGCCTATCAGGTCTTGGCACCGAACCACGTCGCTGAGTTTCTGATCTTGGACAACGCGTTTCCGCGGTCGATTCACTATTGCGTCGCGTTGGCGCAACAGAGTCTCCACGCCATCACGAGGAGTCCGTTCAACACTTACGGAAACCTAGCCGAGCGACAGTTGGGGCAACTCCGGGCCAACCTCGATTACGCAGACATCGAGACGATCATGCAACAAGGTCTGCATCAGTACCTGGACCGGATCCAGGTGGCCTTGAACGAGATTGGCGAATCCATTCACCACCGTTTCTTCGAGTTGTCCGACGAAGCGGCGTTTCAGTCACAGTCCCTCTGACCGTCCACCATTTGCCAAGGGCATAACATGTCCATTCGCGTCGCCATCAACCATACGACTCGCTACAAGTACGATCGCCCCATCGCTATGTCGCCGCAGGTCGTTCGCCTTCGACCTGCGCCGCACAACCGCACTCCGATTCACAGCTACTCGCTGCGCATTCAGCCCGAGGAGCACTTCCTCAACTGGCAACAGGACCCACACGGCAACTATTTGGCGCGCGTCGTCGTGCCCGAGAAGACCGACTCGTTCGAGGTGAAAATCGACATCATTGCAGACCTCGAAGCGTTCAACCCGTTCGACTTCTTCCTGGAGCCGAAGGCCGAGCAGTTTCCTTTCACGTACGACGAGAGCCTAAAGCAAGAACTCGAACCTTACCTCGAGACGGAGCCGCTGTCGCCCGAACTGGCGGCGTTCATCGAAACACTCGATCGCTCTCCGCGTAGGACCGTCGACTTCTTGGTCGACACGAACCGCGCGCTCTCCCAGGCGATCCAGTACGTGATCCGGATGGAGCCCGGTGTGCAGACGCCGCAGCAAACCTTGGCTCTGCGGCGCGGCTCGTGCCGCGATTCCGGGTGGCTCCTGGTGCAACTCTTTCGGCAGCTCGGCATCGCAGCGCGCTTCGTCTCCGGCTACCTGGTGCAGCTCAAGCCCGACGAAGTGCCGATCGAAGGTCCACGCGGGCCCGTGGAAGATTTCACGGATCTGCATGCTTGGTGCGAGTGCTATGTTCCGGGCGCGGGCTGGGTCGGACTCGACCCCACGAGCGGGCTGCTCGCCGCCGAGGGTCACATCCCGGTCGCATGCTCACCGCAACCAAGCAGCGCGGCCCCCATCGAAGGTGCTACCGAGAAGGCCGACACCGAGTTCAGCTTTCACATGGAAGTCAGCCGCATCGTCGACGTGCCCCGCGTCACGAAGCCGTACTCCGACGATCAATGGTCGAAGATTCTCGAGCTGGGTCACGAGGTCGACGCGCGGCTGCACGCCGGCGACGTGAAGCTCACGATGGGCGGCGAGCCCACCTTCGTCAGCTCCCGTGAACCCGACGCTCCCGAATGGAATACGGCAGCCCTCGGGGGCACCAAGCACGCCACGGGCGACCGCCTGCTCCGGCGCCTGCATGATCTGTGGAAACCGGGCGGGGTGATCCACCACGGGCAAGGCAAATGGTACCCCGGGGAACAGCTGCCGCGCTGGGCAACGTCTTGTTACTACCGCCATGACGGGGTCGCCCTGTGGACCGATCACCGGTTCACGGCGCGCACCGGCGAGCCGCTCGGACACACCGCGGACGATGCTGAAGCCTTCGTGCGACGGCTAGCTGAGAACTTGGGCGTTACGAAGAGCGGGTTGATGCTGGCCTACGAAGACACCTGGTACTACTTGTGGCGCGAACGCCGCTTGCCGACGAACGTCGATCCCTTCGACTCGCGGCTGGAAGAACCGGTTGAACGCGAGCGACTGGCTCGCATCTTTCGACAGGGCCTCGACGCGAAGGTGGGCTGGGTGCTGCCGCTGGCCCACACGGGCACGCATTGGGTCTCGGGCGCTTGGTTCATGCGCGAGGAACGCTGCTATCTGATGCCGGGCGACTCCCCCATGGGGTTCCGGCTACCGCTGGACTCACAGCCTTGGATGGCGCGCCTCGACTACGACGGCGGCCATCCCCCCGATCCCACGGTGGAATACCCGCCGCTCCCCAAAGAGTTCGTGTTCCCGATCGGCGCCAGC
>JAICQQ010000215.1 GCA_025937785.1 Polyangiaceae bacterium
AGGTCAGCGAGCACCTGGTTGGATCGTCCTACCAGACGCCGCGTGCTCGTCAGCAGGTCAGCATCGGACACCTGATCCAAACGGTAGCCCGCCTCGTCGCTGACGGACCCGCCCACGGTAGACTTCGAGTGAGTGTTTGGTGTGTTCATCCCGGCAGCATACACCCACGATTTTCGAGGCTCCTCGAGCCGCGCTCGCACCGGAACGGCACTGAGAACACCTTCGGATGAGGCGAAGCCTTCGAAAGCGCGTAGATACACCCGCCATGTGCGAACAACAGCGTGTTTGGGTGCAGGCGGCGAAAATCGGGGTCGATGCTAACGGAAAGCTGTCAATACAAAAGTAAAAAAAGCATGCCCCATGCCCCATGCCCCATGCCCATGCCCACGAGCCACTATGAGGAGCACAACTCACACATCCACCGGGGCCCCGTTTACACTCCCGCGGAATCCACCTTCCGAGGTGAACGCCGCCCTAGTGGACGATTCTGTCTACCTGTCAACTAATCCGAAAACGGAGGCCGCCGAGCGGTCTAGACGAGGGCAGCGAGTGTCAACCCACCCTGCCTAAAGTGTAGCGACGTCTTGCCTGGTACCCGGTACCAGCCCGAGCCCGAGCCGACCCCGAGCCCGAGCCGAGCCCGAGCCCGAGCCGAGCCCCGAGCCCCGAGCCCGAGCCGAGCCCCGAGCCCGAGCCCGAGCCGAGCCCCGAGCCGAGCCCCGAGCCCCGAGTCCCGAGCCCGCTCCCGCTCGCAATTCCGATGGTACCTGCGTGCTCGTTTGGAGGACGCGGTGAACTCGGCGCGGGAAACGCTGATGGCGCTCCGGCTGGCGAGTGCGTGTGGCTACTTGTCGGGATGACGCGGCGGTCGCGGTGCGCGAACTGGATTCGGTGATTCGGTGCTGTGCTCCCTGGAGAGCACTGCCGGTTGCTCGCGTCCAAACCGCTCTCGGACACGCACTGGTGGCCGCTGGCTGGAGGGCGTGGCAACGGGAGACCGCTCTCGCTCGGGAGCTCGCCGCTGAAACCGGCACCTTCGGCGGGCCATAGGTGTGAGCGCCGCAGCAGCGCGGGCCCGTTCCTCGATCCTCTAGAAGCTGGTGAATGGCCGGCCTCAGCTCGGGGCAATCGAGGCTGCTTCGGGTTCGATTTCGCGATCGGATTTGGCTGGGCGCGCTCGGCCGGTGCGGGCGCGGGCGACGTCGCGGTAGCTGACGAGCAGCTCTCCGAGGTGGGCTTCGGTCGTATCGCGCGGGAGCTCGAGGCGTTCAGCCAGTTGCGCGACGAAGTCGTCGACGATCCTGGGCAGGGTCTCGGGGTTCTGGGAATCCACGGCGGCACCTGGGGGGCTGGGGCTGGGAGCTGGGGGAGAAGGCGAGAGGCGGATGGCCTCGGAGGCTGGCGGGACCGGGGTCCTGCCACTCAGGAGTGTAGCAGCGACCGCGGCAGGTAGTAGCCTGTTGTTAGCAGGGGCGCGAATCTTTGGGGTGGGGGCATTCAGCCACTGCGCAAACGTGTTTGCATGGCGCAGCATCGAGCTTCAATGAAATGTTCTGCAGCAGTCGGCGGCGCACATTGGGGGACGACCCGGTCAGAATGGCGGGTGTGTGGCTGACCGAGATCAAGGCGGCAGCGTCCGTGGCGATGCGTGGCGCGCAGGGACCATGGGGCGCGGGAAGCGCGTCGGGCAGGAAGCGCGTCGGGCAGGAAGCGCGGCGCGTAGGGAAGCGTGGCGCATAGGGAAGCGTGGCGCATAGGGAAGCGTGGCGCATAGGGAAGCGTGGCGCGTAGGGAAGCGTGGCGCGTAGGAAGCGTGGCGCGTAGGAAGCGTGGCGCGGAAGCGGGGTTTGCAGAAGCGTGGTGCGCATTCGCTCGAACGCGGAGCAACTTGTCGGCGGAGGTGTGCAACTATACGCCGGGGCCGTGGGCAGGGGTGGGGACGGGGTGGGAGTGGGGGTTGGGTTCAGGGCCGCGCACGGTGAGGATCGGCACTTCGGCGTTGTGCACGACGGTTTCGGCAACGCTGCCCAGCATCAAGCGGGCGATGGGCGCGCGCCCGTGGGTGCCGAGCACCATCAGATCGACGTCGTGCGTGCGTGCATACTGCAGCAGCGCCTGGGCTGGGCTGCCCATCAGGAGCTGCTTGGAGTGCGTGACGAGGCCCTGGACCCGGGCCTGATCCACGAACTCATCGAGCTGTTCTCGCGCCTCTCGCTGCAAGAGCTCCAGCCAATGCGTGCCTTGGGCCACGCTCGCGCCCACGCTGAGATCGGGCGGCAGGCTCCAGGTGGTGGGGGCCGCGTGCGCGACGATCAGCTGCGCGTTCTCGCTCGCCGCCAAGACGCTGGCCACGTGGACCGCATGCATCGAGCATTCGGAGAAGTCGGTGGCCGCTAAGATCGTGCGAAAGGCTCGCACCCTCTCGGCGTTCGGCACACAGAGCACCGGGCAAGGAGCGTGGCGGATGGTCTTCTGCGCGACCCCGCCGAGCACGTACTTCGCAAGGCGCGCAGTGCCCGAGGCACCGAGTACGATCAGATCGCTCTCGCGGACTCGTGCATGCTCGATGATGGCCGCCGCGGGCGATCCGACCAGACAGTGAGTCGTCACCCGCTGGCGCTCCGCCAGCGTCAACTCCCGCATCAGCGCGTCCATCTGTTTGTTCGACTCCGCAAGCGCGAGTTCCAAGAGTGGTTTCGAGCCGGAGTTGCCGAGCTTTCCCATGACGTCTCGTCCGCTGTAGCGCGGGACGTTGGCGACATGCGCCAAGTCGATTCGGGCGTCGTGCGCCTCGGCGAGGCGCAGCGCTTGCTGGAGCGCGGCATGCGCGCAGGTGCCGAAGTCTGTGGGGCAGAAGATGCGCTTGAGCGTGTTCACGGCGTTCCTTTCAGCGGTGGCAAGCGAGGTGGGCCGGATGCTACTGCGTCTCCAAGCCTAGGTTGGGCGCGTTCTGCGGGGGCACGTTCTGCATGTTGGGAACTCGGAGTTCCGGCGCTTCGGTGCCTGGCGCCGGCGCGCGGTTCGGTACGATCAACGCAAACGCGAGGAAGCCAGTGATCAGCACCCCCATGCCGATCAGCCAAAAGATGCTCTTCTTGTTGTGAAACTTGCGGGCCATGATGGATCTCCTTGTCCTGATTAGAGGGCAAACATCGTTCCAAGTTCCGAACGAATTCGCCTGCCGGGCACTGGTGGGCACGTGCCGAGAAAGAGCGGTGTTTCAGGCGCTTTTGGCGATGGGGCGGGCCCCGGTATGAGGCGTAGCGAAGCCACTGACGCACCGGTGGCTGCACAAACTGCGCTGTCTCGGGGACCCGGCGCATGTCTGACGCTTGCCGCGAGCACCTGGCGCCAAGACGGGCCGCATTGCTACGCCGACGAGTTGGCGCGGTGCTTGCTCCTCTAGACGTCGAGCTGAGTGGAGATCGCTCGATCACCGTGCGTCGCTGTCGGAGATTCGACTCGAGCGCGCTTTCGATCGTCGGTCGCCCGGAGGCACTCCATGAGCATCGTTTGTGGTACGGACTTTTCACTGAACGCTCGCCAGGCGTCCGAAGTTGCCGCGGCTTTGGCGGCCCGCATGGGCTGGCCGTTGGCTCTGGTGCACGTCGTCGAAGAGTATCGGGTAGACGCCCTACTCGACCCAGCACGCGCGACGCGCGCGGAGTCGTTGGCGCGCCGCTTGGCACACGAGGCCCAAGGGCTGACAGCCCGCTACGGCGCGCAGGTCGAGCCGCTGACCGTATCAGGTGTTGCCTACGAAAAGCTGGCGGAGCTGGCCCGGGATCGTCGCGCGCCCTTCGTCATCGTGGCCTCGCTCAGCGCGCCCGAGCAGCGTTGGGCGGTGGGCAGCGTCGCCGAACGGGTAGCGCAGTGCTCGCCCGTCCCAGTGCTGGTGATTCGCGAAGCGGAGCGGTTGCTAGCATGGCTGCGAGGCGAGCGAGCGCTGCGCGTGATGGTCGGCGTGGATGGCGGAGCGACTTCTCGCGCCGCGCTGGACTTCGCGACGAGCTTGCGCGGGTTCGGCCCCGTCGACCTACTGTTGACGCAGATCGTCTGGCCGATGAGCGAATACTCTCGCTACGGTTTGGCGCCGCCCATTCCCATCGATCGGCTGCGCCCTGAGCTGGAGGAGCTCTTGGTCCGCGATCTCACGGCCTGGGCTGGTGAGGTCGCCGGCGCCGGCTCGCTGCGTGTTTCCGTCCGCCCCGGGCTTGGTCGCGTCGACACGCACCTGGACTCTGCGGCGCGCGAAGCAGACGTAGACCTGTTGTTGGTGGGAACCGGGCAACGATCGGCTGCGGCGCGCTTGTGGCAGGCCTCCGTGTCGCGTGGTGTGCTGCATGCGGCGACCGCCAACGTGGCGTGCGTTCCGCGGTCGGTCGATCGGCAGCCCTCCGAGCCGATACCGGAGTTTCGGCGTGTGCTAGCAGCCACCGACATTGCCGAGCCTTCGCGGCGCGCCATCGCCGCGGCGTACGGCATGGCGCGGTCCGGGGGCGTCGTGCACCTGACATACGTCCGCCCCCCGTGCTCTCGCTGGGATGCGGACGCGGCACGGGCGCGCTTGAGTGAGCTGGTGCCGCCGGAGGCCCGCGAACGGGGCGTTCGCACGGAACTCGAGGTCGTCGAGGACGAAGTGGCGAGCTTGGGGATTTGCCGCGCGGCCACGCGCCTGGATGCGGAGGCGATCTGCCTCGGGACTCACGGACGAAACGGTATTTCTCGGCTGGTGCTGGGATCGGTGGCCCAGGATGTCCTGGCCCGGGCCGCTCAGGTCGTGATGCTCGTGCCGGCAGAAGCTCGCGCGAGCTCTTAGCTGCTCGAAGCGGTAACCGATGACGACGAAACGCAATCTCGTTCCCCCTCCCCCCAGCCCTTCCGACGGTTCGGATCCCGTGAAAGGCTACAGCTGGCATCTCTTCGTCGCGCTCATGCTGCTCTTCTTCGGTGTCTCGCTCTGGCGCGCGTTCACGGCGCCTCCGCCGGTGCCGCCGGTCGACTACTCCGAGTTCTATGCGTGGGCCCAGGCAGGCGACGTCCAATCCGTCGAAATCTCGGGCCAAACGTTACGGGGTACCTTGGAAAAGCCCCGCAGCGTCGGGACGCAGAGCACCGAGCGCTTCTCGACCGTGATGCCGAGCGCTGACCCGGCGTTGCTTCCGTTGCTCCGCCAACAGGGAGTGACGATCCGCGTGTCGAACCAGGCCCCATCGATCGCGATCGAGATTCTGGCTGGGCTCTTGCCGTGGCTGCTGATCATCGGTGTCTGGGTTTGGCTCTCCAGACGTACGCAGCGCATGTTTTCGTCCGGCTCTGGCTCGCTCGGGAACATGCTGAAGGGTAGAAGTAGAAAGTTCGACAAGCAGACCGCGGTCGGAGTCAGCTTCGGCGACGTCGCGGGGCTCGAGTCCGCCAAGCGCGATCTCCAGGAGATCGTGCAGTTTCTCAAGGAGCCGGAACGCTTTCGGCGGCTCGGCGGCAAGGTGCCCCGCGGCGTGCTCCTCGTCGGTCCGCCGGGCACGGGCAAGACGCTGCTGGCGCGCGCGGTTGCGGGCGAGTCTGGCGTCCCTTTCTACAGCATCAGCGCCTCCGAGTTCATCGAGATGTTCGTGGGCGTGGGCGCCGCTCGAGTGCGCCAGCTCTTCGAAGAAGCCAAGCAGAAGGCGCCGGCCATCATCTTCATCGACGAGATCGACGCCGTGGGCCGCGCGCGAGGCGCGGGGCTGGGTGGCGGTCACGATGAACGCGAACAGACCTTGAACCAGCTGCTCTCGGAGATGGACGGCTTCGATCGTAACGACCTGACCATCGTGCTCGCGGCGACCAACCGCCCCGACGTACTCGACCCCGCCTTGCTGCGTCCAGGGCGATTCGATCGGCGTGTGGTGGTGGATCGCCCCGAGCTGCCTGCTCGAGAGGCGATCTTGAAGGTTCACACCCAGGGCAAGCCGCTGGCACCGGACGTCGACCTGCGGGCGCTGGCCCGAAGCACGCCAGGGTTTTCGGGAGCCGACTTGGCAAATCTGGTGAACGAGGCGGCGCTCGGAGCCACGCGCGCCGGCGCCGAAAGCATCGGCCTCCACGACTTCATCGCGGCGCGCGACAAGATCGTGCTCGGCGACCCTCGCGAAGGACGTCTGGCGGCCGCCGAGAAAAAGCGCGTCGCGGTGCACGAAGCCGGTCATGCCATCGTCGCGTACCATTCGTCCCACACAGAGCCACTGGAGCGAGTCAGCATACTCCCGCGCGGGATGGCGTTGGGCGTTACGGAGCAGACGCCTGCCGCTGATCGTCACCTTCTGACCGAACCCGAGCTTCGGGCTCGGCTGCGGGTGCTCATGGGCGGACACGCTGCGGAGCGGCTGGTGCTCGGGAGCGTCTCTACCGGGGCCGAAAACGACCTGAAGGAAGCGACTCGGATCGCCTCGAAGATGGTCGCCAACTACGGCATGAGCAAGAGCCTGGGTCCGGCGTTCTACGAGCACCAGAGCGAGCACCCGTTCCTGGGTCAACGCATCGGAACGGACGCTAGCCAGAGCGACGCCACGGTCTCCGCCATCGAGCGCGAGGCCCGCGACGCCCTGGCATCGGCCCTGAGCGAAGCGCGAGAGCTGCTCACCACGCATCGTGACGCGCTCGAACGGCTGGTCGAGGCTTTGCTCGAGAGAGAGACGCTCGGAGCGCGCGAACTCGCGGTGCTGCTCGAGCTGCCCTTGAAAGCGGCCGCCGAGTAGCTCGACCCGAACGACCCGAAGGGCACGCCGAAGCTTCGTTCATGAGCGACTGACGGGTTCCAAGGGCATTGCGGCTCAGCGCACGCGCTCGGTTGGCATGCGGAATGCAGTGCTGGGCCTTCAGGAGGTACTTCCATGGCCACAAAAACGGTGGACGACCGCAAGCGCAGCGTCGAGGGCGATCGCCCTTCGGGTGTGCCTGGTCCCCATGAACTCGGTGAATCTCGGCGCGAGGGAGTCTACGTCGCGATCGCTATGGTCGTCTTGGCGTTGATCGGATTGAGTTTTTGGTTCGAAGCGACGCGATGACCCCGAGCGCCAAGAGGCAGCCCACCCGCCGCCTGAGCCAGCCCGCGCGCAGCTCACCCGCGCCGCTGCGGTCGGCGGAAGCATGGTTACACGAAAGCTGAAACGCAAGTCTGGCGCGAGGTTCGTGTGTCCGTGCAGCACTTGCGCCCCGTAGCATTCCACGCCTCTCACGGGCGCGCGATCAGTGCCAGTAACGCCGGGTGCGCCTCAGCGCCGCCTGCGCCGCGGCCACGCGCGCAATGGGGATGCGGAAGGGTGAGCAGGAGACGTAGTTGAGTCCGATCTGCTCGCAAAACTCGATCGAACGGGGCTCACCACCGTGTTCGCCGCAGAGGCCAAGGGAGATGTCCGTGCGCGTCACGCGGGCCTTCTCGACTGCGATGCGCACCAGCTCACCAACCCCGTTCTTGTCGATGGACACGAAGGGGTCCTCGGGCAGAATGTGACGTTCGACGTACTGCGGCAGAAAACCGCCGGAGTCGTCGCGCGACACGCCAAGCGTGGTCTGCGTGAGGTCGTTGGTGCCAAATGAAAAGAACTCGGCTTGCTTCGCGAGTTCGTGCGCCATCAGCGCCGCCCTCGGTAGTTCGATCATGGTGCCGAACTTGTAGTGCACTTGCTGCCCCTGCTCTTCGAAGACTTCGGCGGCTACCTGTTCAGTGATGGCGTGCATGGCATTGAGCTCGCCGAGGTCGAAGACCAGCGGGACCATGATCTCGGGTTTGACGACGAGCCCCTCTTTCGCGACCGTGCAAGCCGCGGACAAAATTGCACGGACTTGCATGCGGGGCAGTTCCGGGTAGCTGATCGCCAGTCGCACGCCGCGGTGCCCGAGCATGGGGTTGAACTCCGAGAGCTCTGCGACCTTCCGCTCGAGGTCGAGCGCCGTGACGCCGAGCCCATGGGCGAGCTCGTCAATCTGCGCCCGCTCGCGCGGCAGAAACTCGTGCAGCGGTGGATCGAGCAAACGGATGTTGACAGGCTTGCCGGCCATCACGCGAAACAGCTCGATGAAGTCCGCCGTTTGATACGGAAGCAACTTGTTGACGGCCCGTGCACGCGACTCGGCGTCCTTGGCCAAGATCATTTCGCGCACGGCCAAGATCCGCTCCTCGTCGAAGAACATGTGTTCGGTACGGCACAGACCGATGCCGTCGGCGCCAAACTCGAGCGCCTGTTCTGCTTGAGCCTTGGTGTCTGCGTTGGCTCGCACTCGCATGCGCTGCACCTGACGCGTCCAGCCGAGCAGTTCTTCGGTCTCGGCGCTCAACGACGCCGTCACCGTGGGGACTTCACCCAGGAACAGCGCCCCGGAGAAGCCATCGATCGTCACGACGCTCCCCTGGTCGATGGTCGCGAGCTCTCTACCGTCCGGGCCGAGCACGTGGGCCCGGCCGCGATCGGACTCGACGGTCAGCTGTGAGCAGCCGGCGACGCATGGCCGTCCCATGCCCCGGGCGACCACCGCGGCGTGACTCGTCGCGCCGCCGCGGGCGGTGACGATACCCTTCGCCGCCTTCATGCCATGCAGATCTTCTGGCGAGGTTTCGGCTCGCATCAGGATCACCGGCTCGCCGGTTTTCGCGAGGCTCTCGGCGTCGTCCGCGTTGAACACCGCCTTGCCCGACACCGCCCCGGGCGATGCCGGGATGCCGCGCGCGATCGGCTTCACCTGAGCTTTGGGGTCGATCGCTGGAAACAGTAACTCTTCTAGCCGCTCTGGCTCCACACGCAAGATCGCTTCGTCTTGGTGCAGCAAGCCTTCGTGGACCATGTCGACCGCGATCTTGACTGAGGCCCGCGCACTGCGCTTCCCGTTGCGAGTCTGGAGCAGGTAGAGCGTGCCGGCTTCGATCGTGAACTCCAGGTCTTGCATGTCGCGAAAATGCGCTTCCAGCTTGTGCTGGATTTCGAACAGCTCCCGAAAGTTTTCGGGCATCAGCTCCTCGAGTGATTCACCCGCTGGCCCCGCTCCGCTCGTCAACGGCCGAGGCGTGCGGATGCCTGCCACCACGTCCTCACCTTGGGCATTCGGTAACCACTCGCCGAAAAACATACGCTCGCCGGTGCTCGGGTCGCGCGTGAATGCCACGCCCGTGGCGCTGGTCTCGCCCAGGTTGCCGAACACCATTGCCTGAATGTTCACGGCCGTACCCCATTCGTCTGGGATGTCGTGCATGCGTCGGTACAAGCGTGCGCGGGGGTTGTTCCAGCTCTGGAAGACGGCTTCGATGGCGGCTTCGAGCTGCTCGTAGGGATCTGTGGGGAACTTGCCCTCAGAGCTGTCGAGGAGCAGCCTCTGTTGTTCGACCACACGCCGGAGTTGCTCCGCTTCCAGCACCGAATCCGGTATCAGGCGCGCTAGCGTTTCGAGGTCGCCCGGTAGATGAAGCCCTTGCTTCAGCGCCAGCTCTCGACGCGCCTCGTGCAGGGTGCGCTCGAACAGTTGATGATCGATGCCGAGCACGACGTCGCCGAACATCGTGAGCAGGCGGCGGTACGCGTCCCAAGCGAAACGCTCCGATTTGCTCTTGTGCGCGAGGCCGACGACGGTGGCGTCGTTCAAACCCAAATTCAAGATGGTATCCATCATGCCGGGCATCGAGCGTTGCGCACCGGAGCGGACGCTCACCAAGAGCGGGTTCGCAGCGTCGCCGAAGCCTTTGCCGGTCAGCTCTTCGAGCCAGCCGAGCGATGCCCGCACCGCGGGCATCAAGCCACGCTTGAGCTTGCCGTCTTTCAGATAGTCCACGCAGGCTTCGGTGCTGATGGTGAAGCCCGGAGGGACCGGAATGCCCATATTGGCCATCTCGGCGAGGTTTGCGCCCTTGCCGCCGAGCAGCGCGCGCCACTCGGCGCGGCCCTCTGCGCGCTCCTGGGCGAAGCGATAGACGAGCTTTCTATCCATGATTCGAGACTACCTGGACTCCGTCGTCCTCGAACACTCTCGACTCTATCAGCGATTGAAGCTTCCCAGACTGCAAGCCGCGTACCATCACCCACATCGTCTTCGGCGCGGCCGATCGGGACTGGCGGGCGCGCAACTGCTTCGCCTGCTGCCTCGGGCACGGTCGGATTTGCGGAGCCGCCGAACGCGGGGCTGGCGCTTGCGGGGAGTCTGCGGGGCCGCCCGTGCAGCAACGGGGCGTCCCGCCTATACTCGTAGTCCGCCCCGAGGTAGGTAAATGCTTCGGCCGGGCTGCTCGTGACGTTACGGATCTCGCTGACATTGCTGCTACTCCTGGCGAGTTGGCCCGCCACAGCCGGAGCTTACTGTCGGACGCATACGTGTCAGTCCGATACGTCCGAAGAGATCTGCGAGTTCGTCGATGGCTGCCCGGTAGGAGGCGTGCCCATCCGTTGGCCGAGCGGCTGCGTGACGTTCGCCGTGGAGCGTGGCGGTTCACCGTTGGCAGGTCTGTCAGCGCGCGACGTGCTCGAGATCGCCGAACAGGGTTTCGCTTTTTGGACCGACTCGGAGTGTCATCGTGGTGGCTCCCCTCCGCTGACGTTCATCCAGCTGGGCGAGGTCGGCTGTCATCGACCCGAGTACAATTGCGCTGCGACGGACTGGAACACGAACGTGATCCTTTTCCAGGATGATGGCTGGGAGCACGACACGGCGGCGCTGGCGATCACGGGCGTCACCATGAACCTGGACACGGGCGAAATTCTCGACGCCGACATCGAGGTCAATACGCAGGGGTTCGACTTCGTGCTGCCCGGTGAGCTGGGCGGCGTCGATCTGCGCACGGTGATCATGCACGAAGCAGGTCACGTGCTGGGCCTCGACCATCCGGACACCTTCGGCACCGTCATGTACGCATGGTACGACCAAACCGTGCTCTACAGCTCGCTGAGCGACGATGACGTCGCAGGCATTTGCGAGATCTATGGCGGTAAGGACAGCGATCCCGAATGCGACGTGCCGGACCTGCCCGATGACACCGAGTGCGTGGGCAAGAGCCCCTGTGAGCCGGTTTCGTCCGCCCCGGGCTGCGGTTGCCGCGTCGTCACCGTCCCGGCGAGCCCCACAGCTGCGCTCTGGGCGCTGCTCGGAGTCGCGGGCGCTGCGCTGTTCCGGCGGGGAGCCGGCAGCCGCCTCCGATTGGTAAGAAGCCGGTCTTGTCAAAAGCGCTGATCGTGATAAACATAGGCTATCATGTCGATGGAGCCTCACGCGTTCTCCCTGCGCCAGCTTCAGTATGCGGTGGCGGTGGCCGAGGCGCTGAGTTTTCGCAAAGCTGCCGAGCGTTGCCACGTCTCGCAGCCTGCGCTGAGCGCGCAGATCGCCCAGCTGGAACAGGTGCTCGGGACAGCGTTGTTCGAGCGGGATCGACGTCGGGTGCTCGTGACCGCTGCCGGGCGCGAGCTCATCGAGCGGGCGCGGGCGGTGCTGCGCGAAACCGATGACTTGGTCGAAAGCGCTCGGCGCGCTGGAAACCCACTCGCCGGGACGCTGCGCATCGGGATCATCCCCACGATTTCTCCGTATTTACTGCCACGCATCGCCCCCGCGCTGCGCCGGGCCTACCCGGCGCTCAAGCTGTTGTGGGTCGAGGACAAAACCGAGGTACTGGCGCGCAGCCTGAACAGCGGGAACCTGGACGCGGCGGTGGTAGCGCTCGAGTCAGACTTGGGCGAGGTCGACGAAGCGGTGATCGCTTCCGATCCGTTCGTGATCGCCGCCGCGCCGGACAGCGCGCTCGGCAGCAAGCGCACCCCCGCCAAAGCATCGGAGTTGCGCGACGTTGGCGTATTGCTCTTGGACGATGGGCATTGCTTTCGAGACCAGGCACTGGCGATTTGCACCGAAGCGCGGGCGAGTGAGCTCGAGTTTCGTGCGACCAGCCTGACGACGCTCACGCAAATGGTGGCGGCGGGCGCGGGCGTCACGCTGCTGCCGCGGCTCGCCGTGGCCACCGAAACCTTGCGCACCAAGTTGACCGTGCGGCCTTTCGAGGAACCGGCACCGCAGCGGACCATCGCGCTGGTCTGGCGCCGGCGTTCGCCGCTGGCTGGAGCATTTGGCCACATCGTCGAGTGTATTCGAAGCGCCTACCCGAATGGCGAGGCGAGAGAGACGCGCGGCGCGGCTCCAAAGAGTGCTGCACGCCCCAAGCGCGAGCGCGGCAGGGCGCGTTCCGCATGATGTAGGAGACGCCTACGACAGACGAACCTGGGGGTGTGCGGATTTTGCGACGCCGTGTGATGCCAGGTTCACACCGATCGTCGAGAGATCAATGACTTCGCATCGGCATAGGTCGTGCTTATGTAGAAAGCCGTACAAGCCGATAGCCCAATGCGAGCGGGTTAGCCCGCGGCGAGTTTGAACGCGAGCGAGAATCGATGATGAACGAAACCAGCAACGAGCTCAGTAAGATCGTGGACCACGAGTCAACCTTCGATGGCCAAGCGCACCGCCTCTCGCGGCGTGGCTGGCTTGCCTCGGCTGGCGTGCTCTTGGCTCCCAGCGTCACGCTGTGGACACCTGGTCTCGCCTCGGCGCGGGGTAAACGTGACATCGAGCGCTACGAACGAGCCGTTTCGGGCAGCTCGAATCGCGCCGGGGCCGCCCGCGCGGGGGTCGAAGCGGACGCGCGTCGAGTCGAGGCGGTGGTGACCGACTACGCCGGGTACGCCCGCTTCATCGATCAGTTCGAACGGGCACGGGTAGTCGGGCGCGGCAAGACCGGCACCGACCTCTATTTGGACATCCCCATCCTGCACGGGTTGGCCAAGATCTGGGCCGTCGTTCGGTTTCAGCCGCCGGTGCGCAGCGCAAACTCGTCGCTGATTCACGGGCGCATGATCAAGGGGAACGTCAAGCGTCTAGACATCACCTGGCGCATCGATCGGGTGGAAGACAAGTACACGCGCTTGGCAGCCGAGTTGCTGCTCGACATCAGCTTGCCGGCGCCCGAATCCGCCGTGCTGAAGACGGTCAAGCGCGCGGCGGCCCAGGCGGTCAAGGGCGCTCGCAACGAAGCAGAAACGCACCGCGGCTGACGCCCGCGCGCCCCGCCACTTGCTCCTCGGCCCAGTTCGGCGTAGCAAGCGCCCGTCATGATTACGCTATCGGGCCTGGGCAAGAATTTCGGCCAGAAGACGCTGTTCGAGGGCGTCAGTCTCCAGCTGAACCCGGGTGAACGCTACGGCCTCGTCGGGGCCAACGGTAGCGGCAAGACGACGTTTCTCAAGATCCTGGCCGGAGACGAGCCCGCGGACGGCCAGATCACCTTCGGCAAGAGCTTGCGGCTCGGCGTCCTGCGCCAAGACCGGTTTGCCGACGATAGCCAGCGCATCGTCGATGTAGCGATGAGGGGGGACGCCGAGGTGTTCGACGCCTTGCGCGAGCACGAGCGCCTGAGCGACGAAGCGAACCCCGACGCGGCGCGCATCATCGCGCTGAACGACCTGATTGCCCACGGCGACGGGTACACCCTCGAAGCCAGAGCGCGCGAGGTGCTGGTGGGCTTGGGCCTGCACGCCGACAACCTCGATCGAGCCCTCAGCACCCTCTCCGGGGGCTTCAAGTTGCGCGTGCTCTTGGCGCAAGTGTTGGTTTCCCGCCCCGACGTGCTGCTGCTCGACGAACCGACCAACCACCTGGACAT
>JAICQQ010000363.1 GCA_025937785.1 Polyangiaceae bacterium
ACCAACCCTGTAATGTTTCTTCAGTTAGAGCGGGTAAGCCGCGGAGGCTCGGATGGTTAACCCACAGATGGTGATGTACGAGGAGGAGTTCAACCAGATCCAGGCGGTCGTGGACCGGCTGGTGAGGGAGGCGAACGCCAAAGTCGTATTCATCGTCGATAAGAACGGTCAGCTCATTGCGGCGAGTGGTGAGGTGGACAACATCGATACCACCTCGCTAGCGTCGCTCACTGCAGGCAACATCGCCGCCACCGGCGGGATTGCCAAGCTGCTGCGCGAGAACGAATTTGCGACGCAGTTTCACGAGGGCGAAAAGGCCAACATCCACATTCAGCTCGTGGGTAACCGCGTGATTCTGGTCGTCATCTTCGACTCGAAATCGAGTTTGGGCCTGGTCAGGCTCCGCGTGCGCAAGGCAAGCGACGAGCTCAACCGGATCTTCGAGTTGTTGCTCAGCAAAGTCCAAGAGCCTGGGGCGGACTCTCCATTCGCGGAGATCACCGACGAGGACATCGACAACTTGTTCAACGACTAGAGGTACCGGGCATGAGTTTCATCAACTACATGGCCCGGGAGATCAATTGCAAAATTGTCTACTACGGGCCCGGGCTTTGCGGAAAAACGACCAACCTGCAGTACATCTACGAGCGGACGAATCCAGACGCCAAAGGCAAGATGATCAGTCTTGCCACGGAGACCGAGCGCACGCTGTTCTTCGACTTCTTGCCGCTGTCGCTCGGTGAGATTCGCGGCTTCAAGACCAGGTTTCATTTGTACACGGTTCCCGGGCAGGTGTTCTACGACGCCAGCCGCAAATTGATCCTGAAGGGCGTGGACGGCGTCATCTTCGTGGCCGACTCCCAGATCGAGCGGCTCGAAGCCAACCAAGAGAGCGTGGAAAACCTGCGCACCAACCTGGCCGAGCAGGGTTACTCGCTCGAGAAGATCCCGTACGTGATTCAGTACAACAAGCGCGACCTGCCCAACGTCGTCGAGGTGGACGAGCTGAGGCAGCTGTTGAATCCGATGAGCGTGCCCGACTACGAAGCCAACGCCCGCGCTGGGATCGGGGTGTTCGACACCCTCAAGGCCGTCAGCAAGCTCGTCCTGACCGAACTGAAAAAGGGCGGCTGAGTCCGTCGGGATGTCCGATTCCCAGCGCCTGCCCGACTCGCAGCGGCTCGCGCGAGTACTGGACGAGGCGGCACTCAAGTACCTAGAGCGCTTCGACGCTTCGATCGCGAAGCTGCGCACGCTGCTCTTGCGCAAGGGTCGCACCCTCGCCCCCGAAGGCACCAGTAGGGACGAGCTCGAAGCCGCAGTGACCGAGCTCGTGGCGCGCTACCAGCGCTCGGGGATCGTCGACGATGCACGTTTCGCCGAAGCCTCGATCCGAAGCCTGCGACAGCGAGGCTTGGGTGAACGGGCCATCGTGCATCGGTTGTCCGCCAAGGGCGTCGAGGCTGGCACCGCCCGCGAGGCGCTCGGTCGAGTCGACGCGGACCAAGCGGAACCGGAACTCGAAGCGGCGCTCAGGTTCGTCCGGCGCCGGAAGCTCGGTCCGCATCGAACCACGGCCGTGACGGCGAAGGAGCGCCGCAAAGACTTGCAGGCGCTCGCCCGCGCCGGGTTTAGCTACGAAGTCGCTCAACGCGCTCTCGGAGCGGAAGCGCTCGACGCCGATGCTTTCTAGCTGGCGAGCTGACCAGCTGTCCGCGGTAGGGCGCCTCGGAGCGGGGCGCCCCGATTCACTCGACTAGACGCGCCGAGATTTCGCCTTGCCGCGTTGCAGGTGGATCCTGCGACGGCGGTTCTTCGCCTTGTGCTTGGCTTGCTTCCGGATGCTCTTCTTGCGGTTGGTCTTGCGCGGCGTGCCGGTCTTGAACAGGTACATAGCCGGCGCGTGTTAGGCCCAGAATCCTCGTCGCGCAACGGCTTTTTGCGCCTTTTCTCGGAGCGCCCGCGATCTCCCGCGGTTTTCCCGCGATCACGTGCGCTGCCCGCCAGGCCGAACGCGCCGGCCGGCAGTTCACTCCTCGGTCGTCCCGAGGCTGCGAGCCGTCAGCAGTTTCTCGATCAGGTCGCGCGAGTAACCGCTCAGCTCTTTGAACACCACACCCATGCCAGGGGGATCGCTCTCGACGCGCACCACGCGGCCAACGCCTTCGATGGTTTCGATGTCGTCCATGATCACCGTGAAACGCAGATCGACCTCGGAACCCACCGGCAACGGCTCGGAGGTTTTGATGAAGGCGCCGGACCTGGAAATGTTGGTGACGTATTCCTTGATGAACTGATCGAACGAGTCGAACTCCTTGTTGATGGTGACTCGTTCGCTCTTTCGAGAATCCGTCATCTGACTACTTCCCGGTGAGGTCGAATTGTTCGATGTGGTATTCGCGGCGTGCCACGAGCTCGATGCGACGCATGTTGCGCCGTTCGGCTTCTTGCACGGCGACATTCTCCTCACCTTGCAGCAGATCCACGATGGCGGGGTGCGCATTCACCACCACCGAGTAGCCGGGCAAGCTCTCGCGCTCGCGCCGAAGCTGACGCAGAATCTCGTACGCGATCGTGGTGCGTGATTGAATCTGTCCGGTGCCGTCGCAATAGAAGCACGGCTCGTGCATGGTGCGGCTCAGGCTTTCGCGGGTGCGCTTGCGCGTCATCTCGATCAGGCCGAGATCCGAGATGCGGTTGATCGTGGTCTTGGCCTTGTCCTTGGCCAGGTATCCCTCGAGCGCACGATAAACCTTGTCCCGATTCGCCGGTAGGTCCATGTCGATCAGGTCGAGCACGACCAGGCCGCCCACGTTGCGGAAGCGCAGCTGATACGCGATCTCTGCCACGGCCTCCAGGTTGGTCTTGAGCGCGGTCTCTTCGAGATCTTTGCTGCCCTTACCGACGTAGCGGCCCGTGTTGACGTCGATCGCGCTCAGCGCTTCTGCCTGGTCGATGATCAAGTAGCCACCGCTCGCCAGCGGCACCTTGCGGCTCAACGCGCGAGCGATTTCATCTTCGATGCCGTACGCGTCGAAGATGGGTTCGTCGCCGGTATACAGCTCGATGTCGCGCGCCCGTTCTGGCATGAACATTTCGACGAAGCGCACGAGCCGCGCGTACTGATCGCGATCGTCGATCACGATCTTCTCGATGTCGTCGGTGAACCAATCGCGCGCGGTCTTCAGGACCAGGTCGAGCTCGTCGTACAGCACCTGCGGCGCCTTGGCGTTTTCTACTTTGCGAGACACCTCGCCCCACAGCTTGATCAGGTAGCCGATGTCCGCCTTCAGCGCCTTCTTGGTCAGTCCCTCGGCCACCGTTCGCACGATCAGGCCGCCGCTCGGCGGTTTCATGCCATCAATGGCTTGGCGCAAGCGAGCCCGCTCGCGCGCGGAACCGATGCGCTTCGATACGCCTACGTGCTCGACCGTGGGCAGGTACACGGCGTAGCGACCCGGCAGCGAAACGTGGCTCGTGACCCGCGCGCCCTTGGTGCCAATCGGCTCTTTGGAGATCTGCACGACGACCTGGTCACCCTCTTTCACCACCTCGGTGATCGGGAGCGAGCGTTCCGTGCGGCTCTTCAGGCGCGGGTTGCGCCGGCGGCCTTCGCGTCCGCGAGCGCCGTTGTTCGATGCAGCTCCGGTGCGACCGTTGTTGTTCGGGCGCTGTCCGCCCCCGCTCCCGCCGCTGTCGCCGGACTTGCGCTTACGTCGCCGGCGGCGGCCACGTGAGTCAGCGTCCGAGTCGCCAGAGCCGCGGGCTTCGGAGTGCTCGGGGTTGCGCCGTTTCGGGCGTCGCCGCCGTCGCTTCTCCGAGGACTCCTCCTCTTCTTCCTCTTCCTCCACATCATCTTCGGAAAGCGTGCGCTTCCCCGCTGCCGGAACGGGATCGCTGTCGAGGTCGTCGTCGACGTCGCGATCGTGGTCCGCGCCCGCCTCGTCGTCCGCGCCCGCGTCCTCCGGATCGTCGTCGTCGTCGCTGTCGAGGTCGTCGTCGCCCTCGCCCTCGCCCTCGTCGTCCGAGTCGTCCGAGTCGTCCGAGTCGTCCGCTTCTTCGTCGCCGAACGAGTCAGGGGCTTCGGTGCCCGAAGCGGCACCGATCAGTTCGTCGTCGAGGTCGTCGTCGAGGTCGTCGTCGTCGTCGCTGTCGAGGTCGTCGTCGTCCTCATCGTCATCCTCGTCATCGTCCTCGTCCTCATCGGCCTCGACCTCGTCGTGGGCGTGGTCGTGATCGTGATCGTGGGTGTGGTCGTGAAGATGCTCGTGCCCATCGTCGTCCTCATCTTCATCGTCGTCGTCGTCGTCCTCGCCGTTCTCGGACGAGCGGAAGATCTCCTCATCGTCGTCGTCGTCCTCATCCGCGCTCGTTGTGGCCGCGCCTCCACTCTCGGCAGCGGCTTGCGCAGCGGCGCCCTCGGGGTCGCCTTTGGCGCCGCCGGGGACCGCCGCTTGCGCACGGGAGGGTGCGGCGCCGTCGTCGTCGTCGCTGTCGTCCCCGTTCTCGTTGACCCCGCTGCCGATCTCTTCGCGAGAATCGCCCGCGAGGTAGGCTTCGAAGTCGTCGGGACGGATCAGGTCTTCGACGTGCAGGAAGGCGGCACGCTCCATGCCAACGTCGATGAACGCGGCTTGCATGCCAGGTAGGACGCGCGACACCCGGCCCAGGACGATGTTGCCCACGGTACCTCGGTTGTTTGCGCGTTCGATTTGCAGTTCGACGATGACCCCGTCCTCAATCAGAGCGACTCGGGTCTCTCGGAGATCACAATTGATAACTAGAGTATTTCGGCCCATGGAACTGGCTAGACCGTACCGTCAGGCACGGCCCGCCCAAAACTTGGAATGTTAGAGAGCACCCAGCGTCAGCCGCCGCTCGGGTGGGGGCTAGCGTTGAGAGCATGACACGGACGTGACCACGAGGAAGCTCAGACGTCAAGTGAGGCTAAATATTTGTTTTTTATGAAGATTAGGTTTTCCGATTCGCCCCGGACCGTTGGCTCGAGGGCTTGACGCCACTCTCGCCTGTGGCAAAAGCCGGGTCTTGGCTGCCGCGACGCTGGTCCTCGACATCGAAACCGTCCTCGATCCCGAGCTCCCGATCGCCGAGTCGGCAGAAGCCGAGCGTCTTCCGGCGGCAGCGCACCATCAGGTGGTGGCGATCGGCGCTCTCTGGATCGACAGCCACTGTCTGCCGCGCCGTTTGGCGATCATCGGCGAAGATCGCGACGAAGCGGGCATTTTGACCGATTTCGCCAAGGTGCTCGACGAACGGCACCCGACCCTCGTGACCTACAACGGCCGAGGCTTCGACCTGCCCGTCATCGCCATGCGCTGCCTGCGCCACGGCATCCCGCTCGTCCACTATTACCAGTCCCGGGACGTTCGCTACCGTTTCTCACCCGAGGGTCACCTCGATCTGATGGACTTCATTGCTGATTTTGGTGCAACGAAAGTCTCGAAGCTCGATATCATCGCCAAGCTGTGCGGCATGCCAGGCAAGGTGGGCGTCGATGGCAAAGACGTGGGTCCTCTCGTCCACGCCGGGCGAATCCAGGAAGTCCGCGACTATTGCCTGTGTGACGTCGTCCAGACCGCCGCCGTGTTCTACCGAGTCGAGCTGTTGCGCGGCCAGCTCACCCGGGAGCAGTACCAAGAGTGCATGCGCGCCCTCATCGCGATGATCAAGAGCGACGAACGCCTGCGCCCCGTCGCCAGCGCCATGAACGAAGCCCGCCTGCTGCTGGAACCGCCTGCGCCCGTGCCCATTCCCACGCCGTCCTAACCGCCACCGAG